>JAFIFG010000064.1 GCA_020832135.1 Clostridiaceae bacterium
CTTTGATAGAATATTTCTTAGTAAGCTCCGGCATATGTTATCCTCCTATCTTGATTTCGTCGTGGTTATCAAAGATAGGTTAACATAATTCGCTGGAGTTTTTCTATTTGTAAATTTTAACTAGCACAACAGGTTAAATTATGGTGCTAAAACAAATAAACCCATATATTTGTTTTGTTCTCCCCTTTTTTTGAAAAGCAGCTTATTTACTATTATAGTAAATAAGCTGCTTTTACATGTAATTTGTACCTTAACAATATAGCAAAATCCATTGACATATTAAAAACACTTTCTTATAATGAGGATATGCTATGAGTTGTCTGATAATTTAATGATGGGAGATGAACTTGTCATGGAGGCAAGAAAAGTGCATACTAGTGAAATAGTATATAAGACGATTGAAGAAAAAATTTTTAATAAAGAATGGACTCCAGGAATGAAGATAGCTTCAGAAAATCAACTATCTCAAGATTTAGGAGTAAGTAGGATGTCTGTAAGAGAAGCCGTCGAAAAAATGGTGGCTTTAAATATACTTACCAAGAAGCAGGGTGAGGGAACCTTTGTTAATGAGTTGTCAGCCTCTATTTACTTAAATAGTTTAATTCCTATGATTTTGATTAATAAAGATAACTTGTTAGACGTTTTAGAGTTTAGAAAAGTAATCGAGGTAGATAGTGCTCAGATGTGTGCTGAAAGATGTGATGATGAAACTATAGAAAACTTAGAAGAATGCTTCCAAATTATGTGTGATAATAAAGATCAATCACCTAAATTTGTACAGGCAGATTATCAGTTTCATATGGAAATAGCAAAAGGTACAAAAAATTCCCTTATTATTAAAGTGAATAGTATTTTAACAGATATTTTAAAATTTCAACAGAAAGAAATTAATAAATATCTTGGCCCTGAGTCAGGAGTAGAAGAACATAAAAAAATCTTACATGCTATTAAAGAAAGGGATGCTAACCTAGCTGCTCTTTTTATGAAAAGGCATATAGAAAGAACTATCAATGAGATACATAGTATTAAAGAAACAGATGTATAGCATCATTTTATAAAAGCAGCTTATTTATTGTTATGGTAAATAAGCTGCTTTTGCATGTAATTTATATTTTTTATGCATCAAAGCAAAGTCGTATTACAACAGTATAATAGTAAAGTAATATAAAAATAAAATCAAATATCAATGAAGCTTTTGAAATTAGAGGATTTCAAAATATCATTACTCTGAATGATAAAAAAATATACAAGAAAATTGTTGACAAATTGAAAACGTTTTTTTATAATTAAGACAGGTTGTAAGTCATCAGACGACTGACGAATAGGAGATGTGTCTACATGGCAGTAAGAAAAATAAATACTAGTGAAATTGTATATAAGACAATTGAAGAGAAGATTTTTAATAAAGAATGGACACCTGGCATGAAGATAGCTTCAGAAAATCAGCTGTCTCAAGATTTAGGAGTCAGCAGAATGTCTGTAAGAGAAGCTATTGAGAAAATGGTGGCTTTAAATATACTTACCAAGAAGCAAGGTGAAGGAACCTTTGTTAATGAGCTGTCACCCTCTATTTATTTAAATAGTTTAATTCCTATGATTTTACTTAATAAGGATAACTTGTTAGACGTCTTGGAGTTTAGGAAGGTAATAGAGGTGGATAGTGCTGAACTATGTGCTGAAAGGTGTGATGAAAAAACCATAAAGAACTTGGAGGAATGCTTCCAAATTATGTGTGAAAATAAAAATCAGTCTCCAGAATTTGTACAGGCGGATTATCAATTCCACATGGAAATTGCAAAGGGAGTAAAAAATTCCCTTATTACAAAAGTAAGTAGTATATTAACGGATATTTGGAAGTTTCAACAGAAGGAAATAAATCGTTACTTGGGACCTTCCGGAGGCCTTCAAGAGCATGGGAAAATCCTAGATGCAATAAAAGGGAGAGATGCTGAATTGGCTGCTGTTTTCATGGAACGACATATTTTGAGAACCTATGATGAGATTCTTGATATCAAAAAGAAAGAGGCAGAATTTACAGCTAAAGAAGTGACTGCATGATGAAAGTAAAAAATTTAAAATAAATTTACAAAACTTTACAAGAATAACTTTAAAAGGTTTTGATTGCTATGTTTAAAGACTTGGTCGTGGATGTATTAAGGATTACCTTTTCCATTGTAGTATATAGGGAGTTAGGAGATTTGTCGGAAGGGTCTACTTTATTATCAACAAAGAATCAAGTTTAACAAAGGAGATATTTATTTTACAAAAAATGTTTCCAGGAAGTCTGCTGTTTATTACCTATAATCTATTGCTGTTTGTGATATTATAAGGTTAAAAATCAAACTGGTTTGAATTAGTCAAAAATTCTTGACATTACAAAAAATATTAGGTATCATAATAAATGAAAACGTTACTAAAACGATTTAGTAATAACTCATTGAAGGATAAGATACATAAATAAAATATATTTTTTATTTTGAATTTCACTAAAACGATTTAGTAAAGTTTATTAGGATCTTCTACTTCAATAATTAAATCCCTGAAGAAACGGGTGAATAGTTATGTCAAAGGTTAAACTTAAAGATGTTGCAGAAAAAGCAGGAGTGTCTAAAAGTACTGTTTCCCAGTATCTTAATAAGCGCTATGAGTTTATGGGGAAAGAAACGAGAAAAAGAATTGAAAAAGTTATTGAAGATTTAAGGTATCAACCTAATGAAGTTGCTAGAAGCTTAAAAATTAAAAAAACAAATACAATTGGTGTTATTGTAGCTAATATTTTACATCCATTTTCTACATATGTTAGTAGAGGTGTAGAAGATTATTGTCAGCAAAGGGGTTATAATGTGATACTTTGTAATGCAGATAATGATTCTAATAAAGAAAAAAGTTACATTGAGATGCTGCAGATGAAGCAAGTAGATGGCATAATTATAGCTGCTACTGGTAAAAACAATGACTTAATCTACAGGGAGAGGGAGAAAGGTTTTCCAATAGTACTTTTTGACAGATACTTTGATGATGTAGAAGTAGATATGGTTTTATCTGATAATTATCAAGGTGCCTTCCAAGCAGTTGAACATCTCATAAAAATGGGGCACAAAAATATTGCTTTAGTAGCACCTGAAGGACACCTATTGAGTATGAGAAAATTAAGAATAGATGGTTATTATGGAGCACTTAAAAAGTATAATATACCCATTGATGAATCTTATGTAAAGTTTGTAACAACAGAAAATCTGACAAATCAATTAAATGATTTATTTAGGCAAGATCATGTGCCTACAGCTGTTTTTACAGTAAATGATTTAATGACAATAGAAGTGTTAACATATTTGAAAGAAAATAATATAAAGGTTCCTGATGAAATGGCTGTTGTTGTCTTTGATGACTTGCCCATGGCTTCCTTACTGGAGGCACCTTTAACAGTAGTAGCACAGCCCACCTATGAAATAGGTACTACATCAGCCCGAATGCTTATTGAGCGTATTGAGAGTAAAGTTAAACCAAAGCATGAACAAAAAATACTTCCGTGTCAATTGATAGTACGCCAGTCTTGTGGCTTTCGAAAGAATGCAGAAGCTAACGAGAATATACCAGCACTTAATGCTTAATTAAGACTACTATTAAGAAAATTTAATGTTCGATATCTATATTTAGTTATTGAATGATAGCTAAAAATGATATATATAAATTATAAAACGAGGGGGAAAAAACATGAAGAAGTTTATGACGTTAGCTTTAGTATTAGTTTTAGTGCTTTCTGTTGCATTAACAGGCTGTAGCTCTAACCAACCAGCTACTGGTGATAATGGAGAAGTAGCCCCATTAAAAATTATTGCAGCTCACAACCAAACATCACCTGATAACCCATACCAAATTGGATTATTAGAATTCAAAGAAGCAGCTGAGAGTTTATCTGATGGTGCTATAGAGGTTGAAGTTCATGCAGGTACACTTGGAACAAATGAAAATGAATTAGTAGAAAAGCTTCAATTAGGAGCTGCTGATGTAGTAATCGTTTCACCAGGATTCATGACACAAACTGGTATTAAAGAAGTAGATATATTTGCTCTGCCATTCCTGTTTGATAGTTATGAGCATTGGGAAACAGTAGTTGATGGGGATATTGGAGAAGATATCGCTCAACTTATCAATGATAAATCCAACAACCAATTCAAAATTCTTGGTTATTGGACAGCAGGTGTTAGACACTATTATGGAAAAGCACCAATCCACTCAATGGAAGATTTAAGAGGAATGACAATTAGAACCCAAACATCTGGTGTTGTTGCTGATTACTGGACACAAACTGGAGCAATTCCAACTTCAGTAGCTTGGGGAGAGTTATACCAAGCATTACAACAAAGAACAGTAGACTCTGCTGAAAATGCTTATCCATTCTTCGTGCAACAAAATCATCATAAAGCAGTAAATGGTAGATATACAACCGAAACAGGACATGATTACACAACTAGATTTATGCTAATCAATGGTCAAAAATTTGATTCTTTAACAGCTGAGCAACAAGAAGTGATTTTACAAGCAGCAAGAGCTTCTGTAGAGGCGGAGAGAATAGCTTTATATGCTCAAGAAGATGAGCACAAAGAAATATTAATAAATGATGGTGGAGAAGTAAATGAAATTGATAGAACACCATTTATTGAGTTAGCTATTCCATTACAAGACAAAGCAGCTGAAGAAATGGGTGTAACAGATCTTTTACAAAGAATTAGAGATTTAATGTAAATATAGGGTTATATAGGTTGATAATATAAGGACACCCAGTGTGTCCTTATATTATATAATTTTTCACAGAAGGATGGTGAATTTAATGAGTAAATTTATTGAAAAGGTACAACTGGTTTTAGGTGTATTGTGCTTATCGGTATTTTTTATTGCAATTCTGATTCAAGTATTTTCAAGAAATCTAGGTATCTCTGTTATTTGGACAGAGGAAGTAGCAAACTTCTCCTTCATTTGGGCAATGTTTATGGGAGCATCCATTATGGTCCGCAGCAAAAGTCACTTCAGATTTAATTTGATGTCCCAAAAACTAAAGGGAAAACCGAAGGTTATTTTAGAGATGTTTATTAATGTTTTGTTATTAGTGTTTAATCTAATTATAGCTTATCATGGTGTGGCGGTAGTAAGAACTTTTTGGAACTTTAGATGGGTAACCTTTCCTAAAATGAGAATGGGATATACATGGATGATTTTACCGATTATGGGGATTACAATGTCAATTTATATCATAGAACACATCATTGAAAATATAAAACAATTAACAGGAAAAGAACCGATTACTGATGAAGGTACAGTAGAGGATTTAATAGAAGAAATAATTGAGGAGAAGGGGGTTTAAGTATAATGAATCCAGGAATTTTAGTAGGCTTATTTGCATTATTAATATTTATTGGAGTTCCAATTGCCTTTACAATATCGATAATAG
Organism: Clostridiaceae bacterium; assembly: GCA_020832135.1. Lineage (GTDB taxonomy): Bacteria > Bacillota > Clostridia > Peptostreptococcales > Natronincolaceae > JAFIFG01. Next base: position 5,450 of record JAFIFG010000064.1, read on the forward strand.
CATTAATAGGCATTGCAATGATACCAAACATACCAGAAATTACAGTGCCCATGAGAATGTTTAATGGGTTGAACTCCTTTGTCCTTTTAGCAGTGCCACTATTTATTTTAGCTGCCAATCTTATGAACAGAGGGCAAATTTCTCAAAAACTTATTGATTTTTCTATTGCAATAGTTGGGCCTATAAAAGGTGGATTAGCCCATTCAAACATACTAGTTTCTATGATTTTTGCTGGTGTATCTGGCTCAGCGCAAGCAGATACAGCAGGGGTAGGGAAAGTTTTAATACCGAATATGATTAATACAGGATATGATAAAGAAACAGCTGTAGGGGTAACGGCAGCTTCTTCAACAATTGGAGTTATCATTCCTCCTAGTATTCCAATGATTGTTTACGCTGGATTAACCAATGCTCCTATTGCATCCCTATTCTTAGCGGGAATTGTACCGGGGGTACTAATTGGATTAGGAATGATGGCAGTAATTTCTTATAGGGCTCATAAATATGGCTATCCTCAATATCAGAAAGCGAATTTTAAAAAGCTTTTTAAATTGTTTATTCAAACTCTGCCTGCCTTAATGACACCGGTAATCATTATAGGGGGAATTATAACTGGCTGGTATACACCTACAGAAGCTGCAGCATTTGCATCATTATATGCATTTTTTATCAGTATGTTTGTTTATAGAACGCTTAAGCTCAAGGATATTCCTGAAGTGTTGGTTGAAACCCTAAAACTAAGTTCCCTGTCGCTGTTTGCCTTAGCAGCCGCCAGTGCCCTAGGGGAATTATTAGGATATTATCGAGTAGCAACCCATGCTGAAGCTTTCTTTACAACTTATATTGATTCACCTGTGGTATTTATGATGATTGTTATGGTGTTCTTCTTATTTATAGGGACCTTTATGGATGCTATCCCAGCTATGATTTTATTTGTACCTGTAATACTACCAGTTGCATTAAACTTTGATATTAGTCCTGTGTTATTAGGAATGGTAACTGTAATTACTTTAGCAGTAGGACTTGTTACACCGCCTTATGGCCTATGTTTACTAATCTCCTCTACAATTGGAGATTTATCACTAGAAAAATCCTTCGGGGCAGTATTACCTTATATTTTAGTTATAGCAGGAGTGCTGATTTTAATTGCATTTTTCCCAAATGTAGCCTTTTATGTACCCAAACTAATAAATCCACAATTATTCTAAAAGCATAATAGACAAAATCTACTTTATACAAGAATGTAAACCGTATTACGAAAAAAAGGCTAGAAGGGAATGGGACAGAAGATGATTGAGAAAACATTGATAACTAGTAGTGGTCAATTAATGATGGTTAAGGTAAATCTCCCACAAGGGTTTCTTGGTGATGTAGACCAACATGTTGAAGAGCAATTAACCTATGTAGAAAAAGGAAAAGTTGAATTTCAATTAAACGATGATATACACACTTTAAGTGAAGGAGAGTCATTATATATGCCTTCCAATGTTCCCCATAGAGTAAAGGTGTTGGAGGCGTGTATTTTACTAGATATATTTACGCCCATAAGGCAGGATGTATTAAAAGCTTTAAAAAAATAAAAAAATATTAAACCACTAAAAAATATATTTACATAAATGTATTTTTTAGTATTTAACTAAAACGATTTAGTTCAATTAAAAACATAGCTACATTTAAATCTATAGAAGTAATAATGAAATGTAGTAATTTACGAGGAGGAGTATGAGTGAAGAAAATTACAATATTCATGGTACCACTATATGATGTTCCAGAAGCATTTAAACAATATTTAAAAGAAAATTATGCGGACTATGAGGTATTTATATCCAATGATAGGGAAGAAATATTACCTCAATTAACCGATACGGAAATCCTATTTACATTTAAGCTTGATGAAGAAATGTTACAGATGGCAAAGAATCTAAAATGGGTCCACAGTTTTAGCGCGGGGGTAGATACCATGCCTCTACAAGAGATGAAAAATAGAGGTATTATGTTAAATAATGTAAAGGGCATGCATAAGGGTCACATGTCTGAATATGCTATAGCAGCTATGATTAATCTTGCTAGAAATTGGCATATCATGTTTAGAAATCAAATAAAAGGTGTGTGGGATCGGACAGTTCCTCAGGGGGAAATTTATGGTGCAACAGTAGGAATTTTAGGATTAGGGCAAATAGGCTGTGAAATTGCTAAAAAGGCTTCTCTACTAGGGATGCGTGTGATAGGTGCAGATGCTAGTGCCCAACCAAAAGAATTTGTTGAAAAAGTATATACTGCTGATGGAATTCATGAAGTTTTTAAACAAAGTGATTATGTAATCAACTTATTACCATCTACACCTTCAACAAAGCAAATGATTGACAAAGACTATTTCGACTTAATGAAGGAAATGGCATGTTTCATTCATATAGGCAGAGGCATAACAGTGAATGAACAAGATTTGATAGAAGCATTGCAAACTAAAAGAATTCGTGGCATGGTAAGTGACGTATATCTAATGGAGCCTTTACCAGCTGATAGTCCATTATGGCAATTAGAAAATGTTATGATGTCACCCCACATTTGTGGAGATTCAACAAAATATGCTGAAAAAGCAGTAGAAATTATTAAACATAACTTAAAGGTATATATGACCCAAACTGGTGAAATGATTAATTTAGTGGATTTAGATAGAGGATATTAAGTTTTACTATTAAAAAGGCTGAGGTTCTACAAATTCCATTTAGCCTTTTTAGCAATCTATATAATATTAAAATGCTTATTAATATATTGTAGATATGTGTAGATATGGATTGCAAATTAAGAGAAAGTAGGTGAAAGTATGTTAAAAAGTCAGGAAATCAGAAAAAAAGCTCCGGAAATGGATCCGTTGAGAATAGGGATGGGATGGAAGGTAGAAGAACTGTCTCAGCCACAAATTATTATCGAAAGTACCTTTGGTCATAGTCATCCCGGCAGTGCCCATTTAGATGTACTAGTAGAGGAGGCATACCAAGGGGTCAAGAAAAAAGGTGGTAAGCCAGCAAAATTCTTTGCAACGGATATTTGTGACGGTCAAGCACAAGGGCATGACGGTATGAACTATTCTTTAGCTTCAAGGGAATACATTGCCAATATGATAGAAATTCATATAGGAGCCACACCCTACGATGGTGGGGTATTTATTGCCAGTTGTGATAAAGGTATGCCAGCACATTTACAGGCTATTGCAAGAATGGATATCCCTTCTATTGTCTTAACAGGTGGAACTATGAAGGCCGGTCCTGGCATGTTGACATTAGAGCAGATAGGAACCTATAGTGCAAAGTATGAAAGAAAAGAAATTACAGAGGAAGAATTTACACATTTTAAGCATAATGCTTGTCCTTCCTGTGGAGCATGCTCCTTTATGGGTACGGCTGCTACTATGCAAATTATGGCGGAGGCCTTAGGTTTAGCCTTGCCAGGAACCTCCTTTATGCCAGCTACGGCAGAGGAATTAAGAGAATTAGCAAAACAGACAGGAGAGCAAGCCCTAAAGCTTGTAGAAATGGACTTAAAACCGTCTAAAATTCTAACGGAAAAAGCTTTTGAAAATGCAATAATGGTGCATGCGGCTATTGCTGGTTCCAGTAACTCACTATTGCACATTCCAAGTATTGCCCATGAATTAGGCATAGAGATAACTCCAGAGAAATTCGATGACATTCATAGAAGAATACCATATGTTTCAAATATAAGACCTAGTGGTTTTTATCCAGGAGAATATTTCTGGTATGCAGGAGGACTTCCAGGTGTGATGGAGGAAATCAAAGAATTTTTACATCTAGATGTGTTAACAGTAACGGGAAAAACCCTAGGAGAGAATCTTGAGGAATTAAAGCATCACGGGTATTATGAAAGATGCTACAAATATCTTGAAGAGAAGGGTGTTAAAAAAGAAGATGTTTTAAAAACTGCTAAGAACCCAATTCAAAGTCAAGGATCAGTAGCTATCTTAGAGGGTAATTTAGCACCAGAAGGATCTGTAGTAAAACACTCTGCCATTTCCAAGGAAATGCATCAGGTGACACTTAAAGCTAGAACCTTTGATAGTGAAGAAGAAGCTTTGAATGCAGTACTAACAAGGAAAGTTCAGCCAGGTGATGGGGTTGTTATTAGGTATGAAGGTCCTAGGGGAAGTGGCATGCCTGAGATGTTCTATACAACGGAAGCTATTGCATCGGACCCAGAATTGATCTCAACCACTGCATTAATTACAGATGGAAGATTTTCTGGTGCTACGAGAGGGCCTGCTATAGGGCATGTGTCGCCTGAAGCTTCAGAAGGTGGACCGATCGCATTGGTAGAAGAAGGAGATTTAATAAGGATAGATATACCTAATAGAAGTATTAATATTATAGGTATAAATGGAGAAGAAAAAACTCCAAAGGAAATAGAAGAAATTCTTGCTAAGAGAAAAACTAAATGGGTAAAACCCCCAAGAAAATATACAAAGGGAGCTTTAGGAGTTTATACAAAGCTAGCTGTATCGCCTATGAAGGGTGGATATATGGAATAGGTTACTAAACGTAGAGGAGGAAACTAGAAAATCCTGAACAGCAATGACAACTATTATTGCCTTATCAGGATTTGGATTTTCCTTATTAATAAGCTTTTTGTATAATTTATAAACCCGGCGGTATGTCGGGTTTTATTATATACATATACTAGTATAAATAAAGGTATGAATTCTATTATATTGATATAATTTATATGTTGCTTAAAGGATTATAGAGGAGTATAATAGCTAGGTATTAGTATATTACCTTAAAGGAGATGCAGAATCAATTATGAAAAGTAACGATTTTTCAAAACAGCTTACTAAATTTATTATGAAGCTGGAAGTGGTTTTAGCAGTATGCTTGGCTATAGGGATATTGATTGGAATAACAGACATATTAAGGTACTTGGCTTTAATATTTCAAACAGATATAGCTGAGGGCTATGCTGTATTTAAAAAGTTTCTAGGCTTTACATTGTTGCTTGTAGTAGGAATAGAGTTAGTATTGATGTTATTATCTCATTCTAATAGTGCTGTATTGCAATTAGTCCTATATGCTATAGCTAGAAAAATGCTTATATATAGTGAAACAATGTTGGATTTAATTTTGGGTACTGCCGCTATAGCAGGGGTTTTTGCTATCAAGAAATATTTGATGGTAAGAGAAATACATGTTAACCAAGAGGGGTACGTTTTTTCAGCAGGCGAAGCAGTTCAAGATGTTAATATAAATACAGGATTGCATTTACCAGAAAATATTGGTCAGACTATAGGTGGAGTTGTTTGTAATTTATCAGAGGAAACCTGTATTCCAGTGGAGGAAGGTGCCCAATATGAAACAGGGAATATACAAATTAAAATTGTAAAAATGCGTGATGGTTTGATTCAAAAGGTATTATTGAAAGAAAAAGAATACAGTGAAAAGCAACATGCAAACTAGGGAGAAAAACTAGAGGTCCATTCATTGAGGCCTCTTCTATTTTATTGGCATAGAAGTTATTGTTGTTGCTTAAAATAATAAAGATAATTATTTGTTGATCTTACATAAAAATTTTATCGGAATTTTAACAAAACTTTATTTACAAATAAAAATATTTGATGTATAATGTATCTTAAAATTAATTCAGTTACAAAAGATTCTAGCATATACCGAACTTTAATTAAATAAAATAAATAAAGGTTCAATAAAAAAGGAGGCATAATTTGTGGAAAAGAAATTAGAAAAGTTATTATCTGAACCAATGATTCACTCAATACCTAGTTGGGCACATGATAAAGAATCCATAACAAAAGTATTAGAGACTTACCCTAATATTCAATTTGTATCAGTTGTTGCGGTGGATTTAGGTGGGAATGATACTGATGAAAAAATACCAGTTTCTCTTTTTCTAGAGGATGTAGAGGGATTTTTACATGTAGGTGTTCAGACGGATGGGTCTAGTGTTATGCTGAAGGGGATAGCAACCTTAAATAATGCTAAGGTAGATTTAATACCAGACTTAGAAGCTACTTGGTTTGTAGATTATAATTATGATCATTTATGCCAGGAAAATGCCATGCCTATAGGAACCTTAAGGATGCCTGCCTTTATTGAACATGATGGTAAAAGGGTAGATTCTAGATCAATATTAAAAAGAACAGTAGAATATTTTACAAAGGAAACAAAGGAACTATTAATGAAACATCCTCATCTATTAAAAGAAATAGATATACCTAAGGTGGAGGATATAGCAGAAGTAGTTCTAACAACTGCAACAGAGCTAGAATTTTGGGTAAAAACTCCAGAGGATGCTGCTGATGAGGAAAAATTATCTACTTCACAAATGTTAAAGGAACAATATTGGAAAAGAACAAAGGGCAGCGTTAGAACAGCACTGGAAGAAACCATTATGATTATGGAGAAATATGGTTTTGAACCAGAAATGGGACATAAAGAAGTAGGTGGAGTAACGGCAACTATAGGTGTCACGGGTAAATTAAACCATGTAATGGAACAATTAGAAATAGATTGGAAATATAGTACAGCATTAGAATGTGCTGATAACGAACTTTTCATAAGAGAATTAATAGAAGAAACTTTTGAAAGCTATGGACTGGAGGTTACCTTCTTAGCTAAGCCTATTGAAGCTGTAGCAGGAAGTGGTAAGCATACCCATTTAGGTGCTGGTATTAAATTGAAGAACGGAAAATATGTTAATTTATTCGCACCAAAAGATATGAAACAAGACTATGTAAATGCTTTGGGCTGGGGAGCACTGATGGGACTATTAAAGAACTATGAAGTAGTAAATCCTTTTGTTACCTCTACCAATGATGCCTTTAATAGATTAAAGCCTGGTTTTGAAGCCCCAGTATGTATTGTAGGATCAGTAGGTCATACTACTGAAGTGCCTTCAAGAAATCGTACAGTTTTGGTAGGACTTGTTAGGGATGTAAATAATCCTGCAGCTACTAGATATGAATTAAGAGCACCAAACCCTACATCTAATGCTTATTTATATATCGCTGCTGCTTACCAAACTATGCTTGATGGTATGAAGGAAGTAGCTAAAGCTAATATGAGTAGCAAGGAACTAGAAGTAGAGTTTTCTAAGGGATCTGGAGAAGATAAATTCTATCTAGAAAAAGAAAGAGTATATCGAAGTGAAGAAGATGTATTTGAAGATTTTACAGAAGAAGAAAGAAATAAGCTATTCAGTAGACCTCCTGCTACCGTATGGGAAAACTTGAAGGGGTTTGAAGATTATACTACTAAAAAAGAAGTATTGTTTAATGGTGGAGTATTTAGTGAAACAATCGTAGACTCCTATAAACTATCCATTTTAGATCAATGGTTGATGGAATTAACAGGAAGAATTATAGTAGATAATATGAAATTGGTAAGAAACTGTAAAAAGCTTCATGGGGCTGATAATGTAACGGATCTAGATGTAGTAAACTGGGAAAAAATTAATTCCTTAAGAAACTATTTGATGAAGGACAGCTTAGAAGTAAAATCTTTATTTACCCGTATAAGAGAAGCTGTAGAAGATGAAAACTACGATCTAACATCCCAATTACAGTTAGAAATGTCAGAAAAAATAAGTGTTCTAAAACAATTATATATTATTTATAGAAGAAATCTAATAGAAGAAGTGAATGGATATAATGAATAGTATAAAATTCAAACGAAAGGTCCTGCTATAATAGCAGGATTTTTTGTATGACAAAATATTTTTTTGAAAAATCTATGTTTTCTGATAGAATAACGTTAAACTTAAAACTAAGGAGGAGGATGAAATGATTACATATGATGATTTTGTTAAGGTAGAAATGAGAGTTGGAAAAATCATAGAAGTCGATGAATTTCCAGAAGCTCGAAGACCTGCATATAAGCTTAAGATTGATTTTGGTGAAGCATTAGGTGTAAAGAAGTCCAGTGCTCAAATAACAAAGTGTTATGACAAAGAGGAGTTATTAGGAAAACAAGTGGTGGCAGTTACAAATTTTCCACCAAAACAAATAGGTAAATTTCTATCGGAAGTACTTGTATTAGGTGTAGAACTACAAGATGGCAGTGTGCCCCTTTTAACGATTGATCAGGAAGTCCCTTTAGGGCATAAAATTTCATAGGAATGTACGAACTTTTCTAATTATCACATCAATTATTGTTTTTATATGGTTTTTTAGGGTATAATTAGCATGATATCTAAAATTAAGGAGATAAAATGATAAGGAGTGAGGAGGATGGATATGAAAAATGTACAACAAAAAACAGAAGCATTAAAAAATTTATTAGATCCTAGAAGAGTTGAGAGAGCAAGAAAAGAAGAAAGAAAAAGATCATTAACAAAAGGACTAACAATAGGAGCCGTTTTAGGAGGCTTAGCAGGTATATTTTTTGCACCAGATACAGGAGAAAATACAAGAAGAAAAACAAAAGAAGAGATTAGCAAAATGAAAGAAAATCTACAGACAGAATTTGAAGAAGGAAAAGAAAAATTTGAAGTGAATTTTGCTGAAGGAAAGGAAAAATTCACAGCTGTATATGAAGATCAAAAAGATGTCCTAACTGAAAAAATTAGTACATTAAAAGAAAAGATGAAATATCAAGATGAGTTAAATGTAGTAGAAGATGATGAATTGGAAACAGAAGAATTGGCAAAAGAAGAAGCATAAAAGCTTCTTTTAAAATACAAAGGATAAGGTGGGTGAAGTATGGATTCAACCATAACAATTACTTTTGGACAGTTGTTCTCTATATTATTGGGCATATTAGGCATAGCAGTATTTGTAGCTATATTGATGTTGTTACATAAAGTAAATGAAACCTTAAAAAATGTAAGGGAAATTCTCTCTAAAAATGAAAAACATATAGATGAGTCCTTAGAGAGACTACCTCGGGTGCTACAAAATGCAGAAGAAATAAGCGGTGTTGTAAATGAAGAATTAAAACATGTACAGGGAGTAGTAAGAAATATAGAAGAAACAGTAGAATATACTGCTTCAGCAGCACAGGGCATCAATGAAGATATATTAGAACCCGTGAGGGATGTATTTCAAATACTTGCTATGATCACAGAGATGTTTCCCTCTAAGAAAAAGAAAAGCTTTTTTGGAAAATAAAATTACTTAAGCATGCACAAAAAAATATTTGTGTGTGCTTTTTGTTTGGTTTGATTATAAAGTTGGGTATAAAATAACTACCAATTAAAAGATAGTATATTTAACCAATAGGAGGGGATTGATGCTTGTGGAATTTATACTTACACAAAAGGTAGTTTTAGGAGTAAGTGCTTGCAATATGGGATGTCCTGTAAGATACAACAGAAAAGGCTGGGATAGAATAAAAACATTAAAAAGAGAAGAGGGAGACTTCAAATGGCATCCAGTCTGCCCTGAAGTGATGATGGGATTAGGTGTGCCACGAGATCCTATCAAGCTAGTAGGGGGTAATGGGTTTGATGTTTGGGAAGGAAAGGCAAAAGTAATCAGTAAAAAAGGAGAAGATGTTACAGAGGCATTAAAGGAAGCATCATTATCCATTGTGAAGCTTTTTAAAAAAGTAGGAGCAACGGGTTTTGTCTTTATGGAAGGAAGTCCTACTTGTGGTGTCTATAGAACTTCTCTTAAAAATAAGAGATTAGGCAATCCTCCTGGAGTTTTAGGAGCCTTATTATTAAAAGAAGGATTTTTTCTAATACCTGCTTTAGATATAGAAAGTCCTTTGAAGTGGTGGGATTGGCGTAGAAGACTGCATGCTTTTGCTTGGTTAAATAAACAGAATATATCTAAAAAACAGGACTTATATAATACATGGTATACATTGAAATTTTTATGTCAAGAAATAGATGCAAAGAAAGCTGGCGAATTAGGAAAAGAGTTGGGGAACTTACCAAATATGTATGATGCATCTTATGTAGAAACCTTTAAAAGAAGGGTAGGAGATATACTAAGAGAGCCATCGGCTCCTGCTAGAATAAAAGAAAAGCTATGGAAAAGTTATGTGTATCATAAAAGAAAGCTTGGAGAAGAGATAGAAGAAATTAATCCACCAACAACAGAGAGAAGTATTACTAAAATAGCTGAAGAACTAAATCTTATGGAAAGAAAAGCCTTTGAAAAAGGAGAGTTTTTTTCATCAGCTCCAATATTATATAGGAGTAGTCAAAGGGTTAGTAAAATGCTGGAAAAATGATATAATAATCTACTAAAATAACGTGACCTAAATATTAGGTCACGTTATTTGGTTAATGCTGAAAAAGTACTTAGTTACTATAGGTACATATGGTTGACAATGTGTATGAGTAAGTAGAATTACAAAGCAAGAGTATACATTTGGAAATATTTACATAATATTTAAAATAATATTAAAAAGGTTTTGCAAAAAAAATGTCGAATATTAGCGATAAAGGGAAAATGTGTAATAAACATATTCATTAGAGAAGGAGGAAATGAGAGATAACGATAGTATAGGTGATCATAAAGATGTATTTAAAATAAAATTTCAATAATCTATAGAGGAGGTATATGATGAAGAGCATAAAGACAAAATTGGTTGTATATTTCTCGGTGTTAGTTCTATTGATCTCAGTTGTGTTCGGATTTGTTTCTCTAAGAACAACTGAAAGAGCTGTTATCAAAGAAGTGGAACAGGGTTTAGGGTTGTTAGCAGAAGAGGGAAGTCGTTTAATTAGTACAAGATTAGAAGTAGATTATGTTCATCTTGAAGGTATTGCAGCTAGAGAAAGGATAAGTGATCCGGAAATTCCTTTGGAAATTAAGATGAGTATTTTGCAAGATGAGGTGAAAAAGTCAGGAGATTACTTAAGAATCGGTGTATCTGATATGCAGGGTAACTTATATTTATCAGACTCCTATGGGGATAGAGGAGAAATAGTTGATATAACCCAAAGAGAATACTTCCATGCTTCTTTAGCTGGAAACCGGGGTCTTCTTCCACCTGCTATTAGTGTTAATGCAGATGACCAAGGGTCACTAATTATTGTTTATTCTGTACCACTATATCATAACAATAGTATTGTAGGTATATTAGTAGCTGTTGCAGATGCCAACTTTCTAAGCAATTTATCTGATGACATGGGATTTGGCGATAAAGGATATGCCTATATGATGAATAGTGAAGGTACCGTCATTGCTCATCCAAACCGTGATAGAGTTGTTAATCAATTTAACCCTATGAAGGAAGCAAAAGATGATGTAGCATTAAAATCTTTGGCAGAAGAATTTGAAAAAATACTTACAGAAAAAAATGGAGTAGCTAATTACTACTTTGAAGGCGATCATGTTTATGTGGGACATGCACCAATTGGAGGTACAGATTGGCTAATAGTAATTACCGCCAATGAGGAAGAAGCATTATCGGCTATTCCTGTATTAGCAAGAAACATTATGTTGGTGACTGTCATTATTTTTGTTTTAAGTATTCTTAGTTGTTATTTGATAGGTGGCTCAATTACTAAACCTATTATTCTAACAGCAAAACATGCAGAAAGAATTGCTGATTTAAATATTACTGAAGATATTTCAAAAGTTTTACTTGAAAGGAAAGACGAAATAGGTTCCTTGTCAATGGCATTTCAGAACATTACAGAGAACCTTAGGGATTTTATAAAACAAGTGGTGGATACATCCCAACAAGTAGCATCTTCTTCTGAGGAGCTAACTGCTACTAGTCAACAGTCGGCTACAGCAGCAGATGAAGTAGCTAAAACTATTGAGGAAATAGCTAGGGGAGCCAATGATCAAGCACAAGATACATCAAAGGGAGCAATACACATCAATGAATTAGGTGGATTAATAGAGAAAAATCAAAAATATGTTAGAGATTTAAATACTTCTACTGATGAGGTAAGTAAATTAAAGGATGAAGGATTAGATATTTTAAAGGATTTAGTAGAAAAAACTAACGGCAATAATAAATCTTCAAAAGAAATACACGAAATTATTGTAAATACCAATGAAAGTGCAGGAAAAATACAAGGGGCTAGCCAAATGATTAAAAGCATTGCAGAACAAACCAATTTATTGGCATTAAATGCAGCTATAGAGGCAGCTAGAGCCGGAGAAGCTGGCAGAGGTTTTGCTGTAGTAGCAGAAGAAATAAGAAAGCTAGCTGAACAGTCCAATCAATTCACAGAAGAAATTGCCACGATTATTCAAGATTTAACAGATAAAACAGAACATGCAGTTAGTACTATGGAGAGAGTCGGTGAAGTTGTGGCATCTCAAACGGAAAGTGTAAAAAAGACTAATGTAAAATTTGAAGGAATTCATAATGCTATTGAAAAAATGAAGGAAGTAATAGTAAGTATTAATCTTTCAGGGAAAGATATGGAAAACAAAAAAGATGAGATTATAACTATCCTTGAGAGTTTGTCAGCTATATCACAAGAAAATGCAGCTGGAACCGAAGAAGCCTCTGCATCTGTAGAAGAACAAACAGCTTCTATGGAGGAAATAGCTGATGCAAGTGAATCGCTGGCAAGATTAGCTGAAGACATGCAAGAGAGCATTTCTAAATTTAAATATTGATTGATTCAATTACAGTCTAAATAAGAGAGCGAGGTAAAATGACCTTGCTCTCTTATTTTTTTATGCCTAGATGCTATTTGTAATAATTGGTGCAAAAAAACAATTGAATATTTTGCTCTATAGAAGTATAATTATTAAAATGAATATTTATTCAAATATATTAATAAAAATACATGGAGGTGGTGTATAAAATGATAAAGGTTGGTATCTTAGGAGCAACAGGTTATGTAGGAGCAGAGATTACAAGGCTATTGTCCCGTCATCGAGAAGTTGAGATTATGTTTTTGGATTCCAGAAGTTATGCATCCATGCCCTATGAAAATATTTATGCTAATTTAAAACATGTTGTAAAACAAACGTGTACTTCTGTAGATTTAGATAAAGACCTAGATGATATAGATCTGCTGTTTTGTGCTTTGCCTCATGGCTTGAGTCAAGAAGCAGTAAAAAAAATTACAAATAAAGGAAAAAAGGTCATTGATCTTTCGGCTGATTTTAGGTTGAAGGAAAAGACAGTATACGAAGCATGGTATGGAGTAGAGCATAAAGCTACGGAGGAATTGAATACTGCAGTATATGGATTGAGTGAGATATACTCCCATGAAATAAAGAAGGCTAATTTAGTAGCAAATCCAGGCTGTTATCCTACTAGTATTTTACTACCTCTATATCCTTTATTAAAAGAAAAAATAATTACTACAGATTCCTTTATTGCTGATTGCAAATCAGGGGTTTCGGGAGCGGGTAGGACACCATCAGAGGTAAATCTATTTTCACAATGCAATGAAAATCTTAGGGCTTATGGAATAGGTGTACATAGACATACACCAGAAATTGAACAGGAACTATCATTGGCCTTAGGGAAAAAAGTCATAGTGCAATTTACACCCCATTTAATTCCTATGACAAGAGGTATACTAAGTACCATTTATATTGATAACAGGAAAGCCTTAGGGACAGAAGATATAAAAGATACTTTAATGAAGTACTACGAAAAACAGCCATTCATAAGAATCTTAGAAGAAAATGCATACCCTCAAACTAAGGCAGTATATGGAAGTAACTACTGTGATATAGGGCTTAAGGTGGATGAAAGAACCAATAACATTGTTATTGTAAGTGCTATAGACAATTTGATGAAGGGAGCTGCTGGGCAGGCAGTACAGAATATGAATTTGATGTTTGATTTTGATGAAACAGAAGGATTAAAACAAGTAGCAGTATGGCCATAAAAAAGGAGGCAAAGAAAATGAATAATTTGACTATTTTTAAGGGAAACATTACTTCACCAAAGGGCTTCAAGGCCAGTGGTGTTCATACAGGAGTTAAGAAAAAGAATAAAGACATGAGTCTTATAGTAAGTGATGTTTTAGCAGAAGGGGCAGGGGTCTTTACTACAAATAAAGTTTGTGCTGCACCGGTATTGGTTTC
>JAFIFG010000065.1 GCA_020832135.1 Clostridiaceae bacterium
CCAATTTGAATATTAAATAAACAACCCCAACCAATACTGCAATATTTAAAAGTGAAAAAATAAATGTCCAACTAAACTCTACAATACCAAGTTCCATAATAAAACTCCTCTCCCATTTAACTATATGCTATGTTGTATTGAAATGTAAGTTTTACCTCATATCCATAACAAACTTCTATAATCCCCTACATAAACCCTTTAAATCTATAAAGATAATTTCCAATAATTTACCAAAATACTTATCAATGCCTCTTACCTCTCAATCTAATTTTTTATGTAACCTATAGCAAATAATAAATTTACTGTGGCAAGAAAATAAATGCAATGCTCCAAGTGATTGTTAGCTTTTCCAACATGTTTATAGGAAGCATTAGCAAAATGCAAGTGAGGTGGTTTTCCTCTCTTGCGGTTTTACAGTTGCAAGGATAAGGACCTTAGAGATAGTCCCTATAGGCATGCTTGCCATCGCCCCCATAGGTACACCCCAGCAAGACCTCGGAGGGTAGACCCTGAAAAAGGACCCTAGAGATAGACTTAGCCCCAACTATTCACTAAAAGTCGATTTAAGAGGATAGTACGACCCTCAAAGCTTTTCTTTTAAGGGTACTATTTCTTAAATTATGAACTTTTAGGGAAAATGGAATGATGTTGTTGCTGAATGGTCCAGCTATGCACAAAAAAACCTTAACCACCAAACATGGGGTAGATACGAAAGCATACTAAGGTTATCTATCTTACCTAAGCTAGGAAGCATGAAGGTATCTAAAATTAAAACCCTCCACCTGCAGAAATATATCAATGAATTATCAGAAGAGGGTAAAGCCTATGGTACCGTAAATAATCACTACTTCTGTTTAAATTCTAACATCAGAGTTAAGGCACAAGCCTTGTTTACAGCAACAGCATTAAACGTAAAAAAGATAGCAACTATCCTCTCTAAATAGGGAGGATTTTGCTATCTTTGAAAGATAATATCTTTTTAAACTCAAATTTTAAAAGGGCTAATTTTTCTCTATGAAAAATTAGCCCTTTTTCAACAACCTCACTAAAACAAATCAAAACTACCCGCTAAGCGGGTAGTTTTGATTTGTTTTGGTTTTTCATAAGCTACTTTACACTACCCAGTATTTTCAAATATATACTTTCGTTAATTTACCTTTGTTCTAGTTTAACAATTTTTGGCACCTATAGCAACTTCAAATGTTGAAAATTTTTCATAAACCCATCACCTTATTTCCCCCGCAGCATATCATATATTGAAAATAAAAAGGAGGAATGAAAATGACTCATCATAAACCAAGTCCTACAGAATGCCCTCAATTACCTGGAACTATCCTTCGTATTAACATTCCAGCAGGAGCGGTGATAAATTTATTGAACCTAATAGAAATTACTTCTCCTAGTGGTATATGCCTAATTGTGAGATTACCTATTTTAGGCTCAGGTGGGAAAAATATTTTTTCTACTTTAACAACTGCTGTTAAAGAAGCAGGTGGAACAATAGAATTTGTACAGGAATAAGGATTTTAAAAAGGAAGCATTGATTTTCTCAATGCTTCCTTTTCTTTATTTACTATTGAAAAATTCTATCCTTATACTTTTCTAAGACCTTCATTAAAGGATAGCCTAAACCGTAGCAGGCAATAATGGCATCGCATCAGGTGTTCCCAAGAAGATATAGTAAAGCATTGCCCTTATGGTTATTGCATTTACCACTATAGGTGGTATAGGCACCAATACTTTTTTAGGCATCTTGTAGGAAAGATATGCGGCAATCAAAGTTGCACTACTACCGAATACAATATCCATCATGCCATAGGACCCTATAATATTAGAAATGATTACTCCTAATGTTAGTCCCGGAATAGCAGCAAAAGTAAAGTAAGGCAATACCGACAATGCCTCTGCTACCCTAAGATGGTTTCGAACTGACTACCACAATTCCATAGTATATCATAGTTGTTATAAACATTGCAATTACTAAATTTTAGTTTGTTACTTAATCATATTTTTCATACTTTTTCAAAATCAGATTAGCAAAAAATTAGCAGTTTTTTATTCAAAAAAAAGTTTTATAGTACCTATTTCCAATTCAGTCTATTCATTATCACTTTTTTTGTAATAAAATACAGTACATAAATAATTAATGTCACAGTTCCTATTTGAGCCAAAGCTCTACTTAAATCTAACATAAATTTTTCTCCCGTCGTAAACATTACTACATTTTTTTACAAAGGTGCTATATATTTTTCATCTAGAACATTATAAAAAATGTAGCAACTTATTTATGTAATATAAACTAATGTAGCTATAACAAAACTAGCACTTAAAAAGAATATTAGCCTCTTCTTTAAAGAAAGTTTAACTCCTGTTATTGGTGTAAATAGAAATTCTAATAGACCCCAAATAAATAGAAAGATTATGATACCATATTTACCCATAAAAATCCCTCCTGATTAATCTTTATACTATATAATATTATCCTCCCCTAGCTTCCTATACTATTATTTATTGGTGGCAACCTTCTCTTATATTTTCATCTATTATAATTATTAGATCTATGTCGGCTAAATAAGATGATGTGCAACTAGCCACTAGCTTAAGTATTATTAATGAAAAAGTTTACGACTTAGTTTGTTTGTTATTGTATCTACTAAGCCCATAATAAATATCAATATTCCGATTAACATAAATGAATGTATAAATCCATTTAATATAATCATATATTATTCAGTATTTCAATTTATTTTGCACCCAGTATATCTAAAAATATCAAGAATATATAATTATAAATTTGAACGAAGTGCTTCGATTACTTTATCACTAGTGACTAACGCCATAATCAAAGAAGTAACTAGGCCAATAAAGCTCCATATCAGAATAGCTATGCCGGAAACAGTAAAAATTGAAATAAATCTCCATATCACTAGCTCAAAAACCTTAAGAAAAAAAAAGAAAAATAAAACTACTAGCAGACATTTTACAATATTGCGAAACATAATTTTTATCCTCCTATATAAATAGTATTTGCTCGCACCACATTTATCATCTGATTTGCCTTAAAAATCTATTATAATCACCTACCTACTCCATATCAGTCTAGGTTTATGATGGTTCATCCCCTCTAAATATATTTCTTCCATTCTATTCATCCCAGTCTGTGCACTTGTAAGCTCAAAATCTTTAGACAAATTATCATGGTATGGATTTAATCTCGAGGTAAGCGTATAATGTAGTGAGATATACATTTTTTCACCTTCGATCCTAGTAAATACTCTAAATTTATCTAAGTGTCTATTTTTATGGGTACCCTTTACTAGAAGCTCATACTTAGGGGGATTAGGAGTAAGAATAGGACCCTCGTAATCAAGTAACTGTATATCTTCAATAATAATTGAATCAGGGTTTGCAAGGAGACCGCATCCTAAATAATATAAACCAGTTACTGTTCCAAAAATTATACACCCAACCAATGCTGCTAGAGAGAGGGATAAGATAAGCTTTTTATTATATTTAGATTCTCCAGTAGAACTGCTCATTGTCTATATACACCCCTTTAATTCACTAGTCACATAATACATCTGTGACCACTAAAACAGACTAGGTCTAATAGCGGATAATTACCACAGTCACTAATCTTTTTCTATTAGCTCATAATAAAATTCATCAAGTATGCCTTTGTGTTGGTCTAAAATAATTATTTCATATATACGTTCAATATCAGGTGTTCCTATTATCTTATAGCTATGATGATTTATTTTAATATACTTATCGTTTAGAATGTCAATTCTCAGTATTTTATTGTCTTCACCATAAAATACAAGTTTATAAGTGTTTTTTAATTTAGGTGTCCATGAATTAAGAGAATTGAAAGTTCTTCTTACTTCCATATTTCCTAAAAGTGTAACCATTTCTTTTATTGACTCTTGACCTGTTATTTCCAATTCTTTGTCGGAAGATGGAAAGTAAGTATAGGAACTTATCTTATCAGGAAAAATTTTATTGGTATACGGGTAGATTAACTCATTGACTTGTATGGGTCTAGAATAGGCTATGAGAACAACTAACAAAGATGTAACTATTATGAATAAAATAATTTTTCTCTTTATGTTTATCACCTCTAATTATTATATAGTAGACAACAATTCCTGAAATCTCTACAGTTACTTTTTGTAGCCTATCCATAAATAACCCCAACCAACACTACAATATTAAAAAGTGAAAAAATAAATGTCCAGCTAAATTCTACAATACCAAGTTCCATAATAAAACTCCTCCCCCATTTAACCATATGCTATGTTATATTGAGACGTAAGTTTACCCTAGATCCATAATAAACTTCTATAATCCCCTACATAAACCCTTTAAATCTATAAGGATAATTTCCAATAATTTACCAAAATACTTATTAATGCCTCTTACTTCCCAAGCTAATTTGTATGTCTGCTTTAATAAAGGTAGTATATATAAAAGCCACAAAAACTTATTTTGTTTTTGCGGCTTTTATATTTGAGTTTTAAGGTTTTAAAATTATCCTCACAAGTTAATAATCAAGGTACGTATCCTAAATGAGTCTATGGTGTCTAATGAATTTGGAGTCCTTATCCTTACTGGTGCTAAACTGAAAGAGAGGAAGATCATCTCCTTTGACCGAGGCCTAACTGTTGTATAGTGTTCTTCTATATTCTAAATACATCTACACTCTTTTCTAATTTTTGTGCTAAATATGTTAATTGTTCACTATTTTTAGCAATTTCTATCATGGAGGCTGACTGTTCCTCTGTAGAGGCAGATGCTTCCTCAGTGGATGCAGCGTTTTCTTCAGCAATAGCTGCTAAACTTTCAATAATAATTGTCATCTCCTCTTTTCCACCCTCCATATCTTGGGCTAAAATGTTCAGACCTGCAACTGTCGACTGTGTTTTTTCTACAGCCTCTGACAATCTGCTAAATATTCCTTCTGTCAAATCAACAGCAGCCGATTGATCTTCAACGGTTTTTTTCGTTTTCTCCATGGTTTCCACCGCGGTGGATGTCTGAGCTTTAAGCCCATTAATCACTTCTTGAATTTCACCTACAGAACGTGAGGACTGCTCCGCAAGCTTTCTTATTTCTTCTGCCACTACAGCGAAACCTCTGCCTGATTCTCCCGCCCTAGCAGCTTCTATAGCTGCATTTAAAGCTAATAAGTTGGTTTGTTCAGCAATAGTAGCAATCACATCGCTTGCTTCGTTAATTTTCTCCGCTCCTTTATCAGTTTCTAATATAACTTTACTAATATTTCCTGTGGCATTTTGACTTTCCTTTGTTTTTTCAGTAAGATCTTCTATTGCCTTTAAGCCATTATTCTTTAAACCATTAGTTTCTTCAGCTATTTTCTTTACTTCATTAGCCGTCACTATAACTTTTTGTATTTGCTGCTTAAGATTTTCTAGATTATTTAACCCTTTATCAGCATCCTTAGCTTGTTCATTAGCATTGATTGCTATTTCTTCTATAGTTCTTGCCATTTCTTCTGAAGCTGTGGCAGATTGTTGAGCTATAGCTGTAAGTGCTTCTGATGAAGATGCTAATTCTTCTGATGAAGCATTAATCTGACCGATTGTATCTTTAACCGATTGTTGCATGCTAGAAACCGCTCTAGCTATATCTCCTATTTCATCTTTTGATTTTTTGAATTTTTCTGGGATCTCTCTTGTAAAATCTCCATTTCCAATTTCAACTAAGTTTTCTGTTGTTAGCTTTAAGCTTTTTGTTATATTAGTAGCTATAAGCCATATGATGGCAACCAATATAATAAAACCTATAATAGCTGCAACAACACTAGTCATTAATAGTTCATCAACTTCTACTAATGCCTCATCTAATGGAGCACTTATGGAAAGTGCCCATGGGGTAGTAGTGTCTCCGACAACGATCGGTATAAAAACACCATAAACTTCTTGATTTGTTCTTTCTAAATAGTCAAAACCTCTATAGATCTTACCTTTTTTGATATTTGTAACTATTTCTTCGCTATTAGCTAACCCAGCTAAAGATATGTGTTGCCCTATTAATTGTTCATTAGCAGTAGCTACAAATTGACCTTCATTGGAAAAGATACTAGCAAACCCGGTGTCAAAAATTCTTATATCTGAGATTGATTGTTGTAAGTAGTCTAAGGATATGTCAACACCAACTACTCCTAATATTTTGTCATCTACTTTAATTGGCACCCCTATGGAAACCACCATGATTTGTTGACCCTGCACCTCGTATGTAAAAGGCTCCATAATAATAGCTTCTCCTGATTGAAAAGGCAATCTATACCAAGCACCCTCATCACCTAGGTTTTCATAGTCTACACAGGGCTCTAATGCTATAGTATCATTTACTCTATTCCAATAAGGTATGTATCTTCCAGTATGATCATGTCCTTCTTTATAGATAAATTCTTCGTCTTTGCCATCAAAAGCATTAGGTTCCCATGCAGACCAAACACCAAACAAAGTTTTATTTTCTATTAGAGTGTTCTTTAATACAGTATTTACTACTTCTCTTTCTGTTGCCCCCTGCTGCTTCATTCCTTCCAAGGTATGAGCAAGGTTCTGTGCTTTAGCCAAAGCTACCTCTAACTGTTTTTCTATTTCTACTGCATAATGTTGTGCTTCAGTATCTACGTACTGAGCCAAATTCTGCTCTAGAATTTCTCTAGAATTATGATTGATATATCCAATAATTGCTGAGAAAATAATCAATACTGCACTGACTATAAAAAGAACTAGTTTTCCTCTTAGTTTCATATTATATCCCCTTATTATTTTTTTGCTAATATTGTTGTTAATTCTGTTAATATACACATAATATTATTGTACTAACTTTCATAATACCTGTAAACAAATTTCTACATTTTTAGACATAAATCCACAAATTGGAAATTTTTATATTTTTACAACTCTAAAGAAAGAAAAAAAGAGCTAGAAGAATTTCTCCTTGACTTCTCTACTTTATTAGAGTAAACTATTATTTAAATATTAACACATTAATGAAATTCGGTGAACAGGAAGAGTAGTTAGACAATTTAGCTCGTAGCGAGTCGGAGTTGGTGGGAGTCCGATACTAAATATCTAATGAATGGTCCTGGGAGAAACAAGGAGAAATCCACATGATTCATGTTGGAAATTATCTGATGTCGGGGGTTTCCCGTTATAGAAACAGGATATCGAGTACTATACTTGCATTTTTAGTATAGAGTAACTCCGTATCTGTTGAGAGAGATGGCTTAATGCCGTCTAATTAAGGTGGTACCGCGATAGCTAAGTCTTTCGTCCTTTTATATAGGATGAGGGGCTTTTTTTATTTGATAAAAAAGGGAGGTGTTTGGAATGATGTGAAGTAGTGAAGGAATTAACGGTCCATGGCAATATAAAAACAATAATAAAAAAGGAGCGATTGATCATGAATTTAAAACAAAATATATTAACTGCATTATTTTTAGCTATTGGATTTATTTTACGTCAAATAATTCCAGGCGCCATAGGGGGTATGAAATTTGATGTATTTCTTTCCTTTATTTTTATTTCTCTTTTAGTAAACAGATCCTTTAAAAATGCCTTATTAACAGCCTTACTAGGTGGAATACTTACGGCTATGACCACCACCTTTCCTGGAGGTCAACTGCCTAATATGATAGATAAACTAGTTACTTGCATCGTTATCTTCTTTTTAATTAAAATAGGTATCAAGTTCCAGTTTAATCAGATTTTCATAGGCTTTATTGCCTTCGTAGGTACATTGATTAGTGGCTCTGTGTTTTTATTATCAGCACTTTTCATAGTGGGTTTACCAGCACCCTTTATAGCACTATTCCTCGCCATCGTACTGCCTACATCTATTGCAAATGTTGGTATTACCCTTGTTGTGTATAACACAGTGAAGTCAGCTATGAGGATATCTGGGATCAAATTTGTTTAAAAAAATGGTTATGTCAACTTTATAGTCTCGTTGACATAACCATTTTAATTAGCTGCAGCAGCTTTTTCATAGATTTCTGCTTTTTCTTCACTTCCTAAAAGTCTTTCTATGATAAGAGCAATAACTCCAATACCAACTAAATTTATTAAAAATCTTGTAACCATGAATTTCCAACCCATAGCAGATGCTTCAAATAATAATAAAGGTATTTTGGTGGTTGACCATGCACCAATAAAGATTAAAACATTCGATAGTCTGCTTCCTTTTTTAAGAAGCATCCCCGCTATTGGGAAAGCTGCATATAATGGTCCTGCTGCTGCGGATCCCATTAAAAAAGCAATCACTACACCTGTAACCCCTGACTTTTCTCCCATAAGCTTAATCATGGTTTCTCTTTTTACCCATACATCTAAAAGCCCCAGTAGAATAAAGATAGGAGGAATCACCATGAGCATTTCTTTTGCATTATAAAAAGTTAGTTCCATAGATTTCCTTCCGATTACAGGAAAAACAATTAAGATAAAAATATTTAGTGCAAGTAACACCAATGCGGCACGATATCTTTTTATAAAGTTTCTCATTTTAACACCACCCCTATCACAATGGCAACTATAAAGGAAAATAAAAAGGCCATAGAATTTCTTAAAAACGTTGCTTTTTTACCAAAATAACTAATTTCTACAGGTATTGTTACAATTCCTACCATCATTAAGGTAGAAATAAACACTGCAATTTGCATAAAGCCTGCACCACTATTTAATAGTGCAGCCGCCAATGGAAATGCCACAAATCCTGGTATTAAAGTGATGGCACCTATAACTGCAGCTATTAACATACCTATCCAACCCGACTGGCCTCCTATAAGTCTTGAGATCATCTCTGGACTTACTACAGCCAACATAATTCCTACTATAATTAATATAGCAATAAATTGAGGCAAAATATTTTCAAAGGATTTCCATGCCTTTTTTAGAGCCATTTTTGTCTTAACTTTATCTTTTGCAAAGGATAACAATAATAGAACAATGGCTAATACATATAACACAACCGTGAACATACTAATCCCTTCCTTCAATATAATATATGTATCCCCTATAGAGGGGGTATGTATATATTATATGCCTAATTTCATAAATTGTCAAAGTAGAAAATAAAATATTTTATTTCTTGTTAAATAATTAAATTGATAAAGCTGTGTTAAATCTAAAATAAGGGAAGAGTCCCAGGATTCTTCCCTTACTTCTCTTTCTTCGGCAGCACTATTTATTGTATTGGTTGTTCATATACTATTTTAATAAAAAATCCCAGTCAATAAGCTTCTTATTCCTGCTTATTGACTGGGATTAAGTTGTTTTAGAAGATGTTTTTTCTCCTATGATTTTATTTCATCAACCGACACTGCATATGCTTTCCCATTTATTTTTAAATTGAATTCTCTGGTTTTAATTACTTTTCTTGATATGCACTGCTGCTTTAGGTTAGAAATTTTCTCTTCCACTTCTTTTAACAGACTATGTGCTTCCTCAATGGAGACTTTTTTAAACACAATTTTATCTCCTGGCTTTGCTTGAGCAATTTTAGGTAAATCAACAGCAATAACATTTGCTATTTTTGTATAGCCTCCTGTTGTTTGTCGGTCTGCCATCATAATAATTGGCATGCCGTGTCCTGGAATTTGAATAGCTCCCATGGCAATTCCATCAGATATAATATCTCCACCATCCTGATGCTGGATCTTATCACCCGTCAGCCTATAACCCATTCGGTCACATTCATTGGTCACTGCATATTCAGAGTTATAAAAGGTATGGATGCCTTCATCAGTAAATGCATCCTCCTGAGGGCCCGGTACCACCCTTGCCTCCACTGTATTGCTGTAGCTATATATCTCCTGATGTATCCAATTGCCCACCAATTCCCTCAAAGGTTTATCAGCTTCGCCTATATGTATCATATCCCCTGATTTCAATGCACGCCCTTCATAGCCCCCTATATTACCACGGGTATAGGTCGCCCTGCTACCCATAATCTTAGGTACATCAATACCACCAGCAAAAGCTATATAGCTGCGACATCCAGTTTTAATAGCTTTAAAATTTAACCGATCACCTGGTTTCACAAAAATACTCTTCCACATAGGGATAGGTTTTCCATTAATTTCAGGAGATAAATTTCCACCAGTGATTGCCATAACTCCTTCTTCAAGAAATTCAATTCCTGGCCCTACAAGGGTTGATTCTATTACAGCCTCTCCTTCATGATTCCCCACCAAAACATTGGCAATTCTATAGGAAAAATCATCCATAACCCCCGATACAGGTACTCCATATTGCTGATAACCTTTTCTGCCTTTATCTTGAATTAAGGTTAACAACCCAGATTTGAAAACTTTAATTTTACCCAATAACCCCACCCCCTTGTGCTTTAGGATAGGATTTACATTGATAAGTTCCATCATTTATTGAGGGTGCAATGCGTTTATATTCCTTTTCATCTATCTCCTTAAACTTAATATAATTTCCTGCCTTCAGTAGGATAGGCTTTTCTGCATTTTCATCATAAAGCTTCACGGGAGTCCACCCTATAAGTTGCCATCCACCCGGACTATCAATGGAGTAAATCCCCGTTTGACTACCGGCTATCCCAACAGAACCGCCTTTGATCTTCGTCCTAGGGGATTGTAGCCTAGGAGTTGCAATTTTTTTGTCCATTCCACCTAAATAAGGAAATCCAGGAGTAAATCCCAACATATAAATCAAGTACTCTCCTGATGTATGTGTCTGAATCACTTCTTCAACAGTCAATGCATTATGCTGTGCCACTGTCTCGATATCTGGTCCGTAGTCTCCTCCATAAAGAGTAGGTATTTCTATAATCTGAGGTGCTGGCAATTCAATATTTTCCAATTCTTCCTCTAGTGCCTGCAATGTTGTTAATAACACAGTGTATTCTATGATCAAAGGGTTATAGTGAACCATCAAGGATCTATAGGTAGGGACTAATTCAACAACACCTTCAATATTTTTTGTTTCTATGGCTATCGTCATCGCCCTTATTTTTTCATTTATTTCTTCTGATATACAGTTTCCAAACTCCATCACCAAAGCTCTATCACCTGCTATCAGATACTTTGTTTTATTATACATAAAGGATTCCTCCATCATTTAAGAATACTTCGGCTAAAGCTGATTCAATTCTTCATCTGTTATAGTAGTTATGAACATATGACCAGGAGAATGGGTAATAACTAATTCTGGGCCTGCATTTTTTAGTGCCATTTGAGGTGTAACACCACAAGCCCAGAATACCGGCACTTCTCCTTCTTTAATGGTAGGAGCATCTCCAAAGTCTACTGCTTGAATATCTTTAATCCCTAATGCTGCTGGATCTCCTATATGAATAGGTGCACCATGAGCTTTTCTATAATGTGTGGTAATTTCCGCTGCCTTATCTACTAAATGAGCTGGAATAGGTCTCATACTAACCACTAGTGGACCAGAAAAAATTCCTGCAGGTCGACAGTTCCGATTGGTAATATACATGGGAACATTTTTATCTTCTTCAATATGTCGTACTGGGATACCTTTTTCCATTAGCTCCTTCTCAAAGGTAAAACTACAACCAATTAAAAAAGTAACCATATCCTCAGTAAAGTAAGAAGCAATATCATTTACTTCCTCCTCTAATTCTCCATGACGGTAAATACGATATTTAGGCACATGATAACGAATATCCGCCTCTGGACCCGCCACAGGCGGTGCTATTTCCCCCGGATCACAAACATCAATGATAGGACAAGGTTTTTCATTGCGCAGACAAAACAATAGAAAATCAAATGCCTCTTTTTTCGGTAATATAACGACATTGGCCTGAGTATATCCCTTTGCCAAACCCGATGTAGGCTTTTGCCATTTTTCCTGCTTAATAGCTTCCCATATTTCCTTTACAGACCTGTTCTCCATAACAATCCTTCCTCTCTTATTTTCATAATAAATTTCTCATTCTTCTATACTATTAAATTTTATTTATTCTAAAATAGATTTTGTATATTTTGTAGAGAAATGAAACCAGCATATGCTGAAATGATAACCGTAAGAACACCAAATACAATTAGCCATGTAGGGTGTTTGTACTCTCCTACAATATCCTTTCTTCTTGAAGCCAAAAGCACAGTACCTAAAGTAATAGGTAAAATCAATCCGTTCAGTGAGCCTGCTAATATAAGAAGTCTTGCTGGTCTACCTATAAAAGTCATAATGATTGTTGATATCGCAATAAATCCAATAACAAAATATTGCTCATGCTTTACTATAGTTTTGTTTAAGGTTTTTAAAAAGGAAACAGATGTATATGCTGCACCAATTACAGAGGTCAAACCAGCAGCAAGTAGTACAAAACCAAAGAATTTATAGCCTATTTGTCCTGCTCCATGTAAAAAAGCAGAAGCTGCAGGGTTAGAAGGATCCAATTGTATACCTCTCGCCACAACACCTAAAATAGCAAGAAAAAAGAAAATACGCATAATAGAAGCAATACCAACACCCATAACTGAACTCTTAGTAATCTCATCTAAATTTTCTTTCCCTGTTACTCCAGCATCAATCAGTCTATGGGCACCTGCAAAGGTAATATATCCACCTACAGTACCTCCCAGTAGTGTTATACTAGGGAATATTAAAATGCCATAATTATCAGGTGCAACACTTTTTACAATAGCCTCCTGAACAGGTGGACTACTGGTAAATGCAACATAAGCAACCATAGCTATCATGATTCCACCTAATACCTTAGTAACTCGATCAATAATTGGTCCCGCATCCTTCGATACGAATATAAGGATACCAAAAATCCCCGCAATAATTGTACCAAACTTAATATCCAATCCTGTTAAAACATTTAAACCTAGTGCAGCACCTCCAACATTTCCAATGTTAAATGCCAAGCCACCTAAAGCAACCAGTCCAGCTAAAAAATACCCCATCCCAGGTAATATTTTATTGGCAATATCCTGCCCTCTCATACCAGAAACACAAATAACACGCCATACATTTACCTGTACTGCAATATTAAGTATAATAGATACCAAAACAACAAAAGCAAAGTTAGCTCCATAGTCCTGAGTAAATTGAGCCGTCTGTGTTAAAAATCCTGGTCCTATGGCTGACGTAGCCATAATAAAGGCAGCACCCAGTAACACCCCTATATTTTTATTTTTCTCTTGTTTTACCGCCATTTTCCTTAACCTCCCTTTATATTAAATAAAATTTTTCATGGATTCTACACCAATAGCTTCCTTTAACAAGGCTTTTCTGATTTTATTTACAAAATCCAATGCATGTTGGTTATCCCCATGAACACAGATGGTATGTGCTTTTATTTCTACGTCCTCACCAGTAATAGCCTCTACCTTTCCTTCCTTCACCATCCGAATCACTCTTTCCACCGCCATGTCAGTGTCATGTATCACTGCTCCTGGAGTGCTTCTGGATACAAGGGATCCATCTGGGTTATATGCCCTGTCAGCAAAAACTTCATGAGCAACCTTAAGGCCCTTCTCTTCTCCGGCTTCTGTTAGCTTGCTATTTGCCAATCCTACAAGAATCATATTTTTATCCACCTGACAAATTGCCTCCACAATAGCACCCGCTAAAACAGGATCCTTTGCAGCCATATTATACAGTGCTCCATGGGGCTTTACATGTTGCACCTCTACCCCTCTTGCCTTTGCAAAAGCCCATAATGCTCCAATCTGATAGGTAGTATATGCCTTTGCCTCTTCAGCAGTAATCATCATATTTCTTCTACCAAATCCTATTAAATCTGGAAATCCTGGATGAACTCCTATAGCTACATTATTCTCAGCTGCTGCCTTCACAGTTTGTTCCATGACAATAGGATCCCCTGCATGCCACCCACAGGCAATATTAGCTGATGTAATATACTTAATCACTTCTTTATCCATCCCTAATTTGTAAACACCATAACTTTCACCAATGTCACTATTTAAATCTACTCGATACATACCTTCACCCCCAAAGTTTTTTCACTTGAAAATTCCTTATTATTAACATATAGCAAAACTAATGCCAATATATTTTTTTAGAATTTTCAGCATTTTTCTGGCTTTACATCCTTGTGAAAAAAGAATTTTGATCATTTCCGCACAATAAAAGAGCGACTTCGCTCTAAAGTTGCGATTTCGCTCCTATTTTATTCATTAAAGTACTTTTCTATCTTTCGCTTTAAAGCAAATCTACTTATACCTAATAGCTGTGCTGCTCTAGAATGATTTTCTTTACTAAGTTGGAGAGCTGTTTTAATGTACTTCTTTTCTATGTTTTTAACTAGGTCCTCTAAAGAAAACCCTTCAGGAATAAAGTTGAATTCCTCTTCTTGGCTACACATCACATTATTTGCCGATGATTTTTCATCACCTCTGATTTCATAGGGCATATGATGGCATCGAATGTAGGTATCATCATTTAGTATAACCATTCTTTCAATCACATTGCTTAACTCCCTAACATTCCCTTTCCAAGAATAGTTCATGAGTTTTTCCTCTGCTTCCTTTGTAAAACCCAAAATATTTTTGTTGAACTTTTTATTATATACCTCCAAATAATGATTTGCTAAAAGGAGAATATCCTTCCCCCGTTTCCGCAAAGGTGGAAGCTCTACAGGTACTACATTCAAGCGATAATATAAATCCTCTCTAAATTCCTTCTTAGCAATGGCATCTTCAAGATTTTTATTGGTGGCAGCAATGATTCTGATATCCACTTCAATATCCTGAAGTCCTCCCACCCTTTTAAATTTTCTGTCCTCCAAAAACCGTAGAAACTTAGTCTGCATATCATAAGACAATTCTCCAATTTCATCTAAAAAAACTGTTCCACCATCAGCAATTTCCAATAATCCTTTTTTTCTAGAAGTAGCCCCTGTGAAAGCACTTTTTTCATGCCCAAACAATTCGCTCTCCATAAGCTGTGAGGGAATAGCAGCACAATTTATTTTTAGCATAGATGCATCCCTACGACAACTATTCTCATGTATCGCTGAAGCTACTACCTCTTTTCCTGTTCCTGTTTCCCCCCTGATCAGTACAGTGACATCATCACTGTCGGATAAAATAGCTACTTTTCTAAAAACATCCTCCATAGATGTATGATTACTTATCATGCAATAATTTTTTGATAGTTTTTCTTTTTCCAGTAAGTAGATTTTTTTCTGTAGCTTAATATTATCGAATATTCGTGACAAAATTATATTGACTTCTTCTAAATCAAAAGGCTTATGAATATAATCAAATGCTCCATTTTTTATAGCTACAACAGCAGTCTTTACATCTCCATAAGCCGTCATTATGACGACTTCTACATCTTTATCCATCTCTTTGATAGATTTGATTAATTGAAGGCCATTTATATCCGGCAAGCGCATATCAAGAAATATAGCATGGGGTTTAAATCCACCTATCCTCTGCAATCCTCCCTGGCCATCCTTTGCAGTATCTACTTCATAACCAATATCCGTTAAACCTTCTTTAAGAGAAAGTCTAATGATTTCCTCGTCATCGACAATCAATATTTTCCTTTTCATGTTCCTGCCTCCTATAAAGAGAAATTTGATTTAAGTAGATTAGGTTATACCATATAAGGGAAAGGTTAACCTAAACTCAGTCCCTTTGCCAACTCGGCTATTAACCTGAATACTTCCTTTGTTTTCTTTAACCAGCTCATACACAACCGATAACCCTAACCCCGTTCCCTGGGAACTGGTAGTATAGAAAGGATCAAAAATCTTTCCTATGTCTTCAGATGAAATACCACAACCATCATCTTGAAATTTTATTACTGCCCAATTTTTACTGTTTTCTTGACATTTATCCAATATAATCTTTAGTGTTCCTTCATGGGATACTGCATTTACAGCATTTTTAATAATATTTAAAAAAACTTGCTCAATTTGGCCCCTGTCTACAAAAGACAATAACTCCTCAGGATAATCTACTACATCTATTTTTATATTTTTCTTTAATTCTCCTTTATCCATTAAGGCCAAAGTGCGCTCCAATATACCCTTTATATTCAGGACTTCATAGCGAGGTTTCTTTGGTTTAGCAAAGTTGAGCAAATCTGTAATAAGCTGATTTATTCTATCGATCTCATATAATACCCCCTTAAATAATTTACTATTTGAAGATTGATCTTCATGTAGTAATCTTTTTTGTAGCACCTGGACACTGGTCTTCATACCAGCTAGAGGGTTTCGAATCTCATGTGCCATTCCAGCTGCAAATTGACCCATGGATGTGAGTCTATCTAAAGTCTCCATATTGTTTTCAATATGCTTTCCCTCAGTAATGTCTCTAAAACTGCAGATAGCACCCCTCACTTTTCCCGTCTCTCCCTTAAGCAAAGATGTCATTACATCTACATATAACTTCCGATTTTCTATATCATCCTCAAAGACATGAATATGATGAATGCTTTCTTTGGAATCCAGTGTCTGTTGAATCTGATGCTGAAGTGTTTGTCGGATAGTCCAACTTTTCACCTCATCCTTTTGAACACTACAAAGCATGTCCTGTGCCGCTGGGTTGATAGAGGTCTCATTCCCCTTCTGATCAGTAGTAATAATACCTGTGGAAATATTTCTTAAAATATCTTCATTAAGCTCCGTCATCTTCATCAGCTGAGCTGTATTCATTTGAAGCTTATGTGTCATATTATTAAAAGCTTTAGCCAACATACCAATTTCATCATTTCTTTTAATTGTTATTTTCTCCTGTAGGCTACCCATACCAATTTTGTCACATAAATCCGCTAAAAGTTTTATAGGTTTTGAAATATTGTGTGCAATAAAAATAGCAGCCTGCATTGAAAACATCAAAGAGACAATGGACAGTAAAACCATATATTTTTGTGTCTCTAGCACCTCCTGTGAAAACATACTCTTGTGCACACCATAACCTATGATCCAGTTCCATTCCCGGTAGATACGGTATATAAATATATTCTTTTCAAATTGAATGGTTTCATCGTTTCTGGTCCTTGTCATAGGTAGAAATTCATCAGTCCATTCTTCTTCTGTGTTAAAATGGTTCAACATTACTTCATCCTCTGTAATAATAAAAAATCCTTCTCTTCTTAACTCACTATAAAATCGAATCACTTCTAGTTTAGCTTCCTCTATACTTAACTTTTCCTGTAACACTTGTAAATGAATATCCTCCATATGTAGCATAATTTCCTCTAAATGATTAGATCGATTTTGGATTTCATTGTTCAGTAACAGTTTATACCCATTCCAATAAGAGACAATTCCCAGGGTAGCAATTGAGAGGATTAATACAATCATAAATGGAATTAAAATTTTATTTTCTATATCTAGTTTCACCGTTATTTCTCCTCTTATTTTTTCAGGATTCTAGTTATTTTTTCTTTGCATAATAATACCTACTAACAAAATAAAAAATAGCTGTTGCTCCTATCACACCAGGCAAAGCAGGATGTAACAGTGTTTCACCATTGATAGAAGATAAATGATTTTTTACAATAAAGCCTATGTATATTGCCAATCCACCAATAAATGAAGAGATAGCCCCTTCTTTTGTGGATCTCCTCCAAAAAAGCCCCCCATAAAGAGGTAGTAAAAAGGTCACTGAAAAAACACCCCAGATATAACCTCCGTAAACCAATAAACTGTCAGGAGGATTCAATGACATTACCAATGAAATAGTTCCTGCAAAAAAAATAAAAATCCGATTCATGCTCAAAAGCCTATCATCATCTATATATGGATTGATTACATTTTTATATATATCACAACTGAAACCACTGGCCGCCACCAACAATTGGGAATTTGCAGTGGAAATAGCCGCCGCCATAATGGAAATTAATATAACACCACTAAAGGGAGAATAGATAACATTATTGATCAAATAAGGGAATACCTCATCTACAGAATCAATGGAGTCAATGCTTGGCATCAAAACCCGCCCTCCAATACCAATGATCACTAACCCGAAATACAACAAAGCGAGAATCATCACAGAAAAACAGATCATTTTAATAGCGGTTGCTTTGTTTTTTGCAGATGTGACTCGTATTGCATACTGGGGATTTGTAGCTAACCCTAATCCCCAACCAAAAAAAGATGTAAATATAAACAAAGGAGGAAGCACACCTTTTGAAAAAGGATCCACCAATGCACCTTTTGTAGTTATATGTGGGAAAGTGGGAAAAGGTCGTGTGTTAATAAGAGCAGCCTCATGATTCATAAGGGTAATGCCACCCACACCCCTTAAAACAAGAACCGCCGCCAGCATTGTACCTGCAATGATCAAGATAAAGTTAAGGGCATCTGTCTTAGCCACTGAAAATAATCCTCCGAAGGTAGTATAAATTACAAATAGATATATTAATACAATGGCAAAGGTGTAGTTGATGTCTAAAAACTCCGAGATAACAATGCCAAATCCACGGACCTGAATAATGATGTACAGTATGTAGGTAATTACAATAATAAGTCCACCCATAGCCTGTAGCCATCTGCTATCATATCTCATTTTAAAGTATTCCGGCACAGTGACAATATCATAATTTTTAAGTTTAGTAGCCAAGATGACAAGAAAACCTGCACCAATAAACCAAGGTACAACCGCATATAAAACGATACTGTATCCATAGGCATATAATGAACCTGAAAGTCCCTGCATAGATGCAGCACTAAACCAAGTTGCACTAAAGGTGAAAATACTAGCCAATAACCCTAAGCTGTTTACTGCTATAAAAAAGTCTCGTGTATTTTTTGTTCTCTTAAACCCGCCCTTGCCAAAGAAAAGTAAAATAATACTGTATAGAGTAAAGTAGCTTAAATAAATGATAGATTTATTCATTCTACCACACCTTCTTATGTTTTAATAAAATAGCCAAAATAGAAGGTGTCAAAGCAGATATAATAAAAAGCCCTCCTACAATCCATAGTGTTTCTAATGGCAAACCTATTACACCAAAATCTAGATTCATAGGGCCATCCTCCTTTATGTTCTAGGATATAAAGCATGTCTTTTTCCTTTATTTTTAATATTCTACAAACTTCATCTTATTTCCTTCTTTACTTATAGATCCATGTTCCACTGAACTTTCAAAAAATATTATTTTGAATTTAACAATCCACATAGAAAAAATTTGTCAAAAATATTATAATAAATAGGTTAGGTAACCTAAAAACAGCATAGTAAAATATCTAAAAGGAATTAGAAAGGACTATCTAAATTGCGAAAAATCATAAAAATATTATTATCATTCTCTATCCCTTTTGGGTTTCTCTTTGTGGCTTATATTCTTTTTTTAAATGTCGACTCTTTATCCTCTTCATGGTTATATATTTTACAGTATTCACCTTACCTATTGTTTTCAATTGCTATTATTTTAGGTGGTTGGTTTAACAAAAGCAAAGTTATTTTCATCTCACTTATTTTAGCAGTGTTTTACTGGAGTTATCCAGAAATACCAAGCCCCATAACCACCTTGTACAGTCCAAGTCATAAATTACGGGATATACTGTCGGTTGTAGTGCCTCTAAACCTATTGCTTTTTTCCTTTTTAAAAGAAAGAGGTATTTTTAGTATTTGGGGAAAGTTAAAGTTTGCCTTACTTATACTTCAAGGTTGGGGTGTTATCTATGTTGTGCAATCAACAGATATTGAGATCTACAGCTATCTAGATACAGAAGTATCTCTACCCTTATGGAGGGGAATAGAGGGGGTTCCGGATGTTACATTAATTGTTTTCATGCTTACTATTTTCATTCTTTTTATTAAATCAATGACTACCAAGGTCTTCATAGATAGGGTAATGGTGGCTACATTAGTTGCTATATTTATGGTACCCTTTCTAGAAAGGACTACACTAGCATTCCCAATATTTTACAGTGCTATTGGTTTAATGCTGGTTATTTCAGTTATTCAATCCTCCTATAAGATGGCTTATATTGACGAACTAACACAAATACCCTCCCGAAGAGCTTTGGAGGAAAACCTCTTGAAATTAGGTGGACAATATACCATTGCAATGCTCGACATAGATTTCTTTAAAAAGTTTAATGATAAGTATGGACATGACATAGGTGATGATGTCTTGGCTATGGTGGCTTCTGTTATAAAGGATGTATCCGCAGGAGGCAAGGCCTTTCGTTACGGTGGAGAAGAATTTACTATTCTTTTTCCTGGAAAAGGTATTGATGATGTAATGCCACATCTTGAAAAATTAAGGGAGAAGGTAAGTAAGAAGGGCTTTCCCTATCGTAAAAAAACTGCAAAGAAAAGTAAAAAAACTAAAACAAATCAAAGTAGAAAGCTTCATGTCACCATCAGCATTGGCGTTTCAGAGAAAAATCACAATTACGCTACACCAGTAGAGGTGCGAAATGCTGCGGATAAAGCCCTCTATCGAGCTAAGAAAAAAGGGAGAAATTGTGTAAGTAAATAATTATAGATGAGAACTAAACTTGCCTCTAAATAGGTAGATATTTGTTGAAAAAAAGATTATAATTAAGTAAATATGTTAATTGTAATAAACATTCATTTTATTCTGTAATTTTTAAATATAACCATACCCGTTAAAAACGAAAGGATGATCATCGTGACAAAAGAACCTACTGCCCACGAAAACCTTGAATTTACCATCCCTACAATACATATACAGCCCCATATGATTATTAGCAAAGAAATTCTTAATGATCAAGACAATATTCTCGTGCCTAAAAATTATAAAGTAAAAGATCATACTGCAGTCAATAGGATTAAGAGGCTTTTAGGACAGAACAATATAGAAATGCTTCATGTAAGAGTTGAAAAGGAAATAACCAATACTCAGTTAGAAAGTTTAATGGGATTGCAGATTGATACACTTGAAGAAGAAAAAACAGAAAAAGAAAATCCTTCTTTAGAAAAAGTACTTATGGCATTAGATATAAAAGATAAAGATTTCTTTAAAAATACGTTAATAAAATGCGAGCAAAAGTTCAATCGGGTTTTTGAATCGATTGCAGAAGATAATCTGAAGGAAGTTGATACCCTAGGGCCTGAAATATTAGAAAGCATGAAGATTATCGAAAAGTCTAGTAGTATTTTTCAAATCATGGATAAGTTTAAAAAACTTGAAGATTCCTTCTATATGCATTGCTACAACATGGCAATAACCAGTTATATGTTAGGAAAATGGTTAAATATCGATAAGGATAAAAACAAAGAGTTGTTTGCCTGTGCCATGGTGGCGGATATAGGTCTTCTGAAAGTATCCCCCAGCATTAGATATGAACCCTTAAACCTTTCAGAGAAGGATCAATCAGAATACCGTAAACATGTAGAGCATAGCTACACAATGCTAAAAAACGTAACATTTATTAGTGAAAGTTCAAAGCAGGCCATTCTTTGTCATCATGAAACTGTAGATAAGAGCGGATTTCCTTTCAAGTATGATGGGAAAAAAATTCCTTTGTTTTCTAAGATTATGTATGTTGCTCATTTATATTGTTACTACACCCAAACAAAAAAAGAGAACCCTTTAAAGGCAATCGATTTAATCTATACAAATCACTTAAAGGAAGTAGATTTAGACATTTTTTATATTTTTAGAAAAAGAATATATAATTACTTTATAGGTCAAAAAGTAAAAATAAATACAGAAATAAATTCTACAGGAGATGTAGTCCTGGTGGATTTCATAAACTCCAGCATCTTGGTTAAAAAAGATGATGATAGCTTCATTAGTATTTCTCTTGAAACTTTTCATAGTAACTTAGCAGAATTTATATAGTACCTAAAATAAATGATGAAAATAAGACCTAAGCATTAGATGTGGATTAATGCTTAGGTCTTATTTTTACCTTCTCTTTACTTTTATAATGCAGCAATAGATACCTTTAACTCCTTTGCTAATTCTGCAAGATTTCCTGATATATTGGTTATTTCCTCCATAGAGGCACTCTGTTCTTCTGCAGAAGCCGCTACCTCTTCAGTACTGGCTGCATTTTCCTCAGCGGTGGTAGCTAGATTTTGTAGTATTTTACTTATTTTAATTTTTTCCTTCTCTATATTGTTACTTATCCCGTTAATCTTCTGTACGTTTATATTAGTATCTTCAATAGCTTTAGTCAAGACTTCAAAAACATGCTCCGTAGATGTAATGGTCTTGCTTTGATATTGAAAAACCTCCGTCATATCTATCATACTAAGAGGTTGTCAAAGCTTCAGCGGTTTTAATTAAAGACTGAATTAGCTTTTCCCTCACTCCTTGTTCTTCCTCTTTTCTCCTTTAAGCCTAGCTTGTCTCAGCATAGCATCACACCCTATTCTTTTTTCTTTACCTTATCATATTATTCTTCTGTATACATTCTTTTAGTGAACAAGAATTAGGCAACAATTTAAAAACAAAAAGGACTATCCCTTTTGTTTCCAATAAAAATATATTGCAAATACTTATATAATTTTATATAATATGTTAAATTATATTTTTTTAAATATTCACTATTATGTATAAATATTTAGAAACATGTACACTGAATTTGTAGGAGGAGTGGGCGAGATGACGATACAAAAATTTAAAAGAGTACTGGTGGCTAATAGAGGAGAAATCGCCATTAGAATATTTAGAGCTTGTCGTGAACTTGGTATTCGAACCGTAGCCATATATTCTAGTGAAGATCAATGCTCTCTATTTAGAACGAAAGCTGATGAATCCTATTTAATAGGAAAAAACAATGGCCCAGTGGAGGCCTATTTAAATATTGATGAAATTATAAAATTAGCCCTAAAGAAAGGTGTAGATGCCATTCACCCAGGATACGGATTTTTATCAGAAAACTACGATTTTTCAAGAAAGTGCCAAGAAGCTGGTATTGTATTTATAGGTCCAGACCATGAAATGATTGAACGTCTTGGAGACAAAATCCAATCCAAGTTAGTAGCTAAAGAAGCAGAAGTACCCACAATTCCCGGCATAGAAAAGCCCATTGCCAATGAAAAAGAAGCCTTGGACTTGGCGGATTACTGTGGTTACCCTGTTATGATCAAGGCGGCTGCCGGCGGTGGTGGAAGAGGAATGAGAATCGTAAATAAGAAAGAAGAATTGATAGATTCCTTTAATAGTGCAAAAAATGAGGCAAAGAAAGCCTTTGGTAATGATGCTATCTTTATTGAAAAGTATTTAGAAAAACCAAAGCATATTGAGGTCCAAGTCCTTGGTGATGAACAGGGTAACTTAGTTCACCTCTTTGAAAGAGATTGCTCTATTCAAAGACGACACCAAAAACTAATTGAGTTTACCCCAGCACTATCTATAACTCAAGAACAAAGAGAACGTATTTGTGAAGATGGGTTGAAGATAGCAAGGGCGGTAAATTATAAAAATGCTGGTACTGTAGAGTTTTTAGTGGATATGCATGGTAACCATTATTTTATTGAAATGAACCCTAGAATTCAAGTAGAGCATACAGTTACAGAAATGGTAACAGGAATTGATATCGTCCAAAGCCAAATCTTAATTGCCCAGGGCTATGCTTTAAATTCTCCCGAAGTAGGTATTCCTTCCCAAGAGGATATTAAGCCAAGGGGATATTCTATTCAGTGTAGAGTAACCTGTGAAGACCCTACCAATAACTTTGCTCCTGACACGGGCAAAATTGATGTCTATAGATCTGGATCAGGTTTTGGAATTAGATTAGATGGAGGCAACGGTTTTACTGGAGCAGAAATTAGTCCCTACTATGACAGTTTATTAGTAAAGGTTACATCTTGGTCTAGAACGTTTGAAGATGCCGTTAGAAAATCTACCCGTTCCATAAGAGAATTAAATGTAAGAGGAGTCAAAACCAATTCAGGATTTTTAATTAACGTATTGAATCATGATACTTTTTTAAAGGGCAACTGTGACACTGGATTTATTGCCAACAACCCTGAACTTTTTAATATCAAACCTAAAACCGATAAAGAGTTAAAGGTGCTAAGATATATTGGAGAAAAAGTAGTAAATGAAACCCAAGGTAGAAAAAGAGAACTGGATGTTCCTGTTGTTCCAAAGGTAAAAAGACCAGAGAACTTAAGAGGAACTAAGCAAATACTAGATGAAGAGGGTCCTTCAGGGTTACTAAAATGGGTTCAAAGTCAGAAAAAACTACTATTAACAGATACAACCATGAGGGATGCCCACCAGTCCTTAATGGCAACAAGGGTAAGAACAAAGGATATGACTAAAATAAGTAAGGCAACCTCTGTACTTGCTAAGGATTTATTCTCCCTTGAAATGTGGGGTGGTGCAACCTATGATGTGGCTTATAGATTTTTAAGGGAATCCCCTTGGATCCGATTAGAGCAGCTTCGTCAAAAAATTCCTAATATTCTTTTCCAAATGCTTATACGGGGAAGCAATGGTGTAGGATATAAAAGCTACCCGGATAACGTTATTCGAGAATTCATTCAACAATCTGCCGAGACAGGTATTGATGTTTTTAGAATTTTTGACTCATTAAACTGGATCAAGGGAATGGAAGTTGCTATTGATGAAGTTTTAAAAACAGGCAAAATAGCAGAGGCTTGCATCTGCTATACAGGTGATATTTTAGATACTAGTAAAGACAAATATTCACTAAAATACTATGTGGATATGGCAAAGGAACTTGAAAATATGGGTACTCATATTTTAGCTATTAAAGATATGTCTGGCCTATTAAAACCCTATGCTGCCCACAAACTAATAACAGCCCTTAAGAATGAAATATCTATACCGATCCACCTTCATACCCATGATACCAGTGGAAATGGCATTGCAACCCTATTAATGGCGGCAGAAGCTGGGGTAGATATAGTAGATACAGCCTTTAACAGTA
The DNA here is from genome assembly GCA_020832135.1 of Clostridiaceae bacterium. Lineage (GTDB taxonomy): Bacteria > Bacillota > Clostridia > Peptostreptococcales > Natronincolaceae > JAFIFG01. Next base: position 24,844 of record JAFIFG010000065.1, read on the forward strand.
TGTCAGGCATAACTAGTCAACCAGCTCTTAATTCAGTGGTGGCAGCTTTAGAAAATACCGCTAGGGATTCAAAAATGAACATTGATGAACTAGAAAAAATATCCCATTATTGGAATGCTGTTAGACCTACCTATAGTAAGTTTGAAATGGATTTAAAGTCGGGAACTGCTGAAATTTATAAATATGAAATTCCAGGAGGACAATATTCAAACCTTAAACTTCAGGTAGAGAGCTTTGGATTGGGTCATAGATTTGAAGAGGTTAAGGAAATGTATAAAACTGTAAATGAAATGGTTGGAGATATTGTAAAAGTAACTCCTTCTTCTAAAATGGTTGGAGATTTAGCTATCTTCATGGTTCAAAGTGATTTAACCCCTGAAAATATTTATGAAAAAGCTAAAGATATGCCTTTCCCTGACTCTGTTGTATCCTATTTTAAAGGAATGATGGGCCAACCAGCTGGAGGTTTCCCTGAAAAGCTTCAACGACTAGTTCTAAAGGGGGAAGAACCTATTATCTGTAGACCTGGAGAACTACTGGAACCTGAAGATTTTGATAAAGCAGGAAATCATCTTCGGGAAAAGTATGGAATGAACCCTAATAAAAAGAACATTTTAAGTTACCTCCTATATCCAAAGGTATATGAAGAATACCTAGAGTACATTTCTGAATACGGAGATTTAAGTAGAATGGGAAGCGATATATTTTTCCACGGTCTATCTGAAGGTGAAACCTGTGAAGTAGAGATAGCCGAAGGAAAGGTATTAATTGTAAAACTCCATGAAATTGGTAAGTTAGATAGCACAGGTCATAGAACTATTGTTTTTGAGATTAATGGCAACAGAAGAGAGATAAAGATATTTGATAAGGCCAGCGGAACTACTAAAAAAGAGGCTACCCTTCAAATGGCTGATCCTAACAATAAGTTTGAAATTGGTGCCAGCATACCAGGGACCATACTAAAGGTTCTAGTAAAGGCTAATGAAGAAGTAGAGGAAGGTCAAAGTATTATTTTAGTAGAAGCTATGAAAATGGAAACAAATATCGTTGCCCCTGTATCCGGTATAGTTGACTCTATTCTTGTAGAGGAATTACAACAGGTGAAATCCGGTGAGCTATTAATGCACTTAAAGGAGAAATAGATTTATTTAATATCTTTACTAAGAAAGAGATAAATCCTAGGTTTGTCTCTTTCTTAATTTATTATAACTATCAACTATCTCTCTTTGCTCCCGTAATGCTATTGATAAATTAATGATCTCTATCAATAGATTTTAAACAGTATATTTTATTCATTAACTCTTTTGCAAAAATAATGTAACACTTCAAAAAATTTTGACTAGTATTTGTTATCATGATAAAATATTATAGACAAAATAATTTGACACTCCACAGTTAAAATGGTTGGAGTGCCAGTTAGGATAGATGTGTGAATAAACTCATACACTCAAGTTTGTCTATATTTTAATAAGGGGGTCAAAAAATGAGTAAAAAGTATTTTGCAGAGCCTTTTAAAATTAAGATGGTGGAACCAATAGCAGTATTAACAGACGAGGAAAGGTTAGAAAGGATTGAGACAGCTAATTACAATCTTTTTTCCTTAAATTCTGATGATGTCTATATAGACCTGTTAACAGATAGTGGTACAGGAGCCATGAGTGCAGAGCAGTGGGCAGGTATTATGAGGGGTGATGAAGCCTATTCTGGAGCTAGAGGATATAGAAACCTCGTAAAATCAGCTCAGGATATATTTGGCTATGAATATATTCAGCCTGTTCATCAAGGAAGGGCAGCAGAAAAGGTTGTCATGCCTATACTTTTAGGCCCTGGAAAATTCGCCATATCAAATATGCACTTCGATACCACCCGTGCCCATGTTGAAATAGCAGGTGCAAGAGCACTAGATTGTGTAGTCGAAGAGGCATTAGATACTACAACCCATTATCCTTTTAAAGGAAATATGGATTTAGAAAAAATGGAGAGTTTAATCAAAGAGCATGGAGCAGAAAACATAGGTGTTATCATTATCACCGTTACCAATAATAGTGCCGGTGGTCAACCTGTATCTATGGAAAATATAAGAGAGACTTCAAAAATAGCTAAGAAATATGGCATAACAGTACTGATAGATGCTGCAAGATATGCAGAAAATTCATATTTCATAAAGGAAAGAGAAGATGGATATCAGGACAAGTCCATCAAGGAAATTGCTAAAGAAATGTTTAGCTATGCAGAAATATTTACTATGAGCTCCAAAAAAGATGCCATAGTAAATATGGGAGGACTTATAGGGGTAAAAGATGATAGCGACCTGTTTGAGAATGTAAAGGCTAACACCATCCCATATGAAGGCTTTATCTCCTATGGTGGTTTAGCAGGTAGAGATTTAGAAGCCTTAGCCATAGGGCTACAGGAAGGTATAGATTATAATTTTCTAAAGTATAGAATTGGTCAAATGGAGTATTTAGCAGAAAGGTTGGCAGAAGGTGGAGTCCCATTTCAAACACCAGCAGGAGGTCATGCAATCTTTGTTGATGCAAAAAAATTATTACCTCATCTAAAATACTATGAGTTCCCAGGCCATGCTTTAGCTGTAGAGCTATACAAGGAAGCTGGTATAAGGTCCTGTGATATAGGTTCCTACATGATAGGAAATGATCCAGATACTGGAGAGCAATTAGATGCAGGATTTGAATTCACAAGGTTAGCTATTCCAAGAAGGGTCTATACTCAGTCTCATCTAGATGTAGTAGCAGATGCCTTAATAGCCATAAAAGATAGGGCTGATCAAGTGCCAGGATATAAAATAGTATGGGAACCAAAAATCCTTCGTCACTTTACAGCAAAATTAGAGCCAATAAAATAATAACTTAATTAATAAAAACCAAATCTAATCAACCGGCTTGTAGCTTTGAGGTTGATGGGATTTGGTTTTTTGGAGTTTGGGGACGGTCTTTTCTATTCCCATTAAAAAAGACCCTTTATTATAGAGTCTTTAGATTTACAACAAAAGCTTTGCTTTGTTAGTCTTCTATTGAGAGATAATATTAATTGAGTTAAATGATCCTTTCATTTAGCTCTTTGCATTATTATTTATTATATCGGCTTAAAATGCCCTCCAACATTCTTGCATGTCTTGCTTCATCCTTAGCGGATTCATTAAAATAGTCCCTTGCTGTATGTAATCCTAACTCTTCCGCTTTGTTAGCAGCTTCCTTTTTCCCTTGATTAGCAAAGGTTTCTCCCTCTAACATTTGCTTCAGATTTTCAAATAAATCCTCCTGAATCATGCCATTTAATTCAGCAAATCGACCTGCATGTTCTGCTTCTTCCCAAGCAAGGGTCTTTAATACTTCTGCAATTTCTGGATAGCCTTCTCTTTGTGCTAATCTTGCCATGGCTAAGTACATGCCTACTTCACTGGTTTCTCCATTAAAATTTTGTTTTACAATTCGCTCTAAGGCTGTTCCCTTTGTTTCACCGATACTGTTTTCTATTGTTAGATCTCTTTTTTCCATTTTAATTCTCCCCCTGTTGAATTTCTTTAAACTTCACATAAATTTTTTCTGCCATTTCCTTATTCATAGATTGCAGGTCTTTAAAATAGACAAGACTACTTCCTTTATAATCCTGCTCTTGACCTAATAAAGCGATCTCTATGGAACTTCGAATAATATTAATAACACAATCTTCGTCATGGTATAGATGACAATTTTTACATTGATTTAGGGCAAAAGCGATAGCATTAACCAATGCCTCTTCATCATATACCTTTATATCGTTATAAGGAATGTCTTCCATTCCTCCATCTATGAACTCATCCTGCTGCTTAAATGTTGTTAATAAAGATTGTTTGCAATAGCCCACTAGACAATTCTCCTTTTGACAGGCTCCACAAGAGCTTGGCGAAAGACAGCACTTTCCAGTTTCTTGGATAAGTCCATTAAAGTCAATATTTCCTTCCATCTCATCTCTCCTTCCAATTCTAATCTACCCTAGTGCTAGATACCCAGGTCAATGAATATTAAACAAAATAACGTAAAAAAGGACACGTGGACATCCCTAAACATGCAAGCTACTTCCTTTATTTTAGAACAAACATAGGTCGTAATTTTTGATTTTTTACTAGATTTAATCCAATACTTATAAATTCAACCCCATATAAGCCTCGTTGATCTCATCCTGGGTGATCCCTAAGTACCTTTTGGCTATAGTAATGCTACTATGATTCAACGTCTTCTTAATAGAGATCCATGCCATATATCGAGATATCAGCTTCATATTTCCATTGCTAGAGACGAAAATCGAACTAGTAGAACTAAGTTGACTTGTCCATCTAAAAGCCTTTTGAAGGCAATATAGAGCTTTTAAACTTACTCTTCTCATCTAAAACATCTCCCCAGGTAAGCCTTAAGAGATCCCACACACGAAGTCCTGTATTAATTCCCACCGTAAACAAACAAAAATCCCTGATTTTCCCGCAGCCGATTAAATATTTCTTCACCGCCTCGATTTTTTTCCTGTCCCGGATCGGTTCCACCGTATTCATAGAAGTCCTCTTTCTTATTCAACATAGTATGCTTAAATTATATAATCTGTTGAATTCAAAAGTCATAGAAAGAAGGAAGGTTTTGTTAAAACCTTCCTTGTCATTGAAGTTTAAATGGTTATTTGGTTTTACTGAATTCAACACAATTCATATTGTGTTGAGTTCATTTAAGCTAAATCTTATTTATGAGGATATGTTAAAATCCCAAGAAGATATTAAAGTCAGTATAGATAGAGAAGTAGAGAACTATAAAAGAGAAATAAAAGCTTATAATAAAGAAGAAGTTAAGGAAATGATGTAGGTGTATAAACTGAAGGGTTTTTGGCAGAGGATATTCGGAAGATAAAGTAATATTTTATATGATATTAAAAACTACCTTAGATAGCTTTTTTTTATTATTTATATACAGATCTTGAATAAGGGGAATAAAACTTGAATATTATCTTATACTTATATATAACATAATAGAACTAGGGAGCTATGTAAAGGTGAGTAGTTTCGTTAATGAAAAGGAAAAGGGATTGTTAAAGGATACAGGCCAGTACAATGAAGATAACCTTGTTAAAATTATTGGTGAAGGGTTAAGTGGAGAAGATATATACTATAGTTATATAACTGCTATTGAAGATGGATTTAACTTAACAATAGAAGAAGGATGTAAGTATATAGCGTGTTCTTATAGCTACTTTAGAAGTCGTTTAGTAGACAAGATACCTCATATTAGAATAAATACAACCGCAAGAAAGTTAATTTATTTATATAGTAAAATTAATAAGGATATCTCTGAGGACACACTAGCATTAAGCAATAAAAGAATTTTATTCCGTAGAGACGCTTTCTTTCAATATATAAAAGCTACTATGAAGGTTAAACAGCAATATAAAGTATTTACACTAAATGACTTTGATAGAAAAACTATAGAAGCTATACAAGCAAATCTCCACATATACAATTCCCAAAGTGACAATAGTAAGAAGTTATCAACTACTGACCTATTGAGTAATATAGCCCAATCACTTTATGAGGTAAGTGATCCTGTAGAGTATGTCGATAATGACTATAACCTTCCAGAAAAGTTTTACTCTATGAAGGAACTAAAAGAAATATTAAACCTTAAATATGATGTTGAGGTATATAGACTTGTAGAAAAATACGGTACTCGTAAATACCTGCTTTGTAATGGTGATTTTGTTAGATATGATCTGCAGGAACTACTTTGTGATAGTAATTTAACCTGTTGTGCTAGTTAAAATTTACAAATAGAAAAACTCCAGCGAATTATGTTAACCTATCTTTGATAACCACGACGAAATCAAGATAGGAGGATAACATATGCCGGAGCTTACTAAGAAATATTCTATCAAAG
>JAFIFG010000071.1 GCA_020832135.1 Clostridiaceae bacterium
TTTTCCTCATCATAGCTTAGGTTATATAGTTCTTTGATTCCTTTAATATCTATAACTGCCTCAGGTGCTAGATGATTTTCCCTCATTCTTACAACTAAATCTGTTCCACCATTTAGAATATGTGCACCTTCACCATATTTCACTAATAACTCACTGGCTTCCTTTAATGTTTCAGGCTTAAAATACTCAAATTTTTTCATCCCACTTCACCTCCATATTGTAATAAAAAGCATTATTATGTTTTTTTAAATATTAATAACACATACAAATTAAACTAATGTTTTGTAAGTTTATAAATATAGTTATTTAAACAAATTTTTAAATATTTGAGTGAAAACGTTGTCAAATTTTATATAATTCGACATCTTTCATAGTTATGTTACTATTATACTTTATTTACCCTGCTAATTTCCTTGTTATAACACTATAAAAATTCTGTCTTTTCCTTTGTTTGTTTAGTAACATTTTATAATTTTTCACTAAGGCCTAATATTTTTGCCATCGCGTATTGCCCTCTGAAGCTTAAAATATCCTGGATGTGTAGTCCTACTTGGACAATTCCTTTTCCGTCTAATCTAGATACAGCCGCAAATTTAAAGTATTTCCCATCAATATCTCTTATTTGCATAGGCTGACATACTTTTAATTTAGGATTTTGTAGAATTTTATAAAATTCATAGGCTTGTGTAGCCTCATCATTAGTAAAGGTAAAACCTATTCCATTTGGATTGTTACAATAAACAGTAGTAGCACTGGCATCGGTTATATAAAATTCTGATATACCAGTTTCCCTTGACATCTTTTCAAGGAAATCATTGTTTACTATACCATCTTTAACTAAAGTAGCCACTTTTTCACATAGAGAAATTAATTCTTTATCCAATTGTTCTTCAAAATTCTTTGTAAATTCATTGAAATTATTAGAGATATCTATGATGCTATTGGAAACTGTAAGATTATTTTCTTCATTTTTTACCTGTTGACTTATTTCGCCTTTCATATCTTCTATAGTCCCATTCAGTTCATTTGTAAAACCAGCGGATCTTTCAACATTTTGTGCTAACGTTTCAACCGCCATATTTTGTTCTTTTATGCTATTGGAGATATGGTTTATAAAGTCCATCATGGCTTTTATTTTTTCGTTTATTTCTTTTAAGTCATTACTAGCCCTATTGCTTTTTTCTCTTATATCCGTAGTTCTAGTAGTGCATAATCTCGAGCCTTCCATTACCTTCTTTATCTTTGCCTGTATAGATACTATACTATTATTTATCTCTTTAGAGGTATCTGCACTTTGATTGGCAAGCTTTTTAATTTCTTCTGCCACTACCGCAAATCCTCTACCGGCACTACCAGCTTTAGCAGCTTCTATAGATGCATTTAATGACAATAAATTTGTTTTATCAGCTATTTCTGTAATTACATTACTCATAAGAGTTATAGACTCTACCAACCCACCCAATTCCTGTATGTCTTTGGAATTATCACTGGTAAGTTTTTGTATTTCGTAAATTCCTTCTAGAGTATCATCAATTTCCTTACTATTATTTTCTATTTTTTCTACAGAACTCATAGTAAAATCTCTAAATTCATAGGTGCTGCTGGCAACCTCAGAATTTGATCCTAATAATTGTTCTGCTATAGCAGCATTTTCCTCTGAATCGTTGGTGATGGTGAAGGAATTTTCATTTATTTCTAATACACCATTTGATATTTTATGAATATTTTGCAGTGTGTTGTTAGTGTTATCTTGTAGTTTTTTAGCAAAATCCTTCATATGTACTTTTGCATGCATAATGTTATATAGCCAGTTTTGCATGTTGCCTTTTAATTTCTTTATGTTGTCGTCTATTTCCTGAAAGTCTTCTACCACTATGCCTCCCCTCATTTCTGCTAGGAAATTACCCCTTACATATTGCTGTAAAAGTTCTTGGATACTGCTGATGGTATCTGTTAGCTTTTTATGAATATGAAAAAAAGCTGCCAACATTACAATCAAAAGCACACTTGAGGAAACTAATAGATGTAGTATCATAGATTCAATTCTACCATAGGTAAATACATAAGTTCCTGCATTTACAATTAAAACTACTGCTGTAATCACTGCATAGTGCTGCTTTAGCTTTAGCATTTTATTACCCCTCTTCTTGATAGTATATTGATACCCATTTTCACATGATATAAACTTTTAAATAATATGAATATTCAATTAATATTTATTTTTATTTTTATGTGAAGTCATGATATCTAAAAAGCAATGAAAATAGGATGCAATAGTGAAATTCTATAGCATCCCATTTCAAACCTTTGTAGTCTCTAATAAATATAATATTTTTTTATGTACCGTTTTTGTTAACTGTTAACAAATTAAAACTGTTCTGTATGTTAGGAGTCTCTAATTTATTGTGTAATCGTTCTATTAACTATCTCTTCTCCTAATACTTCTTTTTGCATTGCTATAAGATCTTTATTGCCTTTTTCTGCTAATCTTAACAACTCCTTCAAATCATCTTTTGAAAAAGGTGCTTCTTCACCAGTACCTTGTACTTCTATAAATTCTTCTTTATCCGTCATAACAATATTCATATCCACTTTTGCCTTTGAATCCTCTTCATAACAAAGATCTAGTATATGTTTATTATCTACGATTCCTACACTAACTGCTGATACAAAGTTTTTTATACAGGATTTATTTAAGGTTTTCTTCTCTAAGAGACTATGAACAGCATCCACTAAGGCCACAAAAGCTCCTGTAATAGCAGCTGTTCTAGTGCCGCCATCCGCCTGTATTACATCACAATCAATCCATATAGTTCTCTCACCTATTGCATTCAAATCAACTACAGATCTTAATGCACGTCCTATAAGTCGTTGAATCTCTTGAGTTCTACCATCAATTTTCCCTCTGGAGGATTCTCTTATTTTTCTGGAATGAGTTGAACTTGGCAGCATAGAGTATTCTGCAGTAATCCATCCTTTTCCTGCACCTTTTAGAAAAGGTGGTACCTTGTCCTCTATCATAGCAGTACATATCACTTTTGTTTCACCCATTTCAACTAATACAGCACCTTGAGGATGCTTAGTAAAATTTCTAGTAAATTTTACAGGTCTTAGATCTTCATATCCTCTTCCATCTATTCTACTCAAAAATAATCTCCCTCTCTAAAATTAAAGTATTTTGTATCTTGTATTGTACCATATTTTCTTTCCCATATAAAAGTTTATCCAAATTTTATACTTTTTATTGTTTTAAAATATAATAGAGCTTTATGTAATTACATGTAATTTCTCAAAAACATAGGGATAGAGACTTTCTCTATCCCTATGTAACTATGAGTGTTTTTAAAACTTATTTGAGTAATTCGGTAAATTTAAAGTTACATTTGAATGAAGTTCAATCTCTGTCCCTCCAGAGAGAATTCTTACTTGTGAGATAGTTGGTTCTATTTCCTTTAATGTTAAACCTAATTCATGTACCAGCGATTGCTGATGATTAGGATTTTCTGGTACTCTTTTAATTTCTTCTGTAAGATCTATATAAGCAACACCGTCTCTTACATAAACATCGTTGACTGATGTACCTACAGGAATTTCGCTATATAATCCACTACCCTCTGGTGCCCCTTCTAATAATGCCACTAAGGCTGATTTAATATCCACCTTTAAAGCATTTACTGATTTTGTTACAGGCACAAAGAAGGTATCCTCTCCATTTACAGTACCTTTATAATATACTGTTACTGGTAAGCTTTCTTGGCACAAGCTATCAGCAATATTAATATGCTGTCTTTCAAATGGTTCACTTACTTTAGTACCATATGTAAGCTTTTTAACTATGTCTCCCTCTACTAGGATTTGTACCTTATCAATAGTTTCAAATTCTGTTAAGGTATAAACTATAGACTGTACAATAGCTTTTTCTTCTACTTCATTGCTATAGCTTAAAAGATTCTTATTAAAGTCTACTCGACAAAGTCCTTCATTAATTGACATTCCTATTATTTCTGTGCCCGCAGGTAGAACAGGTAATAGGCCTACTGTTGATAAATCCTCCCTTACTACCGGTCTATCTACAAGTTGACTAATAGCAGATTTAGCAATCCCTTCCTCCCATGGTATGCTTCTCATGACAGGAATCACTAATCCTTGTTCATCTCTATAATAAAGTACTGTTTCTCTGTGTCCTTCCTCTTCCCCTTGTAGCAAATCTTCGTTATCTAATACATAATTTACTTCTGATGTGTCTGTTCCACTTCCCAGTAGTCGATCAATTGGATTTTGACACCCCGTCAAGATCATTATAAGACATAGTATCATGACGATAGCCATCGGTCTATAAATCTTCATTTTTATTGGTCCCCCCCAGCAATATAATACCTATTCTTTATTATCATTATATTATTAGGGTTTCTATACTATTCGTTATTTTCTTTTATTTCTGGTAAAATAACCGCCACGTATAGATCTAGCATCAGTTATAGTCACAAAAGTCTTTTTATTGTACTGATCTAGTATAGTATATATTTTATTTAAGTTTTTTCTAAGTATCGTCACATTTAACATGTGATGCATTCCATCCCTACCATAGCCTTCAAAAACAGTAACTCCAAAACCTTCTTCCCTAAGCCTTTCAACAAGTTTTGTATCATCTGATGGTATGGTAACCTGCACAATAATAGTCCCAAGGGCCATCTTTTCTTCCACAAAAATTCCAAAGTAATTTCCTGTTGCAAAGCCTAGAGCATAAACAATTATATTTACAGGGTTATCTAACTCAGAAATTACCTTTCCTAATGCTAATATATAGATAGTTACTTCTATGAATCCAATCGCCGCAGCTTCTAATCGTTTTCCTCTGACCACCATGATCATACGAATTGTGGCTAAAGTCATATCAGCAACTTTGGCAGTAAAAATAAATATATAACCTAAAAGTAAATACATCTTTTACCTCCTTAAAATACATTCTTATTCCACCATATTATATTATTGATATTATTTCAATACCCATCTATTTTAAAAATAATAAAAGACAGAGAATTTATCTCTGTCTTTTATTATTTGTTATTTATTTCTTCAAAATACGTTGTGATTGCTTGGAACATGGCTTCCGCCGCCAATTGTTTATAGGCCTCTGTAGCTAATAAAGCCTCTTCCTCAGGATTTGTTAAGAATCCAATTTCAGTTAGAACAGCAGGCATCTCTGTCTCTCTTAGAACATATACTCTATCTCTCGGTATAATACCTCTATCACGACGACCTAAGGTTTTTACCATCTGATTTTGAAAAATTTGTGCTACTCTCTTGTTGTTCCGATGATCCTTTGGATCATTTTCACTAGGATAATATAGGGTTTCTACACCATTGGCACTGGTACTAAGGAAAGCATTGGCATGTACACTTACAAACAGGTCTGCCTCCAATTGATTTGCCACCGCCGCTCTGTCTACAAGGGATACAGTAGTATCTTTATCCCTTGTCATATAGGTTCTAAATCCTGCATCTACTAATAATTTATTAAGTCGGTGGGACACATCTAAGGCTAAGTCACTTTCTCTAATCTTCTTCACAGGAGATATAGCACCTGGATCAGAACCACCATGCCCTGGATCTATTACTATTAACATTTCTCTATATTTCAAATCTTTATTGCTTAATTCTAATAAGAATTCCTTTCCGCGTCCAGGAGAGATAACTTTATATTCTACACCTTCCTTTAACTGTATTTCAACAATGTACTCATTTCTTCTATTGTCTTCATTAATGGTAATCTTATCTATGATATGATCATCTATTCTTATTGTCTCCAAAGGTAATTGTATATCACTCTTTGGAATAGAGATCTCTAGTCTTCTACCACTATTAACAATCCTGAAATCATAGTTTGTAACTACATTGCTTGTTAACCTAAAGGTTGAGGTTGTCCAGTCAGTTTCCTCATATTGTAATGTCTCTAACGGTTTACCCTCTAAGAAAATAATCATTAGGTCTTCCTCTACTATATACTCCATCTTATTTATGTCATAGGTTTCATATAGATCTAGAACTACCCTTGAGATTTTATCCTCTGGCTTGTAATGATGATCTGGTTGAAACTCAGAAATTCTAATTCCTTTAATATTATTGCTATCTACAATAAAGTTCTGTATATTGCCTGAATAATCTAGGAAGGAATCTTTAATGTCCACCACTAGCCTATTAGGATTTTGTAGTTTCATCATATTGTAGTTCTTTACATAATCTCCTTTTATTACTATGGCTTCTCTCATATTCATTGTCTCGGTTGTTACACTGGTTACATAATTGATAAAGCTTATAACCATCTCACCAGTAGCTTCATCATAATAGGTTTTATGGTTCTTATCTTCTTCTAACTCCACAACAATTCTTGTAGTTAAGGGGTTGGTTTTAAATTGAGATGCCCTGAGGCTTACGATTCCTCTTTCTCCTATATGTTTATTTAAGGTAGAGTTAGATGCTATACCAGGATTTTCTTTTAAATCAAACTTGGTATTTTCAAGATCAAATACAAGTCTACTTGGATTTGATAGTCTAAATGTTGAAAATTCAACCTCTTTACCAGTTTGTATGCGAATTTCAGGAAATACACCACCCTTAGTAAATCTAATATTCTCTACCACTCCTTCGTTCTCACTTATTTCTCTGTAATTTATAATGGCTGTTCTAGTATCATTGTCCCAATCCACTTCTAACCCCAGTACCTCTGCTACAAATCTGACAGGTACCATCGTTCTACCACTACCCTTATAGGTAAGAATTTTAGGTGCCACTTCATCTGGAAGTGGCTTTATTTCTCCATTTACCACTGCCAAAGGACTATCTATCATTAATAATATTTCTTTATCCTCTGTGGTTATGGTGGCAGCATATTGCTCCTGATCCCATTCGACTTCTGCCCCCATACTCTCAGCTACAAACCTTACAGGAAGTAATGTTCTACTGTTATGTAAAACTGGCGGCACATCAGTTTCTATTTTCTCACCAAACATCTTTAATCCTGCAACATGAAAATCTGTATTCCTTCCATCCATCAGCATAGTCACCATATTTCTGCTATTAGGGCTTGCATATATGAAGGAAGTAAGCAGCATAACCAGCATTAGTACCATTGCAATTGTTTTTTTCATCAACTTGTCCCCCAGTCTTTTTCTCCCGTTATCGGTATCCTACCATTAGTTATATCATTACTTGAAAGATGCCGTCAATAAATACAGAAATTTGTAACCAATATGTAAAGTAGACATGATTCTGTAATAAAGGAAAGAAAAAAATAGGCTGAATTGCCTATTTAAATAACTCTATATAGTTCATCAACTTCCGGTGGTTGTAATATAGTTGTTGAACTATTTTGTAATATTACCCTATTTCTCTCCGTTATTCTTCCAATCTCTGCAATGTCAATATTTTGTTGCTTCAAGGTTTGTAACAATGCTTCCTTTTTCTCCTCACTCACTGTCATTACCATGACTCCACTAGATATCAATCTTAATGGATTTATGGACAAAGTATCACATATTTCGATAGTTTCTTTTCGTAGAGGTATTTTATCTTCATATACTTCTATACCTAAATTCGATGCCTCTGCCAACTCCCAAAGAGCTCCTAAAATACCACCCTCTGTTACGTCATGCATACTATTTACACCTAGTCTTCCAAGTAAAATTCCTTCTTTTACTACACTGATGTCTTCAGCAAATGCTTTAGCGGTCTCAATTGTTGTTATAGATACTTTTTCTTTTAATTTTTCCTCTAAATCTGCCGCTAAAATACTTACTCCCTCCAGCCCTGCATGCTTTGTCATCAAAACTGTATCCCCTACTTGAGCGCCCTGGGAGGTTATCATTTGAGTCTTAGGCTGCATGCCTACAGCTGTAGTAGTGATTACCATGCGATTCACAGCATTGGTTATTTCTGAATGTCCCCCTATGATTTCTACATTAATGGAAGCAGCTGCCTTATTAGCTTCCTTCATGACATAATCTAAATCTTCTTTTGTAGTACCTACGGGAGCCAATATTGTCATCATAACTCCTATAGGTTCCACTCCATTGGAGGCCACATCATTACAAGAAATATGTATACTTAAACTTCCTATATCTTTAACTGCACCAGTGATAGGATCAGTACTCATCACACATACATTATCCCCAAAATCCACCACAGCACAATCTTCTCCTATACCAGGTCTAACTAAGACTTCCTTCCTTTTATGGGTGATATTGTTAAAAACAATTTCCTTTAATATTTCTGTAGGTATTTTACCAATTTCCATTGAAACATCCCTCCTTTATCACTAGCATTTATTATAACATATAATGACATTTTTTTGCTAAATCTTAACTTTAGCTTTTATGCTAGTCAACTCAAGTTAACAAAATATATTTTTCCATTGTTCTACTGATAAAACCTTGTGATCCGACACCAAATAAAGCACCTTGATATCCTCAGGAGGAATAACATGAAAAATCATGACTTCTGCATCATATCCTTCTTGTAAATCCCTTCTCACTTTTAAGTTATCTTCAAAACTTAAGGAAGTTTCCCAGTACTCTTGTACCATATTCCTCCCCTCCACTGCTAAATAATCCGTAGCTTTAGAAAAAGCATCTATTTCTTGTAATATAAAGGGTTCATACAATTGATTGGCTCTATTTTCGTTGGCAACCCAACACTTAGAAATATCCACCTTCAGTGCCAATACTGCTGTATGAGAATGGAAGCTAGGAGGATTTTTATAATTCATTGTAGCAAAGATAGCTTTCTCACGAACTACCCACGAAGGAAAATCAGCAGGTCTATATTGATCTATAAAGCCATGGAAGGAGTGATAGTGCTTTTTATAACTAATCTTATCATGATATTGAATTCCCTTTAGTAATATATTTTTTAAATCTGTTATATGAGCTACATGGTAAATATAGCTTGTTTTACTATAGTCTTGAAAAAACATTTAATTCCCTCCGTATCTAACAATAATTTCAATGTATTAGAAACTTTTTAATTAACAACAATATACTTAAGGAGGTGGCTTTTTGATAATTATTTCTTGTAATCATGCATGTGTTTATGAAGATGAAGGTATATGTACTTTAACTCATGTCACTTCAGTATCGGAATTAACCAACAAAAGCTGCGCCTATTATAGAGAAAGGAGTGTAAACAAACAGAAGCCTAACAAAACTTAGTATTGTCTCTTTATTACTTAATTATTAAAAGAAAAGTAGCTTAGGTCTCACTATAGAGATCTAAGCTACTTTTTATAAGATATGACTTGATTCAGTTGGGGTTTTTATTCCTACTAGATAGCTACACCCTAAGTATATACCACTAAAAATAAAAACAAACCAAAAGGTTACAAATCTTAAAGTTAGTGCTAATGCCATACCATTAGATGCCTCTACCCCCATTGGTATTAAAAGAAGAATCATACTTCCTTCGAAAGTCCCTATCCCTCCAGGCAAAAGAGGCAGCATGCCAACCATATAGGTTAAATAAGTGACGACTGCCATAGCTACAAAACTAATATTGATATCCAAGCTTCTTGCTATAAAGTAAGCCTTGAGGGCAAAAAAGCTCCATATAAAAATAGACAATCCTACTTGCTTATAAATGCCTTTTTTATTTAATGCAAACTGTTTTATAGTCTCTGTAAACATCTCAATTCCACCATTGAGTTTCTCTTTGGTTGTGCTTTTCAAAGGAATAATTTTGAGAAGCTTCCCAAGTCTTCCTGGTGATAGGGTGAAAAATATTAACCCTATGATTATAGCAATTAATATGAAACAACTAAATAATATGCTATTTATGTTAGCACCAACATCTTTAACAGAGAAGGAGAACCATATCATAGATACTATATTTAATACTAAGAATATTGTGATACTAATGATTTTCTGAAGCATAACTAAAGCTGCTGACTTTCCTGTAGAAAAGCCTATTTCACGCTTTAATAACATAACCTTCGTAGCCTCTCCACCAGCCTTAACAGAGGGGGTAATGCTTTCAACAAAGGTTCCCATCATATTTATATAAAATAGTTTTCTGAAGGCTATTTTTTCTCCTAATTGTCGACTTAGACTATACCACTGAAAATTAATTAATACTATTGTCACTATTTGTAATAAACATGCTACTATTAGTAGCATAGGATTTATATTAGCTACACTCTCCCATACTTTATAAAAGTCAGCCTGCCAAAATATTACTATTGCCAGTAGTATTCCGATTAAAGGCAGTAGCAGTTTTTTCATTGTTCAATCGCTCCTCATCTTTAATAAAAAGCAGTGTTGCTTTTGTATTAGAGTACTTTTGTTGAACAGCTTCGCACTTACTACAGTACCCTTTTCCTTGTATAGATTTGTAAAAGCTTTTTATTAAGGTTTTAGGACTACGAACTAATATTCTAATATTGTTTTCACTGTTTTTGAGAAGATTTTTTACAATTTTATCTTGAGGGTAAGCCTGTAGTGCCACATGAACAACAGAAAATCCCGATGGGTCTACTTCCTCTCCAGATGCCTTTATAACCTTAACCTTTTCACTTAAATCTAATTTTTTTATTAGTCTTTTAGAATTTTCTACAGCACACGGGTCCATGTCTATAACTTGTACATATGCCCCTGTTCTGCTGGCTATTTCCATGGCGGTACAGGGAAAAGATCCCCCCCCTATACATAATACCTTATCTTTACTAGAAATTTCCCCCAGTGAAATTTCTCTTTCTACAATATTTTTATAATAAAGTCTTAAAAAACTATTACTCATTGGAAAAAAAGACAATACTTTTTCCAACTCTTTTGTAAGTAATGCTACAGCCCCCATATTTTAGCCCACCTTTTAATTTAATCTAAACATCTATAGTTGTATTAGATTTAATATGCTGTTGATATTTTATATCAAATAAGATTTTTTTCTGATTGAGATGATTATTCTAAAGTAACAGGGGTATTAGATTATTGTAAATAAGTCCATACCCCTGTTATCATTAAAATAATAGTGAAATATAAGTTACCGTATGATTAATCAATCCCCCAATAAAGAAGGCCAATACTATCGTAGATACACCTATGGCTAAAGAAAGCTTCAGACCAAATTCCTTAATTAAAACCCCTGCTACTGAAAGACAAGGAATGTAGAATAATGCCACTACAGACCCCACTAACAACTGTAGGGTTGACAGGTTTAAATCCAGTAGAGGAAGTACAGCTAATTCCCTTCTAATAACCCCTAACATCAATCCTAGAGTAGCCTCTGGTGGTAAGCCTAACCAACCAGTGGTTAAAGGCGCTACGTAACCACTAATAGAATTTAACATGCCAGTTTCTGCCACTAAAGCAGCAAACCCGACTCCCATCATCATAGGGACTTCTGCCTCCAGCATAAATTCTTTTGTGCGAAGCCAGATTTTTTTAAAAAGTGAAGAGCCATCCGGCATTAATAAGTTAGGTATCTCCAAAAGCATAGGATCAGATTGTCCTGGTATAAATTTGTCCATTAAAATACCTGCAATCACAATGGCAATAAAGGAGATTAAGTATACTAATCCTAATAGTAGCAAGGAATGGTCTCCTAAAAGTGCTATAAATGCTCCTGTTTGAGCTGCACAAGGTACAGCCAGTGATACTAGTGATGCAACAATGATTCTTTCTTTTTTAGTGGTGGCGGCTCTTGTTCCTAAAATGGCTGGGACTGCACAGCCATATCCCATAATAATAGGAACTATATTACCACCTTGAATGCCGATACGTCTAAAGCTAGCATCCACCAACACCGCTAGTCGCGGTAGATATCCACTATCCTCTAAGAAGGATAGTACAATATAAAATAAAAATACATAAGGTAATATTAGTGCAAAAGGCCATTCTATACCTTTGACAAAAACTCCATATTCTCCAACTAGAACATTATAAATAACACCCTCTGTTACGAAATTAGACACTAGCATCCTGAAAAAAGGTACAATCCAATTATGAACAAGGGGTAAAAATATCGCTGCCCTCAATCCTTTTCCTCCACCTACCACTACACCTAATGCCGTCATCAGTACAACGAATGCAATTGGTAACCCTGGAAATGGTTTTAAACATTGATCTCCTAGTTTCTCTAAAAAGGTAGGATGTCTGTGGTCCACTGTTTGTACCTCTTTAATGATTCTTCCTACCTCTTGCCATCTTTCATCTTCTGTTAAATCCACCTTTTCTGCAACATCTATCTCATTTCCTGCTACTTCCCAAGCTTTTTCCAATAAATCCCCTAAACCTATGTTTCGAATAGCTACAGTTGATATAACTGGATTGCCCAGTTCTCTTTCTAGTTTTTGTACATCTATATCTACCCCTTGTCTTCTAGCTACATCTATCAAGTTAAGAGCAAAAA
This sequence comes from Clostridiaceae bacterium, assembly GCA_020832135.1. Classification (GTDB taxonomy): domain Bacteria; phylum Bacillota; class Clostridia; order Peptostreptococcales; family Natronincolaceae; genus JAFIFG01. Next base: position 12,397 of record JAFIFG010000071.1, read on the forward strand.
CAACAGGTATATTATATTCTTTAATCTGGAAAGCAAAGTTTAAATTTCTCTCTAGATTGGTGGCATCCAACACACATATAACCACATCTGCTGACTCTTCCTTTAAAAAATCAACTGCTACTTCCTCTGCTACAGATGTTGCTTCTAAGGAGTAGGTACCTGGCACATCTATCAAAACACCCTTTTTATCCTTGTAGCGTATACCACCCTTTGTATAGCTTACTGTAGTTCCTGTGTAGTTGGCAGACATTACATCCATACCGGTTAATTTTGAAAAAACTACACTTTTTCCTACATTGGGATTCCCCATTAATAGGATTTTCAAATCATCTTTTTCAATATGTATATCTGCTTCCTTTGAAGTATGACAACCCAATTATTGTACCTCCCTAACTAAAATCTGTTGCGCTACATCCCTTGCTATAGCTACACTTCTTTTCCCCATTTCAATCACCACAGGCCCACCAAAAGGTTGCTTTGACTTAATACAAACCGTCATTCCTTCACGAACTCCAATAGATTTTAACAAATTAATCTGTGGTAACTTTTCTATGATACATTTAAAGTTTATTTTAGAATTATACAAAGACATTGCCATCCCCTCCATTAATTGAGATTGATTGATAATGATTTTCATTCCTTTGGTTAAAATCTTATCACATTTCTACTAGGATAGCAATAATTTTTCAGGATTTTTATAGGGTTTAAGAAAAATTTCTTTTAGGATACTTTTTAAATCAAATCTGTGTTAAAATATAATCATTATTGTGTTACCAATATTGGAGGGGATATGAATGGCATCGTTAAAAGGAACAAAAACAGAAGCAAATCTATGGACAGCCTTTGCTGGAGAAAGTCAAACTAGAAATAAATACACCTATTTTTCCGAAATGGCTAAAACAGAAGGGTATGAAAATATAGCAACAGTTTTCGAAACCATTGCCAACCAAGAAAGGGAACATGCAAAGCATGTTTTAAATTATTTAAATGGCATAAGGGATACGGAAACAAATCTAAAGGTCGCATCTCAAAGTGAAAATTATGAGGGAGACACTATGTATGCAGAGTTTTCCAAAGTAGCTCGAAGCGAAGGCTTAGATGAAATTGCAGATTTTTTTGAAAAAGTAGCAGCAGTAGAGCTAGAGCATGAAAAAGTGTTTCAATCTTTATTAAAGCGACTTCAAGAAAATAATAGACTTTAATCTTAAAAAGGAGAGACTTATTCTCTCCTTTTTTTATGATATAAATACCCAACTATACCTACCACTACAATACTTCCTATATAAATTATTGCAATGTTTAGGGCAGTATTATAGAAAAATTCCTGTGGTAGCATTTGAATTAATATTTCTTTATCTGGATCTAATAACCAAAGGTCATTATCAAAAAAGATGTAGTGAAAATAATCAAAATATCTTTGGAAGTTTATATGCATTAGTAAAAACAATAGAATGATTAAGTCAACATTGGCCATGGCGGTATACATAGCGGCCTTTGATAAATTTCTTCGCCAATATCTATCGGTCCTTATAAAAAGTAGTAGTACTAGTACGAGAGCCATAATTCCACTATTTCTTACCCATCGACCTGCGATAAAAAGATGCTTTACATCTACCATATGAAGCTTTTCTCTTTCTCCAAAGACTTCTCTTTCTTCGCCTTTAACAACAGCCTTTATGTCAAGATCATCTATATCCTCCTTTAGATAAGCTAATAGTTCTTCTGTTACATGTTGGAGATTCTCTTTATCCATTCCTGTAACCGTGGTAATATTATGTTTTTCATACTCCTTCATGTAATGATCTACATTAAAGGAAACCATCTCTACAGCTGTTAGCAACAGCACAATAGATAGCATTATTCCTAATAACACATAGCCAAAGACTTTTATTGTCTTCATCTTTTTACTCCTTTTATTACCGACTTTTTATAGCAGCTGTTCCAATTCTTCTTCTTCGATCTCCACCATTACCTTATCATCAATAATTACAGTTGGTACCCCTACTTTGCCTTGTTGCCTTATAACATCATAGGCAGGGTCATTATCTCTTATTTTCAAGAATCTTTTCAATGCACCAAAATCTGCGCTAATATCAAAGTAAGCAAATTTTATATCTTCTTTTTTTGAAAGAAACTCCTTCAATTTTGGACAAGCTGGTCACATGTGACTTCCATATACAATTACTTTTTTCATAGGTGTATCATCCTTTCGTTCTTTTATCTCTTTATACTTCTATCTATACATTTTATACCAAAATCTCCTTCACCAAAACTCTTCCTCTAATTTTTATTGCTTAATCTATATAATTTCTCCTATTATCTTTAAGTAAAATTCAAATATATTAAGGAAGTGTATTTGAAAACATTACAGTAACTTAAATTACCAAACTCTATTTTATCACCTTATTTGCTTTAGTTACATATTATAAAGCAAAAGAAAAAGTATCTTAGCATTTCTTAAAGGAGGTGAAAATAATGACAGTTGAAGGTAAAAGAGGTTGGTTCCATAAAGATACCACACTATTATTTTTCTTCCTGCTATTGGTGATTATCTTCTGTAACTGCGGTATTTTCGGTGTAGCAAATGCTGATAGCTTACTGTTCTTCTTCCTTCTACTAGTTCTACTATTCGGAGGTAGATCCTTCTGGTGTTAGAACATTACAAAAGGTGGTTCTTTATAAAGAACCACCGCTTTTTTTATTTACTGCTGACAACCACATATATTAGATAGCATCATATTGATGGTAAAGTTACAATTTGCCCCTGTCATAGTATCATAGACATCCTTTACAAGTTTAAAGATAGCTTCTGAATTACCCCTGATAGTAGTGGACAATATGCCTACTTCCACCTCTACGGGATAAGACTTGATAATCTTCAACACCATATTAATGTCTCCTATATAATTGTCGGAGTTAATAGGAAAATAAGTGATCTCACAGGAGGCTAAAGTTCCTTTTTGTATAGAGTGCATATAAATCCTCCCCTTTCACTATTGGATAGATGTTGTTCCTTCTCCATAGTAACTTCTTCATCGGGGGTATCCGGTGGAATAAACAAACACTCTCCACTATTGATTAGATTTTTTCTATCTAGGGCTTCCATTTCTTCTAGTGTTTTAAAATCAGCATATTTAAATACTGTCTCCTCTTGAAAACTTTTTGACATATACAATCTACCCCAACTACTGTTCTTGTGAATGGTGCCTATTAATAGCTGTCCCTCTGACTTTAACACTCTATACATTTCTTTATAGGCCTTAGCCGGCTCCTTTATAAATTCAAAGGCCGCCATAGAAAACACCGCATCAAACTGATTTGCTTCAAAATTTAGATCATATACATCCATATTATGAAAAACAATGTCTAGGCCCTCTTGCTTTACCTTTTCCCTGGCTATATCAAGCATTTCATCAGAAAGGTCAACCCCCACTACGGTGCAACCCATTTTAGCCAATTTAATACTAAAATTTCCTGTTCCACACCCGATATCTAATACCTTCATATCCTTTTCAGGTCTAAACATACTGAAGGCAAGGTCCGTTTCTACCTGATCTACGAATCTACCCAATTTACTTTCATACCATTGGTCATAATCCATTGCTCTACTATCAAAAATCGCCATTGAAATTCCTCCTAAAGTAGATTTAAAATAGCTTCTTTTATTTTTATAAACGCTTCACATGTAAAAACTTTATCATCTCTAGGTCTTTCTATAGGTACATCAAAAACTTCCTTCACCTTTGCTGGTCGATCTGAAAGTACATAGATCTTATCGGATAAAAATATTGCTTCATCAATATCATGGGTAATAAATAAGATAGATGCTTTTAGATTATCTAACACCTCCAGCAGCCATCGCTGCATTTTTCTTTTTGTAATGGCGTCCAACCCTCCAAAGGGCTCATCCAATAGCATAATATCTTGGGCAAAGAGATAAGTCCTCAATAATGCTGCCCTCTGTCGCATCCCCCCAGAAAGTTGATGAGGATAACGATCTTCAAAACCCTTCAAACCAAATAATTCAAAGTAAGGCGTGGCCTCTTTTTCTGCTGCTCTTTTTCCCGTACCCTTTAAAATAAGGGGTATGCTCACGTTTTCTAATATAGTTCTCCATGGCATTAACAAGTCTTTTTGATACATATAACTTATCCTACCGGTTTTACCTGTATAATCTTCACCTTTAATCAGGATTGTTCCAGCATCCGCCTGTTGTACCCCTGCTATAATATTAAAAAGTGTACTTTTGCCACTGCCACTGGGGCCTAATATACTAACAAACTGGTTTTCCTCAAGACTAAGGGAGACATGATCTAATGTATACAATGTATCAAAGGATTTCTTTATATTACAAACTTCAAGTTTTTTCATTTTGTTAGTTTTGTGGCAAGAATTCATTTGTAAAGGCTTCCTCTACATCAAGTTTCTCCCTTAGTAACTCCTGTTCATACATCCAATTACTGTAGTTCTCCCAAACCTCTGTTTTCATTTCTCCCCATCTTGGAGCCTCAGCTTGATATTGTTCTGCAAGATATTCTTGACTAGCTATTACGATGTCCTCGTCTAATTCAGGAACCCATTTTAATAAAGCCTCCCCTGCCTCTACTGGGTTTTCTATGGCAAATTCATAGCCTTTGGTGGTTGCCCGCAAAAATCTTTCAGCTAATTCAGGATTATTCTCTAAAAGTTCTTCATTGGCTATAATTACTGGAGTATAAAAGTTCAATGCTTCTTCTACCTCCTGTAATAGAATAAAGTTTAAGTCATAATCCCTTAACTCCGCTGCAACACCATCCCACCCATAATAGATCCAGGTGAAATCCACATGATTTTCTACACTAGTAAAGAAATCTGATGCTCCGATATCCAACATTTCTAGTTTAGAGAAATCTCCTCCATCCTTCTTCATTAGTGCCTTTAACATAGCTTCCTCCATAGGAGAACCCCAACCACCGTATTTCTTTCCTTCAAAATCCTTAGGGGTTTCTATTCCTTTATGGGCAGGCGATGCAAATCCGGAAGTGTTGTTCTGAATAATGGCAGCTATTGCCTTTACAGGCAATGGTGTTTCTGCTGTTCTTGCATAGGCCACCTGCTCTTGATAGCTAATTCCAAACTCCCCTTGTCTTGCGGCAATTAAATCAGCACTTCCACCCTCTGTCGGTTGAATAATTTTTACTTCTAAACCTTCCTCTTCATAGTAACCCTGCTCTAATGCTACATACATGCCTGTATGATTGGTATTAGGAATCCAATCTAATATAACAGTAACACTTTCCATCTGGCTACTACCTTCTCCTTCTGTACCACCCATACCTGTATTGTTACTACAACCTACTATAAGTATGGTCATCAAAGCTATAGTTATAAAAATAGCTATTGTTTTTTTCATTAATAATTCCCTCCTAAATGTAATTTAAATTTTTTCTTCCTGCCAAGGCATTGCCTTCTTTTCTATAAATTGAATGATTTTTAAAACACCTATACTTAGTAATACAATAACTACAATGGTGGCAAACACTCTATCATTCGCATAGGATTGTCTAACCCTTAGCATATACCTACCTAAGCCCATATTGCCACCAACCCATTCCCCTATAACAGAACCCATAATACTGTAGGTTCCTGAAATCTTTAAACCTGAAAAGAAATTAGGTAAAGTGGCAGGAAATTTTACTAGCTTATAAATATCCCATCTACCTGCCCCCATAGACTTTAAAAGGTTTAGAAGTTCCTTATCCACCGATGCCAACCCCTCTAGCAGGCTAATGGTTATAGGAAAAAAGCAAACCAATACCACAATGATGATCTTGGGTAAGTAACCAAATCCAAACCATATGGCAAACAATGGTGCTATAGTAACGATGGGCACCGCTTGAGAGGTTATGATAATTGGATATAGGGTTCTTTTTACTATTGCTATACTATCCATTGTTACTGCTATTATAATCGATAGTATGATGGCAACTATAAAACCTACTATTGCTTGAAAAACAGTAACAGTAATATGGGGCCACATAAGATCAAAGGTATTGATCAATGCAGATACCACTGATGAGGGTGCCGGTAGGATAAAGGCATCAATTATATGTAGCTTCACCACTATTTCCCATAGTATGATTAAAATAGCGACAAAAAAGATAGGAAGCATATCTATTTCTATGAATTTATTTGTACTTCTTGGTCTTCTCATCCATTGTCACGCCCTCCGGCTTATAGTCTATCTTTACAATAGAAACTACCCTTGAGGCACCTTCCTCCACACAAATTTGCTGTGCTTTTTTTACGATTTGTAGTAAATCATCCAGTTCTCCTTCAATGGTCGTCTCCATTGGACCTACTTCATATTTAAAACCCGTCTGCTGTATGAATGCTATTACCTTATCTACAACAGGATAGATTTCCTCCTCTGGTACAGAGGGCAACACCTGCAAACTTAAGTTTACATGAGCCAACAAAAAAACCTCCCTTCATCATAATAAACTACAATAATAAACCCTTTGACTAAGTATTAAAGCCAAAGGGTTGGATTACATCCTAAAACATGCAAAACATTTACTACTATTGCTCTGCAGTAATATTTCCCTACGCCAGCATTACCTAGGTCAGGTTATATGGGTCGGAACAAATACTAGTTCCCTCTCAGCCAAATTCATTTAGCTCCCCTTTTTCTTTTCATCCTCATTATATAACATTGTATATAAAAGTCAATAAACATATCCTATAGCATCTTTACTTTATAAACTTGTCTATTGCATCATTTAATTTTTCTAATACTTCTTGATCTTCATTTTCTACAGCTTCTATAATACAATGGTTGATATGATCTTGTAAAATTAATTTTCCTACATTATTAAGTGCAGATCTAACAGCTGCGATTTGTATTAATATCTCGCTACACTCTTTTCCTTCTTCATACATTCTTTTTATAGCTTCTGCATGACCGGTAATTCTTGCCATTCTATTTATAATTTGTTTTTGTTGTGGATGATTATGTTCTTTCATGTACATTTAACCCCCTTCATAAATAAATTATTCTATTTTAATTTTCTTCCACTTACCCTTCAAAAATCGTATCATCAAAATAACTCCTCTGATGGTTACGTCTATAGCATAAGCAAACCAAACACCTACTAATCCCATACCTAACCTTATACCTAAAATGTATACTCCTAAAACCCTTATTCCCCATATGCCAATAAGTGTTGAATACATGGGGAATTTCGTATCTCCGGCTCCCTGTAGGGATGCGGTTATGACAAGAGTTATACATAGAAAGGGCTGGAACAAGGCAATGATTCTTAACACTTTAACTACTAAATGAATGACTGTATCATCCTTCGTAAATAGCCCTGCAAGAAAAGGTGCAAATATGTAAAAAACAGCACCTACCATAACCATAAATCCCATAGCTAAAAAATAAGATATTAACCCAAATTTTTCAGCTTCGTCACCCTTTTTTGCACCTAAATTCTGTCCCACTAGAGTAGCTGCAGCTACACCAAAGCCCATCCCTGGTAAATAAGAAAATGTTTCTATCGTTCCAGCTATATTGTGAGCTACATAGGCTTCCGTGCCGATTTTAATAATCAACCCTCCATATATAAGCTGGCCTGACCTCATTATTAATCTTTCCACTGCCGCTGGCAAACTAATTGTTAAAATTGATTTTATCGTATTTTTGTTGATTGCCCATGGTTCAAATAAGGAAATAGATATTTTGGTCTCCTTACTATTCATTTTTTTAAATAGTAAAATAACACCTACTATTCTGGCAAAGGTAGTAGCTAATCCTGCTCCTAAAATACCAAATCCATTAAAATTTAGAATTCCAAAGATTAATATATAATCAAGCATCCCATTAATTACATTTACTACGATGGCAATTTTCATGGGGGTTTTAGTATCTCCAGCCCCTCTTAAGGCACTGGATAGAATCATCATAACACATAAAAATACAGCAGGTACAGCTACTGATAAAAAATATGGTAAAGCATATTGTATTACTCTCTCTTCAGCACCTAAGAGCATCAATATATTCTTTGAAAATATGAGATTAATCAGACCAAAACCCAAACCAATAAATACTCCGATAATCAATGATTGCTTTACAGCATTATTTGAGCCTTCAATGTTATCAGCCCCTATATTCCTTGATACAATGGCGGTGGTGCCTACCCCCAGTGCCAAAAAAAAGGAAATATACACATTCATCATTAGATTTGTCATTCCAATGGCAGCAATAGCTTCTGTACCAACTCTCCCAACAAAATATATATCTACTATGCCAATAAAAACCTGTAAAATATTTTCAATCATCGCCGGTATAGCCAATACTATTACAGTATTTATACGGTTTTCTTTGGCAAATGACTTTAAGTAAACTGCTTTTTCTCTCATATTTACAGATCCTCCTCACTATAAATATCCCCCCTAGGGGGATATTTATAGTATATTCTTCCAACATAGAAACTACAAGTATAATGTTTATTATTTTTTCACACAAAAAAAAGAAGGGATTTTTTCATTAAATCCTCTTCTTCTCTATAATGCAGTTAATCTATCAATATCATTTTCCTAAAATCTTTTTCAGTTAGAATTCTTAGATTAGTTTCCACCCCTGATGCTACAATTTCCTTAGCTTTATCTAACTTAGATCCAGCTGCTTCCCCCGCCAACACATAATCAGTATTTTTGCTGACACTACTACTGATCTTTGCTCCTAATTTTTCCATAAGCTCTTTTATTTCTTTTCGACTATAGTTCTCAAGTGTTCCCGTCACCACAACAGTTTTTCCTGTAAAGGGACTTTCTTTTTGCTGTCCTTCTCCTACATATGTAGGATTAACCCCCTTATCCAATAGTCGCTCTATACTTTGTCCTATCTTTTCATCTTGAAAAAATTCTACAATGCTGTTAGCAACAATGCCTCCAACATCCTGCAGGGTAATCAATTCATCATATTCTGCCTTCATTACCGCCTCTAAAGATTGAAAATGCTTAGCTAAATCTGTAGCGGTCTTTCTTCCTACATTAGGTATCCCCAATGCATAAATAAAGGCTCCTAAATCACAGTCCTTACTTTCTTCTATCGCCTGTAATAGATTTTTTACTTTCTTATCTCCAAACCGTTCTAGATGGATTAAGTTCTCATATTTCAAATCATATAGATCAGCTATATCCTTTAATCCCACTTCTTCATATAACTGTGCTGCGGTCTTTTCACTAAAACCCTCTATATCCATAGCATCTCTACTTCCATAATGTACAATCGATGAAACCAATTGAGGTTTACAGCCTAGGGAGTTGGGACAGAAGATATGGACTCCCTTCTGTATGATTTCACTGCCACAATCAGGACAAGTATGAGGTTTTTCTATTGTTTCAGCATCTTGGCAGGTTTCTTCAATAGCACCCATAATTTCAGGAATTACATCGTTAGAGCGTCTTAACCATACCCTGCAGCCCTTTTTAACTTTTTTCCTCTGAATATCATCCCAATTATTTAAGGTGGCCCTGCCTACAGTAACACCTCCAATATCTATTGGTTCTAAAACAGCCGAGGGTGTTAGCTTTCCGGTTCTACCAACCTGCCAAATTACCTCCTTTAGCTCAGTTGTTACCTCTTCTGCTTCAAATTTAAAAGCAATAGCCCACCTAGGAAATTTTTGAGTATAGCCAAGATGTTTCCGCACATCGAGGTTATTGATTTTAATAACTAAACCATCAGTTAAAAAGTCTAGTTCCTTCATTTTATCTTGTAAGTCTTTAATCTCTTCTATTACTTCCTGTATATTGTTACATAGCTTCATATATTTACTAACTGGAAATTTGTTTTCCTTTAAGAACTCAATTATTTCCATATGGGTTTGGAACTCTACCCCTTCATGATAGCCTACATTATAGCAGAAAGCATCTAGTTTTCTTTTAGCAGTTACCTTTGGATTTAGGTTTCTTAATGCTCCTGCAGCTGCATTTCTAGCATTTTTCAAAGGTTCATCTGCGGTTTTATTGTATTTATCTAATACCGATAGAGCCATTAGACCTTCACCTTGCACCTCTATTTTCTCCTTAAAGTCTATAGTTAATGGAATGGATTTTATAGTCTTTACCTGCTGTAGTATACTTTCTCCTACAGATCCATTACCTCTAGTGGCCGCCTGTATCAATTGTCCGTCTTCATAGGTTAAATTAATGGTTAAACCATCAAATTTATACTCAACAACATACTCTAGCGGTAGTCTATTCTCCCCTAGAAGCCTCTTAACCCTATTGTCCCAAGAAACCAGATCTTCTTCTGTCTTCGCCTTATCTAAACTCCATAAGGGAGCAATATGTCGATAGGGTTGAAAGTTTTTCAAAGGTTCTCCTCCTACCCTTATGGTGGGGGAACTTGGAAGAACCATAGCTGTTTCTTCCTCTAGTTCCATCAATTGATCATAAAGTTCATCATATTCCTTATCACTGACAATTGGATTATCTAAAACGTAATAATGGTAGCTATATTCATTTAGTCTTTCTATTAATTGCTTCATGTTATCTAATTTTTCCATCTCTATACCCTCCGAAAGGTAGTAATATTATTCCACGATTTCTAAATTCATAAAGGTAGAAGAAATCTTCTTTATACCTGCACTTGGGAATGCAATACTTAGTATATCTCCTGAAACAGATACTACTGTTCCCACTCCGAATTTAGGATGTTTTATTTTATTTCCCGCCTTAATTTTCTTTGTTTGCAAACTGTTTTTATCTAACTTAGGCTCACTGCTAAAGCTAGGAGTAGTTTGTCCCATGAATAAAGGAGAAGTTTGCATCTTCTTCACTTCTGTTTTTCTATTATAAGGGGCTTCACGATCAATCAATTCGTCAGGAATTTCCTCTATGAATCTAGAGCATGGGTTACAATTGGTTCTTCCATATAGTGTTCTCATCATAGCATGACTCATATACAGTTTTTCCATTGCACGGGTAATTCCTACATAACAAAGTCTTCTTTCTTCTTCTTCATTATTTTCCTGTAGTGACATAAAGGATGGGAAAATCCCCTCTTCCATCCCCGGTAAAAATACAACAGGGAATTCTAATCCCTTAGCACTGTGAAGGGTCATAAGTAGAACTGCATTCTCTTCCTCCACATTGTCTAAGTTAGACTCTAGGGAGGTTCTAGCTAAAAATTCCTCTAGGGTTTTTGTTTCCGCATTTTCATCGAAGTCTACTGTTACAGATAGGAATTCCTGTAGGTTTTCCACTCTACTTTGGGCTTCAACAGTATTTTCTGCCTTTAGCTCATCTAAATAACCTGTTTGCTCATAGATAGCCTCCACCATTTTTGTCACCGTGAAGCTATCCCTTTTCTCTCTAAGTCTCCATATTAAGCTTGTAAATTCTAGTATTTTTTTTGCAGCTCTAGTACTAACTCCTGGAATCTCATCAACATCCAATAATGCCTCAAAAAACGTACTATCCATCCTTTCAGCATAATCATCTATCTTTTCTAATGTCTTAAGACCCAAACCCCTTTTAGGGACATTGATGATACGTCTCACACTAACATCATCTACGGGATTCTCTATCGTAACTAAGTATGCCAAGATATCCTTAATCTCTTTTCTATCATAGAATCTCTGTCCCGCCACAATCTTATAAGGAATTCCTGCCTTCATCATTCCATCCTCTAGCACACGGGACTGGGCATTAGTTCGGTAGAGAATAGCAAAATCCGTATAATTTCTATTTTCTTTTTTTCTTAGGGTCTCTATTTGATTAGCTATATGGGAAGCTTCATCATATTCATTATTTGCTTTGTAATACTGAATAATTTCTCCTTCATTGTTGCTTGTCCACAATTTCTTATGCTTTCTACCAGCATTATTGGCAACTACCTTATTGGCTGCTTCTAGTATTTTTTTTGTACAACGATAATTTTCCTCTAATTTAATGGCTACAGCCTTAGGAAAATCCTTCTCAAACCCTAAGATGTTTTCAATATTAGCACCACGCCAACTGTAAATCCCCTGGTCATCATCCCCCACAACGCAGAGATTTTCATGCTGCGCCGCCAGCATACTGACAAGAGTATATTGTGCCATATTAGTATCTTGAAACTCATCTACTAATATGTACTGAAATTTATGTTGATAGTAATTCAAGACTGTTGGGTTATCATTAAAAAGCTGTACCGTCTTCATAATAAGATCATCAAAATCTAGTGCATTGTTACCCTTTAATCGTTTTTGGTACATCCTATATAATTCTTCTATTTTTGCATTTCTAAAGTCATTACCAAATACCTTTGTATATTCATCAGGAGTAACCAATTGATCCTTAGCTTTACCTATGGAGCCCAATACTGCTCTAGGTGCAAATTGTTTATCATCTAAATTTAATTTCTTTAAGCATTCTTTTATTACCGTCTGCTGGTCCGTAGGATCATAGATTACAAAGTTTTTCTCATAGCCTATCTTGTCTATTTCTGATCTCAGCAACCTTACACATGCGGAGTGAAAGGTGCTAACCCACATGCTGTTATAGTTACCACCCAATAAACTCTCTATTCTTTCCTTCATTTCCTTTGCTGCTTTATTGGTAAAGGTGATGGCTAAAATACCGTAGGGAGATACTCCCTTTTCTTGTACTAAGTAGGAAATACGATGGGTAAGTACCCTTGTTTTGCCTGAACCTGCCCCGGCTAAAACCAACAGTGGCCCTTCTGTATGTTCTACAGCCCTACGCTGCATATCGTTTAAGTGACTTAAATTCATTTTATAAACTCCCTTCAAACTTTCTATAGCTATATACTATATTAACATTATTTAAAGGGGGTATTCAATAAAAGCTGCTTCTTTGCAATAATTTCTAATTGAAAAAGCAAAGTCAGTCACATGAATTGCAACTGACTTTGCTTTTAAAGAGAAGCTCTAACTAAAGATCTTTCGTATAAATTTTTACTCTCTAAACTTAGTTCATTAATTTCCTTTTCCATAAGAACAATCAAAAAATCATAAATTTGCTCTCCATAGATCTCCATACATTCTATTGGATCAACCCCAGGCCAAGCATTACAACTAACCACTAAACGTCTATTTTCCGTACTTACTATTTCTGGTATAGTATCATATAACTTATCCTCAGGATGAATAACATAATTGTCTAGTGTTCCAGTTGGAATACCTTCGATCCCCTTTTGTTGAATAGGTTGTATCTTATCATTATATGGATCTGCTGATAGATCTAAAATTACACTATGTTCTGGGAGCTTACCAATGGATTTGTTGGGAATAACTATTTGTGATGGGTTAGAGCGTCTACTGGCATCAATCAATATATCTGTTTTTTCTAAAACTTGTTCCAATACATCTATATCTCTAGTAATACTTCTAGGTAGAACTCTTGATATAATTCCCGGTAGCTCTTGCTTGTCATTTGAAAACTCTTTATTACTACATTCCCCTAGTTTTAATAATATTTTTTATATATTTTATTATCTGAATATTTAGCCTTTGATAGTGTTATCTATATTCCTTCTTTATGTCAAATAGTTACATATCATCTAAGGAGGTTAATTCAGGTTATATTATAATAATACCAAAAATACGTTATTTTGATACATATATTACAAATGGTCAAGATGTATTAAAAGCAAGAGGGCTCTATCGAGAACCCTCTTGCTTAAACTTTAAACCTTTTAATGCCCTCTCTCAACTCCTCCGCCAATTGTGTCAGGTTTTCAGTAGAGGATGCCACTTCCTCCATGGCGGCTGTTTGTTGCTCGGTAGCGGCGGAGATGTTTTGAATTTCATCCGCTACTTCTTTAGTGCTACTTTCTATTTTTTCTGCAGCACCTACTACATTTTCAGCATTTTTAGATGCTTTTTCAGTAAAATCAACGATATATCGAATTTCGCCACTTGTTTCTTTGATTAGTTTGGCTATTTCCTCAAAACTCTTTTCTACGAAATCAACTACAACTAAACCTTCTGTAACATTTTCTGAGTTTTTTTCCATCAAACTATTTGCACTTTTTATACTAGTTTGACTCTCGGTAATTAATCCTCCAATTTCTTCTGTAGCCTTTTGAGATTGCTCTGCTAGCTTTCTAACTTCTTCTGCTACTACTGCAAATCCCCTTCCTTGTTCTCCAGCACGGGCTGCTTCTATAGCTGCATTCAATGCCAATAGATTCGTCTGTTCTGCTATGTTTTTAATTAAGTCTACAATTTCATTCATTTTTTTAGAGCTATCGGTTATCTCCTCTAGGGCACTCTTTACTTCCCCTGTGCTACTATTTATATTTTTCATTTGATTACTGGCATTCCTAATGTTTTCTTTACCATCATCAGATTTTATATATGCCTCATTGCTTAAGTCATTTATTTTCTGTGTGTTGCTTACTATATTTTGTATGCTTTCTGCTATCTCCATAATAGAGACATTGGCATTTATAACCTGTTGTATTTGCCTATCGGCACTTTGTGCCACTTCTCCAGCAGAGGAAGCTATATGCTCTGATGTAGTAGCAGTCTGTTGTGAAGTAGCAGTTAATTCTTCAGATGCTAATTCTACTTGTTGTGAAGAATTTTCTACTTGTTTTATAAAGTCCCTTAAACTAGTAATAATTTGTTGGAAAGCATTAGATAAACTCCCTATTTCATCTTTGCGTTGAATGAATTGTTGCGGTATATCCCTTGTTACATCTAAAGTTGAAATAGTATTGGCTATATCTACTATATTTTCTATAGGTTTAAATAGCTTTTTACTGTATAGCACTGTTATTCCTGCCATCACAAGAGCTAATATTATAGAAGCCAATAATACAACCATTCTAAAAGCCATTAGTGCCCTATACTCCAGTTCCACATCAAAATCCGCCCCTACAAACCCTATAGTATTTCCCGTAGCATCTATTATAGGGTGATAGGCATAAATCAATGTCCCCCATTCATCTACAGCAATTTCATTAGATATATAGACGTTCCCTTTAGATACTTCTTCAAAACCAGGATATGCTATTTCTTCTGCTTCTCCAATAGCCACTCCATCCTCTATGCCATAACTAGCATCCACCACATAGACATATTCTCCTGATTGATTTTTCCTCATAGCATATAAATACATGGTGCCACTAATGTCTCTTATATATCTAAGCTCCTCCACCATAGTTTTGAAAATTTCGGTGTCTTCATCTGCCCTAGTCTGAAGCTGTTTAAATTCCTCGGGATTAATGGTCTCCGACGTCAGTTGAGCAATCTCCAAAGCACGGTTCCCTAAATTACTAACTATCATTTTGTAAGTTTGAGTATAAATTACTGTAGATAACAGTCCTATACTAATTAAGACACTTGCTAAAACTAATATAGTAATTTTAGTGCCTATTTTTGTAGGTCTAGTAAACTCTCCCATATTGTTACTTTTCATTTTTCCTTCACCTCTTTATTCAATTTTATTCATTCCCACTGCCGCTATATTTCCTTAAGCTCCTATTTATAATTTTTTTCCTCCTCTTCCTGTATCCTGTATACATTCTATAGGTCTAAAGTCTCAAATGGAAATTTCCTGCTATATTTATTCTACTTTATATGTTAATTTCCTTCTTTTACTACAATTTTCTAATAATATAAACAAAAAACCGCAAAAACTAGTTGCAATTTTTATGATTGCATACTAAGCCTTCGCGTTCTTATTTTAAACGAAAGAATCTTTAATAAAACACTTCTTCCACATTGGGAGTAATTGGACTCTGTATCTCTATTATAAATTCCTCTTCTTTAGATGTACCATGAATATCTAGTCGGTAAATTTCCATAGGACTTCCATTTGTAGAATACCCCTCTTTTTTTTATAAACTCTATCATTTTTTTAAATAATTCCTGACTTTTCTTATAAGTTCCTCTATAGACTAAGATTGCAAAATAACCTTCAGGTAAAGTCATGTTATAATTTTTTTCATTGTCATCAACAAAAAAGAAAGCATTTTTATATTAAAGTATAATTTCCCTTTTTTCTCTTGACCTTAGTATTGTACCAAGGTTTATAGTATTAAGTAAAGGTATTAATAATTATGTCTACAAACAGGGAGCCGATATTTATGCAACAACAAGTTTCAAGTTCCACAGAATTAACAAAGAGGTTTTTTAAGTATTTAGTACCTTCAGTAAGTGCTCTGTGGTTTTTTGCTATATACACAATGGTGGACGGTATATTTGTAGGAAAAGGAGTCGGACCACTTGCCCTTGCAGCTGTTAATATATCCATGCCTTTTATTAATTCTGTATTTGCTGTGGCTCTTTTAGTGGCAATTGGTTGTTCAACTTTAATTACTTTTTATTTTGGGCAACATCAAGAGGAAAAAAGTAACGAGATATTTACTTTAAATGTAATTATTATTTCTGTTTTAGGCATTACAGGGAGCATTTTTTCGTTACTTTTTTTAGAAAATATAGCTATTTTTTTAGGGGCCACTCAAGAAACTTTGCTTTATGTAAAAGACTATCTAAGGATAATCATTATTTTTAGTACTTTTTTTATGATTGCCTATTCTTTAGAAGTACTCGTTAAAGCTGATGGTCATCCAATGTATTCAATTATATTCGTAACACTTGCTGCCATAATAAACATAGTACTAGATTATATTTTTGTTATTCGGTTAAATTATGGTATACAAGGGGCAGCATGGGCAACAGGATTTTCACAGCTCATATCTTGTATTGCTTTCTTACTACATTTTATCGTAGGAAAATCCAACCTCAAATTTACAAAGCCAAAACTAGATTTTGACTTGATCAAAAGTATATTTACCATAGGTGTTCCAGCATCTCTAACTGAGTTATCTGGAGGATTTAGTACTTTTATTTTTAATTTTGTAATTATAAAATTTATTGGACCTTACGGTCTAGCAGCTTTTGGGATAATTATGTATCTTAATAACATTGCTTTGATGACAATGATAGGAATAAACCAGGGAATGCAACCTTTAATCAGTTTTTATCATGGTAAAAAAGACTACGAAAATATAAAAAGATTACTAAATCTAGGTTTGAAAACAGCCTTAATATTTGGGTTGTTATTCTTTATTTCTTCACAAATTTTTACGGAACAGTTGGCTTCTCTTTTTATAAGCCCTATGGAAAAAGAAGTTTTCAAAATCGCATTAACAGCATTGAGGACATTTAGTTTTGGATTTTTAATTTCTGGAGTAAACATTGTTTTTTCTGGATATTTTACCGCAATAAAAGAAACAAAAAAAGCTACCATTATTTCATCCTTAAGGGGCTATATATTTATATCTATAGTACTCTTTACATTGCCAACCATATGGCAAGATTTTGGTATTTGGATTGCCCCGTTATTTTATGAAATCTTAACTTTAAGTGTTTCTCTGACAATATATTTTAAAACAAAAGTGACCTTTAACCAAACAGTGAAAACAAATGTCTAACCACCTCATACCTTTGCTTCTACGAACTGTTAAATTATTATTTTGCTGTATATATATCTGAAAACTCTATCTGAATCCGTTCCACTTGTTTAGCCTTTTCATCCGTAGTATTAACATGATTCTTATCAGTTTTAACTTCTTCATTCAATACCTTCACAGGTAACTGTATAATAAATTCTGTTCCTTCACCATAGGTACTCTGTACATCCATTTTCCCACCGTGCATCCGCACTAAGGAATTTACTAGGGATAAGCCTATACCAGTACCTTGATGCTCTTTGCTAAAGGACTTGTCCACCTGTTTAAATCGTCGAAATATTGTATCGATCTGTTGTTTTGGAATTCCTATTCCTGTATCCTTTACCCTTATAACAATATGTTCTCCCTCATCATGTATATTAACGAAAACACTATCTCCTTCTTCTGTGAACTTAATGGCATTAGACAGTAAATTCAGCACAATCCTTTCCAAAGCATCAGGATCAATTGCCATAATTTTTTCTTCTATCTCCGTATCAAATATGAGGGATACATGATTTTCCTCGGCATAATCTACAACGGATGTAGTGATGTCCTCTACAATACTTATAATATTGTAATTCCCTAAATCCAACTGGAAGTAACCGGCATCTATTTTTGTAGTATCTAATAAATTATTTACTAGACGTAGCATTCTATAGCAATTTTGTTTTATTACCATTAAGTGTTTGTTATGAGCAACTCCTTCCCCCACTTGAAGCTTTACCTCTAATAGCTGTATCGTTCCAAATATTACATTAAGAGGGGTTCTCATTTCATGAGATAAATTACTGAAAAATTCTGTTTTGAGCTTAACATGTTTCTTTACTTGTTGTAATAGCCTTTGATTTATCTCAACTGTTTTTTCTAACTCCTCTACCTTCTTTCTTTCCGTCATATCTCTAATAATTACTAATATTGCTTCTTGTCCTTCAAATGTTATTGTAGATGCTGTTACTTCACCATGTAGGTGACTGCCATCTTTCTTTAAAAATAGCCTCTCACCTATTCTTCCGCTATTCCCTAATCTGATTTTTTTAATTACTTCTCTTACCTCTATATGATATTCCTTACTTACAATGCTGTATATTGAATTTCCTATCAGTTCCTCTTCTTCCATACCTAATGACTTACTAAGAGTAGAATTTACAAATACAATTTTTTCTCCTATATGTACCAAAACTCCATCCGGCAGTACACTTATAAGATGGCTATATCTTTCTTCACTATTCTTTAATTTCTTATAAGGCGTTTTCAAAGCTGTTTCTACAACCGCCTTATAAATAAAATAAAAGGATATTATCTTCACTATATGACCCCACATCACAAATAAATCATCAGGATGTTTAAAATATATAAACATAATTTCAGATATGATAGTAGCAACACAAGAAAGTATAAGAAAATAAAATATCTTATGTGATAAAACATTCCTATTTTTTATAATTAGTAGGATAGCTATAGCTAACATGCCTGAAATAATATATTCACTAATCTGTTTAAAGCTAGTAACTCCAACTCCCTCAACAAAAGAAACGGGGAATAGATTCCATTTAAAAACTATCAATAACAAGGCTATAGAAACAATAGAATATATTGTTACTACATAAGTGGACTTCAGTTTTACAGTTGCTTTTTTATTCATTAACATACAGAAAAAAAGGATGGAAATCCCCTCTATATACCTTGCTATAATCCATAGCTGTGTTGTTAGATTTGTACTACTTTCTTTAAACACATTCATCCCATCATAGGCTAGTGTATGCAAAAAATCAAAACCTGCAACGAATCCATAGGCAATCCCTAAAAATAATAGGTAGTGATCTTTATTCAAATGATAGGTGTTGATAGCTATCACTAAAATAATCAATGCTATAACAATACCGTACATCTCTATTACTGTATGAAATAATGTAAAGTTTTGAAAGCTTAAGTAAATTATTACTATAAGTGATATTGGAAAAAGGCTAATTTCTTTTAAGGTAGTACACTCCCTAAAATAATTAAATATTCTCATATGATCTGATGTTGTATGTTGTTTATAATTTGTCTTTCCCTGCATATTTTCACTCCCCATAGTTTAGATTTATCTTTGGCGTATTACTATGATCCCCTCTTATGATATACAAACTAAGTTTCACTTTTGTTTTATTGTGTTTATAGTTTAATTAGGACTTTTAAATTATATTCTATTTTTTTACTTTGTTTCCTTTTTTTATATTAAAATCTCTACAAAAGTCCACAGTATGCTTATAGACATACTGTGGACTTTTGTAGAGAATATCTTTGTTTTATTACAATGCTCCCTCTTTTTGAAATTATAATTTTGTGTTACTTTACTTATATTCTTTCTATATTTTAAAAAACCTTCATACTTTTTTCAATATTAATTATTTTCTATTATTTGTTCTCCATAAAAAAACACACCCCGTGTCAAGACAGCAAGGCATGCTTTATAGAGCTATTTTTCCTTATTAAATTCATACAGCTTCTTTACAATCTCATTGCTAATGTCATCGATACTTTTATAATCTGTCTCAATAACTAAATCCGACGATATATTATAGGCACTCTCTCTTTCCTCTAGCATTTTTCTAATATGTTCAAGGTTTATTTTATCTTTTAAAAGTGGTCTTGTATCATCCTTCTCCAACCTCTTCAATATTGTTTCAGCATGTGCTTTCAATAACACTACTCTACCATGCTTTTTCATATGCTCTACATTTTCTTTATTAAGTATAGCTCCCCCTCCACAGGAAAGGATCATATGTTTTTCTTCACTTAGTTCCATAATTGCCTTCTTTTCCAATGCTCTAAAGTAACCTTCTCCATTTTCTTCAAAAATATGAGCTATCGTCATGCCAGTTTTTTCTTCGATAAAGGCATCCACATCTACAAATTTCATTTCTAATTTTTTTGCCAAGTCTTTGGCTGTAGTGGTTTTTCCAGTGCCCATAAACCCTACTAAAACAATATTATGGGGTACTAATTCTCTTGATTGTAGTCTTCTACTAATCTTCATAATAGCCTTGTACAATGCTTTTATTTCCTGAGGCCTATTGATATGAGAGAAATTAGACAGTACCTTTTCCATCACCTGCTGCTCTCTCTCAGGGTGGAATACAGGCAGTCCTTTTTCACGCTTATATTCTAGTACTTCTATTACCAATTCCATTCTCTTTTCAAAGGTCTTAACCAATATTTCATCACATTGATCTATAGACTTTCTAAGTTCTTCTAACCTATCCAATTCCATCATCACCTCACTTACCACATAACTTCGTTAGGAAAAAGTAACACTTCCTTCACTTTACCTTTGTCGATTGGCAATATAAAGGATATTTTTTCTCCTCTATTTTTCTTATCCTTTATCATAGCATGAGTTAGATCCTCTAAAGAAAGCATCGTTATATCTAAAGAAACTTCTGTTTTATGAATAATATCTGTTATTTCTTTAAAGTAGGTTTCTTTTATATAGCCTAAGGATTTTGCTAATTTAGCTTCATAATACATGCCAATAATGACGGCTTCTCCATGGGTATATTTCTTATAATTGGTTATAGCTTCTAACCCATGGCCTATGGTGTGACCAAAATTCAATATCTTTCTTATCCCCTTTTCCTTCTCATCTTGAGATACGATAGCCGCCTTTATTTCGCAGCATCTTCTTATGACCTTCTTCATAACTTTATAATCCAACTTTAAAATGGCTTCAAATTCATTCTTTATATCATTTAAAAACATGTCATCATAGATAATGCCATATTTTATTACTTCACCTATACCACTTATTAATTCCCTTTTAGGAAGGGTTTTAAGTACTTTTGTATCTATAAGGACAGCTTTTGGTTGATAGAAGCTTCCTACAGTGTTTTTTCCTGCAGGCATATTAATCCCTGTTTTTCCGCCCACACTACTATCTACTTGTGCTAATAATGTAGTGGGTACCTGTACAAAATCAATTCCTCTCATATAAATAGATGCAGAGAACCCTGCTATATCCCCTACAACCCCTCCTCCTAAGGCAATAACTTTAGAATTTCTGGTTAGTCCACAATCTAGCATTTGACTTAAAATATATTCTACCGTAGCCATAGTCTTGCTTTTTTCACCTGGTGGAATAGTAATCTTGTATGGTTTTTTATCCTTTAGGAATTTTTCTATTGCTTTTCCATATAAATTATCCACATTTTTATCGGTAATAAGAACTATTTTATCCCCACTATCTATAGCCTTATCCATAATTTCCAATAGATCTTCATCAATATCAATATAATAACTATCTTCTCCTAAATCTATAAGTAATCTTTCCATCGCTTCATTATCTCCTCTAAGGAATCCGAACCAAATTTTTTTAAAAATTCTTGTGCTATTACAGTAATAGCTACCATTTCTCCCACCACTGATGCAGCAGGAACAGCACAGGCATCACTTCTTTCTACTGTTGCTAATACAGCTTCTTTTGTTTCTATATCTACAGTTCTAAGGGGTTTGTACAGAGTAGGTATAGGCTTCATTGCACATCTTATTACAATGGTTTCTCCATTGGACATTCCACCCTCTATACCTCCTGCATAATTGGTATTACGATAATAACCTTTCTCTTCACTATAGAATATTTCATCATGTACCTTTGATCCGAGATTTATGGCATTTTCAAAACCATATCCTATTTCTACCCCTTTTATAGCTTGAATACCCATTAGTCCATAGGACAATTTCCCATCTAATTTGTGATCCCATTGAACATAGCTACCTAGACCCCTTGGTACCCCTGTAATATGTATTTCAAATATACCTCCTAAGGAATCGCCTTCCTCTTTGGCCCTTTTTATTTCTTCTATCATGTTTTTTTCTGTAGTGGAGTCTACACAGCGCACCTCAGAGTTTTCTGCTTTCCTTATTATTTCTGTATCCTCAACAGGTTTATTTAATGAAGCTCCTCCAATAGCTATAACATGACTAAAGACCTCTATACCAAAAATCTTCATCAACTGACTAGCTAAACTCCCAACTGCAACTCTAGTGGCAGTTTCTCTTGCACTACTTCTTTCCAATACATTTCTAATATCATGAAAGTTATATTTCAATGCCCCCGTCAAGTCAGCATGACCAGGTCTCGGCTGTATTACCTCTTTTCCCTCTTCTACCTTCACAGGGTTCATATAGGGTTGCCAATTTTCATAGTCCTTATTTTTAATAAGAAAGGATATGGGGCTTCCTAAGGTTTTGCTTCCCCTCACCCCTGATAGAATTTCTATTTTATCCTTTTCAATCTGCATTCGCCCCCCACGACCGTATCCTCCCTGTCTTCTCTTAAGATCCTTATTCACTGCTTCTATATCAATGGGTACATTAGATGGGAAGCCTTCTATAATTCCAACTAGACTTTGTCCATGGGACTCTCCTGCCGTTAATAATCTAAACATGTATATCACACCCTTCTTATTAAACCTTAACCTCGACCTTTATACAATTTCTCCTACAGGATAGGAGCCAAAAATCTTTAATTTATTGGTAATCTTCTCTATATTATTCAACACCTTTATAGATTTTATATCTCTCTGATGCCCATGAAAATCAATATAAAAAATATATTTTCCCAACTCTGTTTTAGCGGGACGAGATTCAATTCTGGTTAAATTAACTCGCTCCTCTGCAAATTCCTTCAATACCCGATAGAGATTACCCGGATAATCCTCATGAAAGGAAAAAGCTATAGAGGTTTTGTCTTTTCCAGTGACCATAGTCTCTTTTCTTCCAATAATAATAAATCTAGTTTGGTTATGGAGGTTATCCTGAATATTGCTGTGTATTACCCTAAGTCCTTTTTTTTCAGCACACCAACTATTGGCTATAGCACCATATTCCTTCCCCTTCTCCCTTGCTATTTCACATGCTTGCGATGTACTCTCACAGGGTAGGAGGGTTATATTTGGATAATTCTTTGCAAAATACTCTCTACACTGATGTAAGGCTTGAGGGTGAGATAAGACGTAAAGTAATTCCTCCACCTCTTTCCCCACACTTAAAAGATGATGGTGTATTTTTAATATAAGTTCTCCTTGTATTTTTATTGTGTCAGTATCCATAAGCCCATCCACCACTTGGGTTACTACTCCTTCAGTAGAATTTTCTATAGGTAATATTCCCTTCTCTAAATTTCCTTCCTCTACAGCCTTAATAATTTCCCTAAAGGTGTTTTTTGCCACCAATACATCTTCAGGTGCATAATAGCTGGCCCCCATATAACTAAAGGAGCCTATCGGACCTAAATACCCTAGCTCCATCCTATCTCTTCCCTTCTATTTTACTACTTCCTTTAATTTTTCTTCAAAATCTGGAAAGGAAATAGCTATACATTCACTGCCTTGAATTTTTACATCCCCTTCTGAAAATAACCCACCAATGGCCATAGCCATAGCAATTCTATGATCCCCATAGCTTTCTACAGTAGCACCTTTTATGGTATTTAATCCTTCTATTTCCATTCCATCAGATAGTTCAGTTACCCGTATTCCTAGTTTCTTCATCTCCATCACCATAGCGGTAATTCGATTGGTTTCCTTCACCTTTAACTCTTCTGCACCGGTAATAGTGGTTTTACCTTCTGCTGTAGCGGCAATCATGGCGATAACAGGGATTTCATCTATTAGTCGTGGGATGATTTGCTTAGTTATTTTTATACCCTTTAATTTTTTACCTTTTATGTGAATATCTCCTATTTCTTCTCCACCACTGGTATAAATATTATCTATTTCAATTTCTGCTCCCATTTCCTTCAATACATCAATAATACCTGTACGGGTAGGATTTAATCCAACACCTTCTATTACTAAGTCGGAACCCTCTATAGCAGCAGCTGCCGCCATAAAGAAAGCAGCGGAGGAAATATCCCCCGGAACCTGAATGGCTTCACCATATAATTCAGAGGACTTTACTTTCACAGCCCCATCTTCTACAAAAACTTTCCCTCCAAGGGATTTTAGCATTCTTTCCGTATGATCTCGCGAAGTAACTTCTTCCCTTACAATGGTTTCTCCCTCGGCATATAGCCCTGCCAATAATATAGCAGACTTTACTTGAGCACTTGAAACGGGAGATTGATAATCTATGGCCTTCAAATTCCCCCCCCTTATTACTAAAGGAGCTAGATTCCCATGATTCCGGCCTTCTATAAAAGAACCCATTTCTCTAAGGGGCTTTGCAATCCTAGCCATTGGTCGCTTTCTTAAGGAACCGTCTCCTGTGACAACTGTTAAGAATTCTTGCCCCGACAATATTCCTGAAATCAATCGCATAGTGGTTCCAGAATTTCCTGCATCTAGTATATCTTCAGGTTCCCTTAATCCATATAATCCCTTACCTTCAACAATAATTTCTTTTCCTTTATCCTCAATCTCTATACCTAATCCACGAAAACAGGCTATGGTGCTGAGGCAATCCTCACCCCTCAAAAATCCCGTAACAATGGACTTCCCCTTACTAATACTAGAGAGCATCACTGCTCTATGGGAGATGGATTTATCTCCTGGTACAGTAATTTCACCCTCTAGTTTCTGTGCTTTGTTTGTTATTAACATGATCACTATTACCTCCTTCACGATAGGCTACAGCAAAACCATAGACCTGTAATAAATGAAGTGCCTTCTTCTGCTGCACCTCTGAATCTAATCCAATTCTTATGGCACCCTTTTCTCCTTCCCTTGCATGAAGAATTTCTATTTCTTTTATGTTGATAGTATTACTACCCATCAACTGTGTAAGTTCCCCCAATACTCCCGGGCGGTCTTCAACATCTATGCTTAATTCGTATAAGGGAGGTATGTAGTCCCTTACAGTATGAGGTATGCTATTTCTAATCATTTTTGCTTTCTGTAGATTCTCTAATATTTCCTCTTGGTTTTCCTTTTGCAATATTTCTTTAAATTCCCCCAACATTGTTTCGAGAGTACCTATACCATCTAATACTTCTTCTTTATTTAAAAGAAATATCTCCCTCCACATTTGAGGATTTCCAGCAGCAATACGGGTAGTATCTCTGAATCCACCACCTACAAAGGGAATATAGGAAATGCCATTTTTCCGATCCACCATATTGGCTAGTAGCACAGCTGTTAAGTGGGGTATATGGCTAATTTGTGCCACGATTTGATCATGTTCTTCTACACTCACCACCACAGGATATGCACCTAAAGCTTCAACAAATCTCTGCAGTTTTTTTAGTATATCTTCAGCAATTTGTTTTCTAGGTGTTAGGAAATAATAGGCATTTTCATATAGAAAGGGGGTGGCGGCTTCTATCCCACCCTTTTCTGATCCAGCCATAGGGTGTCCTCCTATAAATTGCACTCCCTCTGGCAAATACTTTTCTGCCACCTTAGCCACATAACCCTTTACACTACCGACATCCGTAACAATAACATCGTTGGATAATAGATGTCCTACCTGTTGAAGCATTTCCTCATAGTATCCCACAGGAGTAGCCAAAATAATTAATTCTGCCTTCTCAACAGACTCCTGTAAGTTTTTAGCTATAACATCTATAGCACCTATTCCTTTGGCATGCTGTACTGTCTTTTCCGATACATCGTAACCAATTACTTCACAATTATAGTCAGACTTCTTTAGAGCTAATGCCATAGATCCCCCTATTAACCCTAATCCTATAATAGTTATTCTTTTAAAGTTCTTCAAGGTATATCATCCCTTTTATTAAGGCTTTTTATTTTTAATTAAATACTTTAATGTATAATTACAGAATTGTCAAGTAATTGTTTTTGCTTCATATAATTTTTAAACACAGCTAAAGACCCGTTCTTCTGAAGTACTATCTTGAAGACCAAGCTCTATCTCTTCAATGATAGCACTGCCCACAATAATACCCTCACATAGCCCTTTTAGCTTTGACACCATAGCAGCATTACCTATACCAAAGTCTATAGCTAAAGGTATATCGGTATATTTTCTTATCTGCTGTATAAACTCCTCTAGATTCCTTTGAAAGTCCTCCCTTTTTCCAGTCACCCTCATGGAGGAAATACAATAAACAAAACCTTCTGCATTGCTTACAATTTCTTGAATTCTGTCGTCGGAGGTGGGAGCCACCAGAGGTATCAGGTCTATAGTAGCAGTAATATAGGTTATTAAAGCTTTTTTACCAGTTTGTCTTAATAGCTGTAATTTATTTCTTATTCTACTATTCATCCTTATCTCCTCCCAATATTTTTGAAATAGTGTGTATATCCTTATCTCCTCGACCCGACAAATTTAAAACAATAATATCTTCTTTTTTAGTTTGTGGTGCTAGCTTTATTAAATAGGCAATTGCATGGGAGCTCTCTAGTGCTGGGATAATCCCCTCCGTTTTGGTTAAAAATTCAAAAGCTTCCACTGCTTCTTCATCAGTTATAGCAATATAGTTAACTCTGCCAATACTATGAAAATATGCATGCTCTGGTCCGATCCCTGGGTAATCTAAACCAGCGGATATAGAATGTGCCGGCATAATCTGTCCCTGATCATCCTGTAGCATATAGGTCATCATCCCATGAATCACACCTCTACTTCCCTTCGTTATGGTGGCGGCATGCTGATCTGTATCTAATCCTAAGCCTCCTGCTTCTACTCCATATATCTCTACCTCCTCTTCTTGGTGGAAGGGATAAAAGAGTCCCATGGCATTACTGCCTCCTCCTACACAGGCCACTAGATAATTAGGTAATCTACCTTCTTTCTTAAGTATTTGCTGTTTTACCTCATCCCCAATGATTCTTTGAAAATCCCTAACCATAGTGGGGTAGGGATGAGGTCCCACCACTGAACCAATAACATAGAAAGTATCCTCTACATTTGCCACCCAATCTCTCAAAGCTTCATTGGTGGCATCCTTTAATGTTGCTGTTCCCGAGGTAACAGGTACCACCTTTGCCCCCAGCATTTTCATTTTAAAAACATTCAAAGCCTGCCTTTGGACATCCTCTGCCCCCATATATACTTCACACTTCAAGTCAAAAATAGCACATATGGTGGCGGTGGCTACCCCATGCTGTCCCGCCCCCGTCTCAGCTATGATTCGTTTCTTTCCCATTCTCCTAGCCAATAGCACCTGACCTATGACATTATTGATCTTATGGGCTCCCGTATGATTTAAATCCTCTCTTTTAAGGTATATTCTCCCTCCCCCCAGTTTCTGGGTTAAGTTTTCAGCATAGTACAGGGGTGTAGGCCTTCCTGAATATTCCTTTACATAATATTGATAGTCCTCTTGAAATTCTTCACTCTCCTTGGCTTTAACAAATTCCTCTTCTAGTTCTATTAAAGCATTCATTAAGGTTTCTGGTACAAATTGTCCCCCAAATTCTCCAAATCTCTTAGGTAATGTCTTTGCTATCATGCTTTTCCCCTCACCTTTCCTATAAATTTTTTTATTTTATAAAAATCCTTATATCCGTTGGTTTCTACACCACTACTGACTTCCCCTTGCTTTGCCAATGCTTCTTTGAGTTAACCTCTACTGATGGTAATGAACTGATTTAATTTTTCCAATGCTAGCCCCATATCCAATGCCTCCTTAACCTTATCTATCCCTTCCTCCAAGCTACCTGCAGCCTTTCTCACATAGATGGCGGCTCCAGAATTCATCGTGGAGTTTCCACCTCTCTATTCTATTTGATTTTGTATTTTGGTCTTATCTTAGCTTTAGCCAAACAAAAAAGCACTCCATCCCTATTACTAAGGACGAAATGCTTAAATTCCGTGTTGCCACCTCTATTGGATAGATCTATCTACTAAAATGGTCTGCAACAAATAAGTACTGCCAGAGATATTGAAGCAATAAAAAAACACTTCTATCCCTGCTATAGGACGAAATGTTCTATTCCGTGTTGCCACCCATTTTAGATAGTATATATACTATCCCACTCTTTTCAGATACGGAAATAGTTCCACTATTTCGATACCCTGCCTCTATAACGTGAGACCTACGTCAAACGATACTCTCCAAGGATTTCCCGCTGCTTCTCATGGAACCATTCGATAAGTTCATCGGCATTGGGCTTTCACCATCCCCAATTCGCTTTGGCTTAAAAACTTATTTACTCTTTCCAATCATAGAATTTAATAATCATTTCAACATCAATTTTTTTCAATTTTAATATGAACTTTCATTTTTGTCAACATATCTTTAGAATTATTTTAAGAATTATTGGATATTTAGAATTATTTGTTAAACTTTTTTATTAAATATTAAAAAAACTTTTTATTGACACTTCTAAAAAACTAAACTATAATTCTATTTAAACTTTCAATAAATTTTCTGAAAATAATTTTAGAATAAAGGATGGTTGTCATGTTAAAGCTTAAAGGATTAAATACACAATTTTATATCTACTTTTTTAACTTTTACTGGGGCTTTTATTTTTGGAGCGCTGGCTATTTTGCATACAAAAAAATTAGATATACATCTTTTTTCCTAAGAACAAACATGCATAGTGAATTTATAGGGTGTAGTGTTTAAAAACTCTATACTTATTATCTACTATAAAAGGAGACTCTTAGAGGGTCTCCTTTTTTATTTCTATATGATTTAAATAATAATTCAATTAATAAAGGAGGAGTTTAAAATGGTAATTGTTATGAAACCTAATGCACCACAGGAGGTAATTGAAAAGATCAAGAAAAAAATGGAGAGTTTAGGATGTCAAGTTCACATGTCCCAAGGAGAAAACTACTTTTTATTAGGCTTAGTAGGAGACACCAGTAGAATCGATCCTAGTCAAATTGAAGCAAATCAGCATGTGGATAAGCTTTTAAGGGTTCAACATCCCTTCAAATTAGCCAGCAGACATTTTCACCCTGAGGATAGTATTATTGAGGTGGATGGTCTTAAAATAGGAGGTGGCAATGTCACCGTCATAGCTGGCCCCTGTTCTGTAGAAAGCGAAGAACAGCTTATGACCATTGCTAATGCTGTGAAGATTGAAGGAGCTCAAATGCTAAGAGGTGGGGCCTTTAAGCCTAGAACATCTCCCTACAGTTTCCAAGGTATGGGGGAAGAAGGATTAAAGTTATTGAAAAAGGCTAAAGAGGTTACTGGTATGCCTATTGTAACAGAGGTAATGTGTCAGGATACCTTTGATATTGTAGAGGAATACGCTGATATCCTTCAAATCGGTGCTAGGAATATGCAGAATTTCCCTCTTTTAAAAAGGGCTGGAAAATCTAATAAACCTATTTTATTGAAAAGAGGTCTTTCTGCAACCATAGAAGAACTTTTGATGTCTGCTGAATACATTATGGCAGAAGGAAATAGTAAGGTTATTCTTTGCGAGAGGGGCATTAGAACCTTCGAGACCTACACTAGAAACACCTTAGACCTTAGTGCCGTACCTATGATTAAAGAATTAAGTCATCTCCCTATTATTATTGACCCTAGTCATGCCACTGGGAAATGGTCTATGGTAGAGCCTTTATCTAAGGGGGCTATTGCAGTAGGTGCTGATGGACTGATTATCGAAGTACACCATCAGCCAGAGATGGCTATGTCGGATGGTGCTCAATCCCTTAAACCTGCTAAATTTGCTAAATTGATGAGGGCAATCGAAAGAATTGCAGCTATATAAGGTGCTACTTAATTTATTTAAATTTTCATTATGCTTTTATGTCCCCTATTACAAAATTTAATTCTACATTATATCTATAAGTTTTTTATAACACTTTAGTAGTTTTTAAAAAAGGTTTTTTCTGAATATTGTAGAATTACTACCATTGTGGAGATATCATACAACTATTAAATGTAGTATTATTATAATAAAAAGGGGACTCATGATGAAAAAAATTTTCTTTAGCTTACTATTAAATATCACATTTTTATATATCGTGATATTTATATTGCATGTTATTTTCTTGCCAACAACATTTAACATATTATCCGGGCTCCCATTGTTTATACTTATTAGTCTAATAACAATAGGTATTTGTTTGTCCGCTTATAAATCTATAACAAATAGAGTGGCTATTTGGAAATATAATTCACAGAAAAGTAACGATGTTTTGCGAAGTATTTTAGAAATTAGTGACTCTATTTTAACTATTACAAATACCCAAGAGTTATTCCAGGTAATTTTGCAAAAATCTGTTGAATCCATCGATGCTGCAAAAATGGGGAGTCTATTAATTCTAAATGAAAACAACGAGTTGGAATATAAAGCTTTAGTTGGATATGATTCTGAAAAATTTAAAGACGTTACCCTAAAATTAGAAGATTGCTTTTTATATAAATCTAATCATGGTGATATGTCGCAGGCCTGTATTGTAAAAGATGTAGAAAAATTCGATAAACTAAATTTAAACAAAAATATGTATGAAAAATTGCAGCTTGCCAATGCCTTTATCACCAAATCCGCTATATCTGCCCCCATTAAAGTGAATAACAAATTATATGGTATGATTAATGTTGATAGTACAGAGATAGATGGCTTTACTCATTTAGATAAATCTTTTATGGAATACTTTGCTAATCAAATAAGTACTGTAATTAAAACCCATGAATTACTGGATAAAACCATTTACCTCTCAAGGCATGATAATTTAACAGGTATTTATAATCGTTATTATTTTGAGGAATTACTAAATGATCTATTGGATAGAGCAAAACGATATGAGGAATCCTTTTCTATTGTAATGTTTGATTTAGATAATCTCAAAATCATTAATGATACCTTTGGCCATCAACTAGGCGATGAACTTATCCAACACTTTGCCCAGGGAATGAAGGGCATCATAAGACAAACAGACATTATTGCCCGCTATGGTGGAGATGAATTTGTAGGTATCTTTCTATATGCTAGTGTTCAAGAAGTGAATTATATAATTAACAAACTCCGTGATTATTTTTCACTTAATCCATTACATGTTAAAGATCATGATATCCATAACCTATTTAGTTATGGTATGGCCCATTATCCAACTGATGCAAAAAGAAGTAAAGACCTTTTAAAAATTGCTGATGATAGAATGTATCTTCATAAACAAAAATATAAATACTCAAAGTAAATATATCTTCACTCTCTATTAAATAAAAATATATTTCATCATTCAAAAAATTAGTGTAGCAGGCAATTTCCTGCTACACTTTTATAATTACTATTGTATTGTTCTATTAACTCTACCTTCTCTAGAAGTAGGTAAGAGGATGCAATAAATTCTTTTTCTATATCATCCGTAAGGTAATATACGTTAATTTGACTATATCTATCCTCCACATAAAACAGTCTATCCTTATATTTTGCTAATTTATAGGGCTGATTTTTAGTTTTTATTGTTTCAACAATTTCTTTATCATCAGGGTTAATTACAGCAATTGTATTACTGCCTGATAATGCTATATAGAGCTTATCATCCGCCAGTAATACATACGATGGCCCAGACTCCAACACCATCTCCTTTTCTATACTTAAGTCCTCCATATTCATAAAAAGTAATTTATTTTCCTGCTTAGATACTACATATATGTATCCTCTGCTTTCATCCATAACCCATGTCGGAAAGCTATTCATAAGCTGACTGATATATTCTATAGTTTCCTTTGTATTCACTTCATTAATTCCTTCACTAGTAATAGAACCCTGGCCTAAAAAGCCTAAAGATAAAATATTAACTAAAAGGATACTAGTAATTATAATTGCTACATACTTTTTCAATAAAACTCCCC
>JAFIFG010000083.1 GCA_020832135.1 Clostridiaceae bacterium
TTTTGAGAGAACAAACTCTCAAATGTCGTGACTATAGCGAAGGGGTCACACCTGTTCCCATACCGAACACAGTAGTTAAGCCCTTCAGCGCTGATGGTACTTGGCGGGTGACTGCCTGGGAGAGTAGGTCGTTGCCATATAGCAAAAGAAACTTCACAAAAACTGTGAAGTTTCTTTTGCTTTTTGCATTTAGTGTTGGTGGTACTGAAGAAGCTTAAAGAAATTAAGGAAAGTAATACTAGAGGAAGAGAATTTCAATACTATAGGAATATTTTACTACTGTATTATTATTAAATTTTTCTGTATTTACTTAAATTTAATAATGATTAGTGATATAATGAATGTAATGTGGTAGACCATAGGGGGGATGATATTAATGAGTTTTCAAGAACTATATCAAGTTGCCGCTACCTTTGAAGAATTTTTAGATACCGATAAGGATATCCATAAAGAAAAAACATTAGAAATATATAAGGCTATTCAATTAGATGAAGATTTATTACTTAAGATTAAGAGCATAGACTCCTCCATATACATTTTAGCTTTTGCTGAGATATGGTGTCCCGACTGTATGATTAATGTGCCTGTGCTACAGAAAATAGTAGACGTTAACCCTAATATTCAGTTAAAATTTTTACCGCGGGAAGGCAATGAGAATTATATCGATTGCTATAAGGTTGCAGGTAAGGCTAAAATTCCTACATTTATAGTTTTGAATGCTAACTTTGAAGAAAAAGGAGTCTTTATAGAAAATCCTAAAGTCTTTAAGGCTATTTTAACTAAAGGTAATGAAGTGGAAAGCATAGTTGCTAAAAGAAAGTATAGAAAAGGCGAGTATATCAAAGAAACGATTGAAGAAATAGTAGATATTATCATGAGAAAGTAGACTAAATGTCTACTTTTTTAATGGAAGAAAAGTTTCCTCTGAAGGACTTAACTGTATTATATTACATATTGAAAAATGATGAGAAATGTCGTAACCTATGATATAATGTAGGAGATTAATAATTAAAGGGGGCACGTTATGAGCAGCGGACTAGGTAAGACAAAATTCTACATAATTATGTTAACGGGAGTGCTGATTGTTGCTTTTATGTTGATCTTTAATAATAACATAAATAGTGTAACAGAAAACCTCCTTAGCACCTCTGAGGTTTGGGCTGATTACGATTTAGATGAAGTAAAGTTAAGTCAAGGTGATAATTTTTCTCAACCTGATGTCAGTTGGGAACCCTATAAAGTATATGAAACTGTAAGAGGCATTTTTATGACAGGTCATAGTTTAGGTTTAACAGAAAGGTTTAATAGAACAGTAGAGTTAACAAATGAATCCGTAGTGAATGCATGGGTTATTGATGTAAAGGATGATCATGGTACCATGACCTATAGATCCTCAATTCCTATGGTAAAAGAAGCTGGTGCTGATAGAATTGTTAAGGTAAGAGATTTTCATGCTATTATGGATACTTTAAGAGAAAACAATATTTACCCTATTGCAAGAATTGTAACCTTTAAAGATAGACAAATAGTAGCTGCTAGACCCGACTTAGCTATTAAAACCAATACTGGAGAGGTATGGCGTGATAGAAAAGGAGATGCTTGGTTGAACCCTTATAATAGGGAAGCATGGGATTACGTTGTTGATATAGCAAAGGAAGCAGCAGAGTTAGGATTTAAGGATATACAGTATGACTATGTGCGATTCCCCACTGATGGAAATAGATCCATCATAGATTATGGAGAAGCTGGAGAAAAAGAAACTATGGCGGAAGCCATTGCTGGATTTTTAGAATATGCTAGAGAAGAGCTGAGAGATTATGGTGTATATGTATCGGCAGACATTTTTGGACTAGTAACTACTGTATCTGATGATATGAGATTAGGGCAACACTTGGAAACTTTAGTGCCTGTTACAGATGTACTACTACCCATGGTTTATCCATCCCATTACGCATTAGGAACATATGGTGTCGCTATTCCAGATAAAGACCCCTATACCATTGTATATACTGGAATGAAGGCTGCTAGGAAACGGGCAGAGGCACTTGAAGTTGATGGACCTAAGGCTGTGATGAGACCTTGGTTGCAGGACTTCACTGCTTCATATCTAGGAGCTGGATATTACCAACGCTATGGTGAACAGCAAGTAAGGGAACAAATTCAAGCTACCTATGATGCTGGTTTAGAGGAATGGGTGCTATGGAATGCATCTAACAGATACACTTGGGATGCATTAATAGAAAACTAAAGCATTTTAAAAGTGCTATTGTTTTTATCAAAAACAATAGCACTTTTAAAATGTCTAATGTTTATTTGCCATAAAGAATGTTAAAGGCATTGGCTGCTTTTTCTAAACCAAAACCTACATACCCTTCTTTTAAAAGTTTTTCCTGCTTATAAGTCATACTATTCGGTATGGATACTATATCTTGATATTCCTGTAAACCTGACTTGTTAAGATCTTTAAATAGAAGACAACGTATCTTACCATTGTAAACACCACCACGACTTTTTAAATCTCTAATAAGAAAGTTGGCTTTTATGATTGTACTTAGGCTAGGATAGTTAAACGGTGATATTGTTACTAAAACATAGCTATATCCTGAGGCTTTGATAATATCTAATGTGGGCATAAGCATTTTGGCCTGTAGACCGTTACCTCGGAAGAACGGATGAACTACTGTTGACTCTAGGTGGGCTACTTTCATTAAATTTTGGGGTGTAAGCTTTAGGTCCCTACCTAAATTATGATGGTTTTTTCCAGGGAATGTGATAGTCCTAAAGGCTATTAATGAATGATTTACGAAAACTCCTATAGCCCTTCCGCGATTAGGCATAAGTACTTGTTTTAACAGAAAATCTTTATCGTCAGGTACGAATACTCTTTTGTCTGACAAATCATTTTTTATAAAATCTTGAAGTGCCAACATCTCTTTGAGGTGAGAGCTGTTTAAGAAACGCATTTCATATTGAACTTCAGCTCTATTGCCGTAGGCTGTTGCGGTTAATGCACCTGTTTTGATTATGTTTTGATCTAATAAAATTTTAGGGGTAATGTGCTCAGTCATAATCGCACCTCCTTTACATATCTATTTAAAACTTTAAAGACAATTGGTTATTTTTAAAGTATCACAAAGGATACTTAATATTTTCAAGAATATTCAATAAATAAGATTACCTATTATTATATATAAAAGAAGTTTCTTTGTCTATATCTTTTGGCACTAGATATGAAACAATAAAAATCAAAGCTATAAAGAAATAATCCTATATAAAAGGGGAAAATTTATAGGAGAGCAATTATAATCTATAATTTCTATTTTGACTTATAAAGGCAAGGGTGATACAATATTTGGTGTACCGATGAGATGTGGAACACAAAATATTGTTGTTGCAACTTTGGAATAGTGTTATCTTTCCGATAATAAATTCAACTGTAATTCAGTGGTGGTAAAAATTCTCTCTGAATTAGATCTCATTTTACATAATTAAATAAAGTTTTACATAGTAGAAAGGACGGGCAGCATATGATTAAAAGTAAAAAGACTCAATTAGATAAAAAATTTATAAGCAAGTACACAAATAAGGTTTCTCCTATGGAGCAATTGGGAAGCTTTGTATATTATAGAACCTACTCGAGATGGGTAGTTGAAGAGGCCAGAAGAGAATATTGGTGGGAGACTGTTAAAAGAGCTGTAGAATACAACTGTAGCTTAGGTCCTACCACAAAAGAAGAAGAAGAAAAGCTTTTTGATAATATTTATAACCTGAAACAATTTTTATCTGGTAGGACTTTTTGGGTAGGAAACACGGCTGTGGCGAAAAATTATCCTATGTCCAATTATAATTGTGCTTTTTTAGTTATTGATGATTTTGATTCCTATAAAGAGTTATTTTATCTGTTAATGATAGGTTCGGGTGTAGGTGTAAGAGTACTAAAGGAAGATATTAAAAAACTACCAAAAATAAGGGTTGATTATGAATTAATACATATGAAGTACACACCTACAGAAAAAGACAAAAGAGAAGATAATACCAGCTTAGAATTTTATAATAATGATACTGTAAAAATTACTGTGGGGGATAGTAAAGAAGGTTGGACCCAGGCATTAGATTTTTATTTTAAAATCTTATATAGCAATGAGTATAGAAATATAAAAACTATTATAATAAATTATGATCATGTACGACCTAAGGGTGAAAAACTTAAAACCTTTGGAGGTACCGCTAGTGGTCATCAGAGCTTAAAAAATATGTTCTACAAAATAAGCAAAACCATTAAAAACCAAAGATCAATTGAAGAAGTTGATAAGGTAAAGCTAAAGCCTATCGATTGCTTAGACATAGCCAATATAATCGGGGAAAATGTAGTGGTTGGTGGTGTAAGAAGAACTGCTGAGATGGTTTTAATAGATGGAGATGACAAGGAATGCGTCGATGCTAAAGCTAATTTATACAAACAGATAGATGGAGAATGGGTAGTGGATCACGATATCATACATAGACAAATGAGTAACAACTCTATCTATTATAAAAAGAAACCCACAAGAGAAGAATTAAATTGGTTAATGAATAAAATGAGGTATTCAGGAGAGCCTGGATGGGTTAATGCCGAAGCAGCAGGAAAGAGAAGAGATAATATGAAGGGAGTTAACCCTTGTGGAGAAATTCTCTTAGACTCTAAAGGTCTGTGTAATTTAACTACAGTGAATGTCTATGGATTTGTGAAGGATAAGGGGATTTTAGATTTAAATGGGCTGATGGAGGCACAAAGATTATCGGCAAGGGCAAGTTATAGAATGACATCTGTTGAGTTGGAGTTAACAGATTGGGATGCCGTACAAAAGAGGGATAAGTTATTAGGATGTTCTTTGACTGGATGGCAGGACATGGTCAATGCTACAGGGATTAACAAGGAAGAAGAAGCCCAACTACTAAGGCAACTAAGGAGGACAGCTCAAGAAGGGGCTGAGGATTATGCAGCCGAAATGGGAGGAAATAAGCCTCTATTAATTACTACCGTAAAACCTGAAGGAACTCTTAGCCAACTTCCTGCTGTATCTAGTGGTGTCCATTATTCACATGCTCCTTATTATATAAGACGTATTCGAGTCAGTTCCAATGATCCGTTAGTAAAGGTATGTGAAGAATTGGGGTATCCTGTTTTTCCTGAGGTTGGTCAGGATCCCGAAACTTGTGCTACCAAAGTGGTGGAATTTCCTGTGAAAGCTCCTAAGGGAAAGACAAAATATGATATATCAGCAATAGAGCAACTAGAGAATTATAAAATGTTTATGGAAAACTATGTAGACCATAACTGCTCTATTACAGTACATGTTAGAAATCACGAATGGGAAGAAGTAGAAGACTGGATTTGGAATAATTGGGATACTACAGTGGCAGTAACATTCTTACCTCTAGAAGATAGTTTTTATCAGTTATTACCTTATGAGGCTATTGACGAGGTAGAGTTTAATCGTAGAGTAAAAGAAATGAAGACTTTTATTCCTTCCTTAGTAAGTAAGTATGAAGATAAGGAAATACAAATTGATATATTAGATGCCGGTTGTGAAGCTGGTATTTGTCCTATAAGATAACTCTAAAAACTCTTGGCTTTTTTAGCTGAGAGTTTTTTGTTGTTTGTCATTAAGTAAGATGTATAATTTTTCATAGCTTTTTAAATAATAACATTAGGAAAATTATATGTAAATTAGAAATAGGAGTTGGTTAAGATGAATGGAAAAATGGCACCTATGGAATTAAGAGGGCATATCTTAGATTTCTTAAAAGAGCATAAAAGTGCATCCCTTGCAACCTGTATGAATGATGTTCCAAGATGTAGTCCAGTGCAATATTTTCTAGGTGAGGATATGGATATTTATATTATGTCAGCAGGGGGAGAAAAATTTAAGGCGATTGAAAATAATGAAAATGTATGTCTGTTAGTAAATACAGAATATATTAATTATAGACGTATAAAAGGTATACAAGTATTTGGCAAGGCCACTATTTGTGCTCAAGATAAAAAGGTCTATGAAGATGCCAAAAGGTATAATCCAGATCATGAAATGATGACTCTAAAGAAAGATAATTTGAAAGCTATAAAAATAGTGCCTACAGAGGTTGTTTATTTAGATTCTTTAGAGGACGGTGATAGAACAAAGCAAGTTTTAAGACACCAGGAAGTTGTATTACAGCCGGAGGAAATCAACTTGATGCATTAAAATGAAGTGCTTAGGTTTTTAACCTAAGCTCTTTATTTTTTAATGAAATTTTATTATTTTGCCCATCTAATAATACCACAGGCAAGACGTTTTCCCGAATCTCCAGTTGGTTGTGTTCGATAGTCATCAGGATTTTTATGAATAATTATAGCCTTTCCAATAGCATCTGCTATTTTAAATCTATCGGTGAAAAAGCCCATCCTAGCATAGCCATTATTAGAAAAGAGAACTGGGAAATCTCCCGCATGATTACCATGGGGCTCATCATGCGGATTCCAGTGTTCACCTGCAGCTTGAAAAGGATCTTCAGGATCACTTATTTCACAGGTTCCAAATTCATGAATATGGAATCCATGAGGACCTATAGGATCTCCATTATCAGCAGGTTGAAAAGGGGGAAGTCCTGTAACTTCAGCATAAACTTCTGTTCCTCCTGGAACATCTTTTAACCATACAACACCATTGATTTCAGGTCTTAAAGGCCCTCCTTTTATATGAGCCACCGCCATGGTGCTGCACATAGGATAGGGATAATAATGATGTATCCACATAACTTTCTAACTCCTTTACAAATTATTTTTCCAGAGAGCATTTTTACTCTAGTCTATAGTATGCAATGGAGCCATAAGGTGTTATATGGACAATATAAAAGCGAAGACTTTGTCTTCGCTTTTATATTATTTTAAAACTTCTTTTAGAGCAGCTATGAACTTTTGGTTTTCTTCCATTGTACCGATGGAAACTCTTATGTAGGTTTTATACATTGGACGAATAATGATACCAAGCTTTTGAAGTGCTAAAAAGACTTCTTTGCAATCCTTACCGACATTGAGAAAAATATGGTTTGTTTCAGAAGGTGCATAGAATATGTCCATTTCTTCAAAGGATTTATAAAGGTATTCTTTACCCTCTTTGTTCACTTCGTAGCTTTTACTTAAAAATTCATCATCTAACAGTGCAGTTATTGCAGCTACCTGTGCAAGTTTATTAACATTAAAGGGACCTCTTACCTTATCAATATTCATTAGAATCTCTTTTGATGCTATCGTATAACCTACCCTTAATGCCGCTAAGCCGTAAACCTTGGAGAAGGTTCTCATAATAATAATATTAGGGTAACTCTCTAATAGCTTTATACTATCATGAGGATAATCTTTTCTAGTAACATACTCATTGTAGGCTTCATCATAGACTACAATAGCATCCTTTGGAACTACTTGCAGAAAATCCAGTAAAACCTCTTCTGTAAACATAGTGCCTGTAGGATTGTTAGGATTACATAGCCATATAAGCTTAGTCTTATCAGTAATAGCATTTTTCATGCCCTCTAGATCATATGCAAAGTCCTTTAGAGGAACTACTACAGGAGTTGCCCCCATCATTTTTGTGGTGGTTAGATATCTAGGAAAAGTAACATCAGCTAGGATTGCTTCATCACCTTCGTTTAAAAATGTTTTAGCTATTAAATCCACCATTTCATCCGAACCACTACTAGGTTGCACCTGTGTAGGTTCGATGTTGAATTTTTTTGCTATAGCTTCTTTTAAATCAGTTGCATTACCATCTGGATAATAATTCAGACTATCTAATACCTCCAGGATACTCTCTTTGACTTTTGGGGAACAACCAAGAGGATTTTCATTAGAAGCCATTTTAATAACTTCCTTTAAACCATACTCTCTTTTAACATCTTCTATAGGTTTTCCAGGTTGATATGGGGATAATTCTTTAATTTGATGACGAAAGGTAATTGTCATTGCTAAAATTCCTCCTCATGATTAAATTTGGAGATCATTCATATAATGAATCATCACTTGCATATATTATAACATATTTTACAATAGACAACTTGTAAAAGTTTAATTCTTCAAAACACTTAAAAAATTTTAAGAAAAGCTTTAAAAAAGGTGTTATAATTAGACTGAATAATTGGAACAATTTACAATATACAAATTTTTTAAAATATTTAAAAAAGTCAAAAGGGTTTTGGAAAAAAGTATAGAATATATTATGTAAGTCTAATGAGTTCACCGATATCAGATGAGGAGGAATAGTTATGAATGTATACCAAGCTGACAAGATAAGAAATATTGCTTTACTAGGACATGGAGGATGTGGAAAGACTACATTGACGGAAGCGGCTTTATATACAGCAAAGGTTACCAATCGAATAGGAAGAGTAGAAGATGGGAACACTGTTTCAGATTTTGACAAAGAAGAGATCTCCAGAAAGATATCTATTAATACATCTGTCATTCCGATAGAATGGGAACAACATAAAATAAATTTTATAGACACTCCAGGATATTTTGACTTTATTGGTGAAGTACAAAGTGCAGGTAAGGTAGCGGGAGGACTAATTATTCTAGTCGATGCAACCAGTGGTATAGAAGTAGGGACAGAAAAGGCATGGGAATATGCAGAAGATAGAAAGAAGCCCACCTTTATTTTTATAAATAAAATGGATAGAGAAAATGCTGATTTTGATAAAGTATTAAGTCAACTTAGAGAAAATTTCGGTAAAAAAGTAGCACCTTTCCAAATTCCATTAGGAGAAAAAGAAAATTTTATCGGAAATATCAATGTAGCTAAAATGATAGCTAAAGAATATGATGGCAAAAACTGTGTAGAAAAGCCTATCCCTGAAGATCG
Organism: Clostridiaceae bacterium; assembly: GCA_020832135.1. Taxonomy (GTDB): domain Bacteria; phylum Bacillota; class Clostridia; order Peptostreptococcales; family Natronincolaceae; genus JAFIFG01. Next base: position 8,877 of record JAFIFG010000083.1, read on the forward strand.
AATGGACCAGGTGATGGAAATTAGAGAAATGCTGATGGAGTCAGTAGCAGAAAGTGATGAACAGTTATTAGAAAAATACTTTGCTGGAGAAGAGTTTACTCAACAGGAGATTCAAGAAGGATTAAGAAAAGGAATTCTTAGTGGGGAAATCGTTCCCGTAGTTTGTGGATCTACCCTAAAGAACATTGGAATACATAGTTTACTAAATCTAGTAAATGATTATTCTCCATCCCCTAAGGATATGCCTGGAAAGCAAGGAAATCATCCTAAGACCAATGAGGTTGTAGAAAGAACACTAGAGGATAATGAGCCTTTTTCAGCTCAAGTATTTAAAACGATAGTAGACCCCTATATAGGTAAAATCTCTTTATTTAAAGTAATTTCAGGAACTTTGAAGGCAGATACAGAAGTGTTAAATGCAAATAAAGATGAAAAAGAAAGAATGTCAACTCTCTTTGTCTTGCGAGGTAAAAATCAAATAGAAGTAAAAGAGATACATGCAGGTGATATAGGTGCAGTAGCTAAGTTACAGCATACAAGCACAGGAGACACTTTATGTAGTGTAGAAGCACCTATAGTGTTTAGTAATATCGAATTTGATGAACCACAGCTCTTCCTGGCGGTTGAACCAAAGTCAAGGGGAGATGAAGAAAAAATAAGTTCTGGGTTACAACGTTTATCGGAAGAGGATCCTTCCTTTAGCTTTGAAAGAAATGTGGAAACAAAACAGACGTTAATCAAAGGTCAGGGTGAGCTACACATAAGGGTTATCACCAATAAATTAAAAAATAAATTTGGTGTAGATGTAGAATTAAGTGATCCTAAGGTACCCTATAGAGAGACTATTAAAGGGAAAGCTGATGTACAGGGTAAACATAAAAAGCAATCCGGAGGACATGGCCAATATGGTGATGTTAAAATAAGATTTGAACCTGCCGCATCAGACTTTGAGTTTGGTGAAGAAATATTTGGAGGTTCAGTACCTAAGAGTTATATACCTGCGGTAGAGAAGGGAATTAGAGAGTGCTTGGAAACAGGGGTATTAGCAGGTTTCCCAGTTGTTAAAATTAAAGCTACTTTATATGATGGATCCTATCATGATGTAGATTCCTCTGAAATGGCCTTTAAAATTGCTGCTTCTTTAGCCTTTAAAAAGGGAGTAGAGGAAGCCACTCCAATATTGCTAGAGCCTGTTGTAAAGGTTAGTGTAGTAGTACCAGAAGAGTATATGGGAGATGTGATGGGAGACTTAAATAAGCGTAGAGGTAGAATTATAGGTATGGAACCACAACCTAAAGGTATGCAAATGGTAGTGGCGGAGGTGCCTCAAGCTGAAATGTTTAAATATGCTATAGATTTAAGATCTATGACCCAAGCAAGAGGTAACTTTACAACTGAATTTGTAAGATATGAAGAAGTACCTAATATTATAAGTGAAAAAGTAGTGGAAGCTGCTAAAGCAGCTAAAGAATAAATCCTTCAGGGCATGTGCTGAGCACATGCTTTTTTTTGCTGTTTAAATTATAGGTTTTTGTGGAATCATTCTAATATAATTCATCCCTCGGTGTATTGCTAAAATTTCCCTTGAATTAGGTCTCATTTTATCTTGACAACAAAATAATGATTTTGTAAAATAAAAGTCAAAGAAGGTCAAATTATTTAAGAGGGTGATGTTGTGGCTAGGATTAGTGATGTTATAGAAGTTTTTTTAAAGGAATTAATAAGTGATAGTAAAAATAGGACTATTGAAATACAAAGAAATGAGCTAGCAAAATATTTTGATTGTTCACCATCTCAAATTAACTATGTATTAACCACTAGATTTGATTACGTACATGGCTATTACATAGAAAGTCAAAGAGGTGGGGGAGGATATATTAAAATCAAGAAATTGACAATGGACCACAGAGATGGAATATATGCAATTCTTTTAAAGGAAATAGCCAATGGAATTACTAAGATGAAGGGCAACAAACTTATAGTATCTCTACAGGAGAGAGGGGTAATTTCTGAAAGAGAAGCAAAGATTATGAAGGCTGCTATTGATGATACAGCTATTATATCACCTTTGAATATCAAAGACGAAATCAGGGCAAATATTTTAAAAAATATGTTAGCAGCAGTATTAGGATAGGAGGGATAAAATGGTTTGTCAACAATGTAATGAAAGAAAGGCTACTGTACATATGACAAAAATTCTTCAGGGAAAAAAAGAGGAAATTCATTTATGTGAACAATGTGCACAAGAAAAAGAAACATTAAATTTTGAAAACTCATTTTCTATTCACAACTTCTTAGCTGGGCTTTTAGATGGGACTACTGGAACTCCTTTTAATCCTCAATATGCTAAGGAGATACAATGTAGCGAATGTGGTCATAGCTACGATAGATTCAAACAGGTAGGAAAGTTAAATTGTAGTCAGTGCTACCAGCAATTCAAACAAAAACTAATACCTCTTATTAGAAAAGTACAGGGTAATGTAAGACATACAGGAAAGGTGCCTAAGAGAGCGGGGGGTATTATTCAATTGAAAAGAGAGTTAAAGGATTTGAGGTCTAGACTTGCGGCAGCTGTGGAAGAACAAGAGTTTGAGAGAGCGGCAGAGTTAAGAGACGAAATAAAAGCACTGGAAGCACGTATAGAGGAAATGTAGGAGGGATTAAAATGGCAGGATGGTTAAATGAAACAGGACCTCAAGCAGATATTGTAATAAGCAGTAGAGTAAGGGTGGCTAGGAATGTAGATGGGTTAAGTTTTCCTCGAGACTTAGGTGAAGTAGCTTCAAATAATATAAAACAAAAGGTATACGATGCTGTATCAAATGCTAATGCTATTTTAAGAGAAGAATTTAAATTAATTGCCATGGGGGACATCGGTGAAATAGATAGATTAAATTATATTGAAAGGCATTTGATTAGTCCGGATCTGGCTGAAAACACAACAACAGGTAATGTGATTTTAAATCAGGAGGAAACCATTAGTTTAATGATTCATGAAGAGGATCATATAAGGATACAATGTTTACTTCCTGGCCTTCAATTAGAGAAATCGTGGGATATAGCAAACAAAATAGATGATTTGTTGGAGGAAAGAATAAATTATGCTTTTGATGAAGAGTTAGGTTACCTAACTGCATGTCCAACGAACCTAGGGACGGGAATTAGGGCTTCTGTTATGTTGCATTTGCCAGCTTTAAGTTTAACGGGTTACATCCAAGGCATATTGCGGGCAGCGGGACAAATAGGTTTGGCGGTGAGGGGCATCTATGGAGAAGGAACAGAATTTTTAGGGAATCTTTATCAGATTTCCAATCAGGTGACCCTTGGTATGATGGAGGAAGAAATTATTGGAAATTTAAATGATGTTACTCTACAAATTATAGAAAAGGAAAGAATTGCAAGAAACAATCTTCTTCACACGAAAAAAATTGAGCTAGAGGATAGAGTTTTTCGATCCTTTGGTATATTAAAAAATGCTCGAAAAATCACAGCCAATGAAGCAATGCAATTAATTTCAGATGTGAAACTAGGGGCATGCTTAAAATTAATTCATGAAATAGATTTAGAAAAACTAAATAGTCTTATTGCCATGATACAGCAGGGATCCTTGCAAAAACACTTCAACACCTCTTTGGATCCAAAGGAAAGGGATGTTAAAAGAGCAGAGCTTATTAGAGGGTACTTTAAATTAAAAGAAAAGTAGATTATATATTGTAGAAAAATTGAATTTACTGTTGAATAGGAGGTTATATATATGGGAATGCAAGGTAGATTTACAGAAAGAGCACAACATTCTATTATATTGTCACAAAAGTATGCACAACAGCTAGGACATGGTTATGTAGGAACAGAGCATATATTATTAGGATTACTGCAGGAGGGACAGGGAATTGCAGCAAAGGCTCTGAAAAACTTAGGTGTAGAATCAACGAAATTACAGGAGAAAATTATAAATACAGTGGGGCAAGGGAATCCACAAACACAGTTGATGGGGTTTACACCAAGAACAAAGCGAGTATTTGAACTAAGCTTTGAAGAAGCTAGAAAGCTGCAACAAAGTTATGTAGGAACGGAGCATTTATTGCTAGGGTTAATTCGTGAAGCAGAGGGTATAGCAGCAAAAGTATTAATAGAAATGGGAGTAGATGCAAGTAAGATCAAGCAGGAGGTACTAAAACTGTTAAATAATAAAGGTCCTCAAAATCATGGAGAAGCCAGTGGGACTGCCATGAAAAAGGGAAACACTCCAACACTTAATAAATATGGGAGAGACCTTAACCAAATGGCAAGGGAAGGAAAAATCGATCCTGTCATTGGTAGAAGCAAGGAGATTGAAAGAGTAATACAGATATTAAGTAGAAGGACAAAAAACAACCCTTGTTTAGTAGGAGAGCCCGGTGTGGGAAAAACTGCTATTGCAGAAGGTTTAGCGCAAAAAATTGAAGAAGGAAATATACCTGAAATATTAAAGGGGAAAAGAGTTATCACTCTTGATTTGGCATCTATGCTGGCGGGAGCCAAATATAGAGGGGAGTTTGAAGATAGACTAAAAAAGGCTATGGAAGAAATCAGACAGGCAGGAGATATCATTCTTTTTGTTGATGAAATTCATACTATGATAGGAGCGGGAGCAGCTGAGGGAGCCATAGATGCTTCTAACATTTTGAAGCCTGCTTTAGCTAGAGGAGAATTACAAACCATAGGTGCTACCACATTAGATGAATATAGAAAACATATTGAAAAGGATACTGCTTTGGAAAGAAGGTTCCAGCCTATTACCGTTGCAGAACCCTCTGTAGAAGATACAATAAAAATATTAGAAGGCTTAAGGGACAAATACGAAGCACATCATACAGTAAAAATAAAAGATGATGCTTTAAAAGCTGCTGCAGAGTTATCCCATAGATACATTACGGATAGATTTTTGCCAGATAAGGCCATTGACTTAATTGATGAGGCAGCATCTAAACTTAGAATCAAAAGTATAACCGCACCACCGGATTTAAAGAGCTTAGAAGAAGAACTAGAAAAATTAGGCAAGGAAAAGGAAGAGGCTATAAGTCTACAGGACTTTGAAAGAGCAGCCGAGTTAAGGGATAAAGAAAAATCTGTACAGGAAGCATTAGCAGAAAGCCAAAGCAACTGGAAGGTTAAAAATAAAACTGATGATATGACAGTAGGAGCTGAAGAAATTGCGGTTATTCTTTCTGACTGGACTGGTGTACCAGTTACTAAATTACAGCAGGAAGAGTCTGAGAAACTTCTAAAAATGGAGGAAATACTCCACCAAAGAGTGATAGGTCAAGAGGAAGCTGTGAGATCTGTGGCTAGAGCCATAAGAAGAGCTAGGGTTGGACTCAAGGATCCCAAACGTCCAATTGGTTCCTTCATATTCTTAGGACCCACCGGTGTAGGTAAAACTGAATTATCTAGAGCATTGGCAGAGACGATGTTTGGAGAAGAAGATGCCATGATCCGTATAGATATGTCAGAATATATGGAAAAACATACGGTTTCAAGGTTGATAGGTTCTCCTCCTGGATATGTAGGATATGATGAAGGGGGACAATTAACAGAAAAGGTAAGAAGAAAACCTTATTCCGTTATTTTATTTGATGAAATAGAAAAAGCTCATCCTGATGTATTTAATGTACTATTACAAATATTGGATGATGGTAGAGTAACGGATGCAAAGGGAAGAACAGTAGACTTTAAAAATAGTATCATTATTATGACCTCTAATGTTGGTGCTCACACGATTAAAAAACAGAGAACACTAGGTTTTGCCGCTACGCAAGAGGATATGGCAAAGGGCGAATATGAAAAAATGAAGGAAAATGTGATGGATGAGCTCAAAAGAAACTTTAAACCAGAATTTTTAAATAGAATAGATGATATCATTGTATTCCATAGCTTAGATAAGGAATATATTAAGAAAATTGTAGATATTATGATGGAGGACTTAAAGAAACGTTTAGAAAAACTAGAAATAAAAATAGATATAACCGAAAGAGCTAAGGAGCACATTGCTGATGAAGGGTTTGATCCGCAATTTGGTGCAAGGCCACTAAAGAGAGCTATACAAAAAATGGTGGAGGATAAATTGTCTGAAGAACTATTAAAGGGCACTATTCAAGCAGGAAATAGTGTGGAAATTGATTTTAAAGAAGAAGAACTAACAATAAATAAAAAATAATACTATTTTAAGGGACATTATGTCCCTTTTTTTGTTAAAATTACTATATGAAGTAAAAACTTATAAGCAGGTGATGGAATGGCAAAGGTAAAGACGAAATTTATTTGTCAAGAGTGTGGTTATGAAAGTGCTAAGTGGTTGGGCAGATGCATGGGTTGTCAGGAGTGGAATACCATGGAGGAGGAGGTCGTTACCAAAAAACAGGATTTCAAACGATCTCCTACCATGGTGAGTAAGGCAAAGCCACAACCAATTAAAACTATAAAATCCGGAGGATATGAACGATATGATACGGAAATACAGGAGTTAAATAGAGTACTAGGTGGTGGCTTAGTAAAAGGATCCTTGACACTTATTTCAGGGGAACCAGGAATAGGGAAATCTACATTAATCCTACAGGCTAGTAGTAAGATAGCATCAAAACAAGGTAAGGTTCTATACGTATCTGGAGAGGAATCAGAGGAACAAATAAAAATGAGAGCAGAAAGATTAGATGCTTTAGCTGAAACCCTGTATGTTGTTTCAGAGACCAATATAGATGTAGTAGAGGAATATATAAGTGAATTAGAACCGGCTTTTGTGCTTATAGATTCTGTACAAACTCTTTTCAAATCAGACTTATCCTCAGCGCCAGGAAGTGTTTCGCAGGTAAAAGAATGTGTTAATAATTTGATGAGGATAGGAAAGTCTAAAAATATCCCTATGTTTATCGTTGCACATGTAACAAAACAAGGGGAATTGGCGGGACCTAGGGTGCTAGAGCATATGGTGGATACAGTACTACATTTTGAAGGGGAAAGGACACAAGAATTTAGAATTTTAAGGGCGTTAAAAAATAGATTTGGAACCACCAGTGAAATAGGTGTATTTGAGATGGCACAGGAAGGTTTGGTGGAGGTTAGTAATCCTTCTGCTATTTTCCTAGATTCTCTTACAGAAAAGGCAGAAGGATCTATTGTAGTGTCAACAGTAGAGGGGACAAGACCACTTTTAGTAGAGATTCAAGCACTGGTAACTCCAACCACAGCGGGCTTTCCTAGGAGAACAGCTGTTGGTGTAGATTTAAATAGATTAAATTTAATTGTTGCGGTATTAGAAAAAAAAGTGGGATTACCATTAATGAATCAGGATATATATATTAATGTAGTAGGAGGGCTAAAACTAGAAGGAACGTCAGCTGACCTTGGAGTTGCTATGGCGATTTACTCCAGCATGAGAGGCATTCCTGTACCTTCTAAAAATATGATGGCACTTGGTGAAATTAGTTTGACTGGAGACTTAAGGCCCATAAGCCATATGGAAAAAATGGTGAAGGAGGCAGAAAAAATGGGTTTTCAGACTTGTATTGTTCCAGGCAAAAATAAAATTAATGGAGACGAAATGAAAAATCTAAAAATCCAAGGAGTAGATACTTTAAGAGAAGCATTAAATTTTATTACTTACTAAAATTATACATTAATTTATGGATTAGTTGGTAAAATAATGATAAAATTATAATTTGGATATTGTGATTATATTCCAACTGCAAAAGGAGGATAGTACTTATGAAGGATGACTGGACAAAAGAGGAAGAACTAATGGAAACTTTAAAGATGTTAGCACCTGGAACTCCTTTAAGGGCGGGATTAGAAAATCTTTTGCGGGCAAAAACTGGAGCATTAATTGTCATTGCGGGAAACGAGCAAATTATGGACATTGTAGATGGTGGATTTAATTTAGATATAGATTTTTCTCCAGCCTATCTATATGAATTAGGCAAGATGGATGGTGCAATTATTTTAAGTGCAGATACGAAAAAGATACTGTATGCCAATGCTCAACTAATACCGGATTCATCTATCCCTTCCTCAGAAACAGGAATAAGACATCGTATTGGGGAAAGGGTAGCAAAGGAAACAGGAGAAGTGATTATAGCCATATCCCAAAGGCGAAATATTATTACTTTGTACAAAGGATATCATAAATATATTATACAGGATACAGATAAAATCCTTACAAAAGCAAACCAAGCTATACAAACTTTAGAAAAATATAAAGCTACATTACATAAGGCTGTTACCAGTCTTAGTGCATTAGAATTTGAGGATTTGGTGACAGTGTATGATGTAGCTGTTGTTCTTCAAAGGACAGAGATGGTAATGAAAATAGCCAGTGAAATCGAAAAATTCATTTATGAATTAGGAAATGAAGGTCGATTAGTAAGTATGCAATTAGATGAGTTAGTGGCCAATGTAAAGGAAGATGGAAAATATGTCATATATGACTATACACTAGATTTTAAAGGGGATGAGGAGAGTATTCAAAAATCTATTAAAGCTTTATCTTCTGAGGAACTGTTGAACTTAACTAATTTTTCAAAGATTTTAGGCTATGGCAATAATGTAAATGACTTAGATTTAAATGTATCCTCGAAGGGATATAGAATATTAACTAAAATTCCAAGATTGCCTCTTAGTGTTGTAGAAAATTTAACTGTTGAGTTTAGTGGTTTTCAAAAAATACTAAAAGCATCTATTGAAGAACTGGATGATGTGGAGGGCATTGGAGAGATACGAGCAAGAGCCATAAAAGAAGGCTTGAGAAGACTGCAAGAACAAGTGTTAATGGAAAGACATATCTAAAAAAACAAATGGCGGAGAATATTATTCTCCGCCAAAATTTTTTTGGTAATAGAATCTCTATAACAAACCATATTTTCCAAGGGTATTTAGATGATTTTGATGATAATCAGTTAGCATATCGTCCATATCGATGGTTAATAGGTTGCAAAGAGCAGTTATGTAAAAGAAATTAGTTGAAATTTCATGATGGATCTTGTCTCTACAAACTTCACACAAATTTCCCTCCAAGTGATTTTGCATATACTCCTTTAATTGAGAAAAGGAAGCATCCCTAGGGATTTCTTGTTTTTCAGCGTTCATTTTCACACAACCACAATAGGTAATGGATTTAGCAACAGCACGATTTACTCTACTTGTGCTCTCTTGGAGTTTTGTTAATATATCTAAAGCACTTCTATGTCTAAGTAAGACATCATCTACAGTATGTTGAAATGTATCTAGAGAAAATTTATCCATAAAAACAACCCCTTATTCAGATGAAATGTAAGATAATTTTAAAATGTCATAAATTAATTATACTTTTACTTAGGGGTATTTGTCAATTAAAGGAATCATCAAATTAAATGCTAAATAAAAGCCAAGTTTTAATTGACAATAGATATGACCTGTGATAAAATAATTATTTTAATTGACAATCCTACAACACTGTTGTATACTATAGTTAAACACAATCCAATTTTTTTGGGGGGGAATAACATGTTTAATATAGGTGATAAAATTACGTACCCTGTACATGGTGCAGGTGTTATAGAAGCGATAGAGGAACAGGAAGTTTTAGGAAAGTCTAGAAAGTACTATATTTTAAGAATTCCTTTAAACAACATGAAGGTTATGATTCCTTTGGATAGTATAGAAGATATAGGCATAAGACCTATCATAGGATCCAAAGAAGTGGAACAGGTAATAGCGGTGTTGTCAGCTGATGTTACAAAGATGTCTCAAAATTGGAATAGAAGATATCGAGCTAATATGGATAGAATAAAAAGCGGTGATATTTATGAAGTTGCAGAAGTTGTAAGAAACTTAACCTTAAGGGATCGTGAAAAAACTTTGTCTACAGGGGAAAGAAAAATATTAAATAGTGCCCGACAAATATTGTTAAGTGAAATGATCTTGGCAAGCGATATGAGTGAAGAAGACATAATGGAATTAATTGAAGAAGTAGTAGAGTAATTCTTTAAGCCTTTTAAAAAGGCTTAATTTTTTCTATTTTAAAATGTAATAAATTTAGGGTCTCTATACTGCATAGGTATATTTTACTATTTAGTTTCATATTATTAAGCTTACTTCTTTAATTTATAATAACATTTTGGTAGAATATATATATCATAGTATTATTATGGGGGAGCATCTAAAAAAAATTTAAATTTTTGTAGAATTTACCAAATTATGGCTATTAAAAGTTTTAAAAATGGGAATAATGAGGAATAGGAGGTGACTTAATGATAAATAGAGTTATAAGAGGGATTCTAACAGCCTTAGGTGCAGTATCTGGATTGTTGATGTATACTTATATTATAAATAATATAATAAGCACCACTGGGAATAATTTTATGTCTTATGGGATTGGAATTATAATATCTTTAATAATTAGTGGAGGTGTTTTATTTGTTGCTTCTCCATGGTTAATTAACAAAGGAAGAGATGCGGCTAATTGGATAGAAAATGAATTGGCTAATGTACCAATAACCAATATTGTGTCAGGATCAGTAGGATTGATTGCAGGATTGATTATTGCATATTTAATTAGTCATTTAATCAATAATATACCCATTCCCTTTGTAGGTACGATACTATCTACTCTAGTATATATTTTTATGGCTTATTTAGGGGTAAATATAGCTACTAAAAAGATAGAAGAGCTTCCCAATTTGCAGCAAATATTTAAAAAGAATGTATTGAAAGAAAAAGGGAGCAAAAAAGAAGGTAGATCTTATGCTAAAATACTGGACACAAGTGTAATTATTGATGGTAGAATTGCTGATATATGTAAAACTGGATTTATTGAGGGTCCTTTAATTATACCTGAGTTTGTATTGGAAGAACTAAGACACATTGCAGACTCATCCCTTGCTATTAAAAGAAATAGAGGAAGAAGAGGACTGGATATTTTAAATAAAATCCAAAAAGAATTAGATATAGAAGTAAGAATAGATGACAAATCTTTTGATGAAGTTCCAGAGGTGGATACAAAATTACTAAAACTTGCCCAGTTTTTAGATGGTAAAGTGGTAACAAACGATTATAATCTTAATAAAGTAGCGGAGTTCCATGGTGTTCCTGTACTAAACATTAATGAATTAGCTAATGCTGTAAAACCTGTAGTATTACCTGGTGAGGAAATGTTAGTTCAAGTTATTAAGGATGGAAAAGAGTCTGGTCAGGGCTTAGCTTATTTAGATGATGGGACTATGATTGTTGTAGAAAGTGGTAGGAAATTCATTGGCAAAGATATTGAGGTGTTGGTAACTAGTGTACTACAGACTGCTGCTGGTAGAATGATATTTGCGAAACCAAAGTCTATGGCGGACAAAAGTGCATAATAGATAAAATAACACTTAATATAAAATGAAGAAGAGGTTCTTTTCTGAGAAAAGAACCTCTTCTTCATTTTATATTACTTTACACTACTTTCAAATGCATGTGCTAAATACGTAAATTTACCTATGAAGGTGATAAGTAAAATAAACCTTGATTGCTGTATATTAATAGCTTAACATAATAGTATGAAACCAGATTTAATTTAGAAGGATTTTGGGGTAAAAACCTTCATGCGGAAAGTGGGGATATAGTATATGAAGATACAAGATAAGGTGTCAGCTATTATTGTGGCGGCTGGCAAAGGGAAGAGAATGGGAAAGGGATTTAATAAGCAATATATCTTGTTAAAAGATAAACCTATACTGGCTTACACGATAAATGTGTTTGAAAGAAGTAAGTATGTTGATGAAATTATTTTAGTGGTAGGCATCGATGAAATAGACTATGTAGAAAAAGAAATTATTAAAAAATATGATTTTCAAAAAGAAATAAAAATAGTGGCAGGGGGTAAAGAAAGGCAGGACTCTGTTTACGAAGGTTTAAAGGTGGTGAGGGATGATTGTAGTATGGTCCTCATCCATGATGGTGCTAGACCTTTTTTGAAAGAAGAAATTATCTGTAGAAGTATAGAAGGTGTAAAAGAAACAGGGGCGGTTATTGTAGCTGTACAAGTGAAGGATACCATCAAAGTGGTAAATCACCAAGGGGAAGTGGTTAACACTCCGGAGAGAAATGGATTGTGGGCGGTCCAAACACCCCAAACTTTTAATTGCTCCCTATTAAAAAATGCCCATGAAGCAGTTAGAAAAAAAGGAATGGTGGTAACGGATGATGCTATGATGGTAGAGGCATTGGGACATAAGGTAAAGGTTGTAGAGGGAAGTTATGATAATATAAAAATTACTACCCCAGAGGATTTAATTATTGGAGAAATAATATTAGAAGGGCAGGAGGAAATTTAATATGCGAGTGGGATTAGGCTATGATGTACATAAACTAGTAGAAGATAGAAAGCTTATTATAGGCGGTGTAGATATACCCTATGATAAGGGGCTGCTTGGACATTCTGATGCCGATGTATTGCTGCATGCTATTAAAGATGCATTGTTGGGAGCGGCGGCACTAGGGGATATAGGAAAACACTTTCCGGATACGGACGAAAGGTATAAAGGAGCTGATAGTTTGAAATTGTTGAAGGCAGTAGCTAAGCTTTTAGAGGAGAAAAACTATGCCATCAATAACATTGATGCCACCATTATTGCTCAAAAGCCTAAAATGGCTCCACATATCCAAGTGATGAGAAAAAATATTGCTAATGCTTTGAAAATTGATGTAGACCAGGTAAATGTAAAGGCGACTACAACAGAAGGACTAGGCTTTGTTGGCAAAGAGGAAGGAATTGCGGCACAAGCTATCGTAAGTATTGTACAAGAGTAATAGATCGTCTCACTTTTTAATATTAAATAAAATTAATTTTATGGATAAAAAAACAAAAATTGTTAAAAATATGTTTAGAGAAAGACTTTAATAAAATTTTAGTAAATGAATTGACATACATTAAATAATCATATATTCTAATAAAAAGAAGATTATAATGCTATGATAGGGAATAGTAAAAAAACATAACTTTACAGAGAGAAAACCCAAGGCTGCAAGGTTTTTATGTATCGTTTTTTGAACCCGCCCTTGAGCTGTTAGCCAATGATATAATAGGCTATACCGGTTGACGCCGTTAAGTCATTAAGAGAACCAATGTGGTTAATTAGAGTGGTACCGCGGGATATAAACTCTCGTCTCTAAATTTAGAGATGAGGGTTTTTTGTGTATGCATTTCAAATATGAAAGGAGCATGAAAATGGGAAAGAAGGATAAACAATTTGTTGCTGAAATTACACCTATGGAAAAAGACTTTGCTCAATGGTATACAGATGTTATTTTAAAAACAGACTTGGTGGATTATTCACCAGTAAAGGGATTTATGGTAATAAAGCCTTATGGCTATGCCATTTGGGAAAATATTCAAAAATACATGGATGGGAGATTTAAAGATACAGGACACAAAAACTGTTACTTTCCTCTATTGATTCCAGAGAGTTTGCTGAAGAAAGAAGCAGAGCACGTTGAAGGGTTTGCTCCGGAAGTTGCCTGGGTTACACATGGCGGAGATGAAGAATTAGCAGAGAGACTTTGTGTACGTCCAACATCCGAAACCATTATATGTGAAATGTACTCAAAATGGTTGAGGTCCTATAGAGATTTACCATTTTTATATAACCAATGGTGTAGTGTTGTTAGATGGGAAAAAAGCACTAGACCCTTCTTGAGAACTTCTGAATTCTTATGGCAAGAAGGTCATACACTACATGAGAGCTATGATGAAGCTCAGGAAGAGACATTACAAATGTTAGATATTTATAGAGAGACTGCAGAAGAACTATTGGCAATGCCGGTAGTAGTAGGGCAAAAAAGTGAAAAAGAAAAATTTGCTGGAGCTTATGCTACCTATACTATGGAGGCATTGATGCATGATGGTAAAGCTCTACAGGCTGGGACTTCTCATAACCTTGGGCAGCACTTTACTACCGCCTTTGATATAAGCTATACCGATAGAGAGGGAGAGATTAAGAATCCTTACCATACTTCCTGGGGAGTATCTACCCGACTTATAGGTGGTATTATTATGGTGCATGGAGACAACAGAGGGCTTGTATTACCTCCGGGGATAGCACCGATTCAAGCAGTTATAGTTCCTATTGCAGCACACAAAGGTGGTGTAATAGAAAAAGCAGATGAAATCTTTGCTCAGTTTAAAGAAGACATTAGGACGGAAGTGGATGACAGAGAGAACTACTCACCAGGCTGGAAGTTCAATGAGTGGGAAATGAAGGGTGTTCCTGTCAGGGTTGAAATAGGACCAAAGGATATAGAAAATAACCAAGCAGTGCTATTTAGAAGAGATACCTTAGAGAAAGAAATAGTACCTTTAGATCAACTAAAGGAAAAGGTAGAAGGTCTATTAGAAGACATTCAAAACAATTTATTACTTAAAGCAAAACATATGAGGGATGAAAAGACCTATTATGTGAAAACCTTCGATGAAATGAAGGATATTATGAGTAACAACCAAGGTTTTGTAAAGGCTATGTGGTGTCAAGAAAGGGAATGCGAGGACAAAATCAAAGCAGAAACTGGTGCTACAGTAAGATGTATTCCTTTTGAACAAGAGAATCTAGGAGATACATGTCCATTCTGTGAAAAAGAAGCCAAGGTTATGGCATATTTTGCAAAAGCTTATTAGAATTGTTACCCCTAAGAAATTTAAGTTTCTTGGGGGTTTAAAATATTTTGTTATATTTTGCCTTATATGAGGTAAAATAGAAGTACAAATTAGATGGAGGAGATAAAATGAGAGATAAATTGAGATATTTAGTTTATGTGGTTGTTTGTTTTTTATTAACATCCTTTATAGTCTATGGCAGTCAAAATGTTGTAATAACTTTGGGGAACGAGCTAAATCAACAACAAAGGCAGCAAATGTTAGAGTTATTTAATGTGGCAGAAGGGGAAGTGAAGATTCTAGTTGTTACTAACGAAGAAGAGAGAAATTACTTGGAGGGTGTTGCAACGGAACGACAAATAGGAACCCGAGCCATTTCTTCTGCATATGTAGAAAATTTACAACAAGGTGAAGGTATTTCTGTAGAAACCTATAACATAACATGGGTAACGGATGAGATGATTATGAATGCATTGGTAACAGCTGGGGTTACTAATGCTAAGGTAATAGCTGCTTCCCCTTTTGAAGTGTCAGGAACCGCTGCCTTAACAGGAATATTAAAAGCTTTTGAAGAAGTCACGGGGGAAAGTATAAGTGAAGAACAGAAAAAAATAGCTAATGAAGAGATGGTAACAACCGGTGAATTAGGAGAAGAAATAGGGAAAGAAGAAGCTTCTACACTGATAAGGGAAGTGAAAAAGATAATCGTAGAAAGAAACCTACGAGATCCTGAAGAAATTAGAAAAGTAGTAATAGAAATAGCTGCACAGTTAAATATTACTCTTAGTGAAAAGCAAGTAGAGGACATTACAAAGCTAATGGAGCGAATTTCCAGATTGGAACTAAATACTGAAGTCATAAGACAACAATTAGAAGGTGTAGGGCAACGTTTAAGGGAAATTTCTGTTAATAATGAAGAAGCAAGATCTTTTTTAGAAAATATTATGGAAATGCTTCGGAGAATTATTGAATCTATTTTAGGAATGTTTTCAAGATAAAGGAGACTTAGCACTATACCTAAAATGAAGGAATAAGCTTGATACAGCTAGAAGAATAGTTTATAATGATTAAATATAGATTTTAAACTAGGAGGTTGCTATTATGTCGGTAAGAGTAAGATTTGCACCTAGCCCTACTGGGTCTGTACATATAGGAAGTCTAAGAACTGCTTTATATAACTATTTACTTGCAAAGAAGCAGGGAGGACAGTATGTATTGAGAATAGAAGATACAGACCAAACTCGTTTTGTAGAGGGTGCTATTGAAGGCATGCTAAGAGCTATGGAATGGGCGGGAGTTATACATGATGAAGGTGTTGTTGTTACAGAAGGACAGCTAAAGGAAGAGGGAGAATATGGTCCTTATGTTCAATCACAAAGACTGGACCTGTATAAAGAGTATATTAAAAATCTTTTAGATAGTGGTGATGCTTACCATTGCTTCTGTTCTAAAGAAAGACTAGACGAAGTTAGGGAAAATCAAAAGACAGCAGGACAAACCCCAAAGTACGATGGTTTCTGTAAAAGTTTAACGAAGGAAGCAGTAGAGAAAAAAATGGCAGCAGGAGAACCCTATGTTATTCGACTAAAACTTCCTGAAAATAAGGAAATAGGGTTTGATGATGCTGTAAGGGGGAAAGTAACCTTTAATACAGCAGAAGTTGATGATCAGGTCTTAATAAAATCTGATGGTTTTCCAACCTATCATTTTGCAGTAGTAGTGGATGATTACTTAATGAAAATAACTCATGTTATACGGGGGGAAGAGTGGCTAACATCGACACCGAAGCACGTATATTTATATGAGGTTTTAGGGTGGGAAGCACCGAAATTTGTACATTTACCTAATATATTAAATACTGACAAGAAAAAACTTAGTAAGCGCCAGGGTGATGTAGCAGTTGAAGATTTTATGAAAAAAGGGTATTTACCTGAAGCATTGGTAAACTATATAGCATTAATAGGCTGGAGTCCTGAAGACAATCAAGAAATATTTTCTATAAAGGAACTTGAGGATAAGTTTTCATTAGATCGAGTATCCAAAAGCAGTGGTGTATTTGATGTAAATAAACTTAACTGGATTAACAGCCATTATATTAAAGAAAGTGATATAAAAAGACTTACTGATTTAGCCATTCCATATTTGATTGAAGCTAATTATATTACAGAAGAAGAAGCAGAAGAAAAGTATAATTGGTTACAGGAAATGGTAGCCATCTTCCAAGAAAAAATTTCCTATATGAGTGAAATTAAAGATCATGTAGATATTTTCTTTAAAGATCAAGTAGAACCGCAAGACCAAGAAGCTCAAGGGATACTGAAGGAAGAACATATACCTCAGCTTATGGAAGTTTTTCATCAAAAGCTAATTGATAGTGAGGTTGTAGATAAAGATACTATTAAAAGGATTTTTAAGGAAATACAAAAAGAAAATGGAATCAAAGGACCTAAACTATTTAAACCCATCAGGGTTGCAGTAACAGGCAAATCTCATGGTGCTGACCTTCCATTAATTATTGAAGTTCTTGGTAGACAAAAACTGTTATCTCGCATAGAATATTTAAAAGGAAACTTAATATAACAAAGGCATTGAATAGGAGGAGTAAATCTATACTGCTTTAAAGAGAGGAACCATCAAGGGCTGCAAATGGTTCTAAAGCAAGGTAGGTTGAAATGCACCTAGGAGCTATTGCTCGAAAATTTAGTAGGGCAAATCGGTTGGTACCGTTATATACTTAAAGGGGAATGAAATTATTCATTTAACCAGAGTGGAACCGCGGAAATTACTCCGTCTCTGAATTATTCAGAGACGGAGTTTTGTTTTTGTTATTGGTATGAATTTACTATATTAAATGAAAAGAGGTGTGTTAAGTTGAAAATGTTAAAAACCATAAGGCAAGATATTGAGGCTATATTTGAAAGAGATCCTGCTGCCAAAAATGTAGTGGAAGTGCTATTGTGTTACCCAGGATTACATGCTATAATTATCCACCGCATCTCTCATAGTTTATATAAAAAAGGCATGGTGATTTTACCTAGAGTCATATCTAATATTGCTAGGTGGTTGACAGGAATAGAAATTCATCCGGGGGCAAAAATTGGAAGTAAAGTCTTTATAGACCATGGAACAGGAGTGGTGATAGGAGAGACGGCAGAAGTGGGAAATAACGTTACTATTTACCAAGGAGCCACACTAGGTGGTACAGGAAAGGATAAAGGAAAAAGGCATCCTACTATAGGAGATAATGTAGTTATATCCTGTGGGGCTAAGGTATTAGGTCCATTTAAAGTAGGAGAAAATTCTAAAATAGGTGCTGGTTCTGTAGTGTTAAAAGAGGTGCCGCCTGACTGTACAGTAGTAGGTGTACCTGGTCAAATTGTAGTGAAGGATAATGTTAAAATTCGTTCAATTCATAATGATATTGACCTAGAACATGGGAAATTGCCAGATCCGATTGCAGATGAGTTAGAATGTCTACAAAAAAGAATAGTGCAGTTAGAAAGAAAAGCACTGTCGGTGGAAAGGGGTAATAGAGATGAAGCTATATAATACACTCACTAGAAAGAAGGAAGTATTTAAGCCTATTGAAGATGGTAAGATTAAGATGTATGCTTGTGGACCAACTGTTTATAATTACTTTCACATTGGAAATGCCAGGACTTTCATGGTTTTTGATGCCATGAGAAATTATTTTGAATATAGAGGCTATGAAGTTCATTTTATACAAAACTTTACAGATATTGACGATAAAATCATCAATAAAGCAAATGAAGAAAATGTACCCTCAAAAGAAATTAGTGAAAAGTATATTCGGGAATACTTTAGGGATGCTGAAAGCTTAGGTATAAGAAAAGCAAATTTGCATCCTAAGGTTACAGAAAACATAAAAGAAATTATTCAATTTATAGAAGAGTTGATTCGCAAGGGGTATGCCTATGAGGTAGGTGGAAATGTATACTACAATGTAGATGCCTTTAAAGATTATGGTAAACTTTCAAAACAGAGCTTAAAAGACTTGCAGGTAGGAGCTAGAGTAGAAATCAATGAAGATAAGAAAAATGTTTTGGACTTTGTTTTGTGGAAGGCTGCAAAACCGGAAGAACCAAGCTGGGAAAGTCCTTGGGGATTAGGTCGTCCAGGATGGCATATTGAGTGCTCCGCTATGGCTCAAAAGTATTTGGGAGAAACCATTGACATCCATGGAGGAGGAGGAGACCTAGTCTTTCCCCACCACGAAAATGAAATAGCCCAAAGTGAGGGGTGTTCTGGCAAGCCTTTCGCTAATTATTGGATACATGTAGGCTATTTAAATGTTGAGAATAAAAAGATGTCAAAGTCCCTAGATAATTTCTTTACTCCTAGAGAAATCGCTGAAGAATTTGACTTGGAGATCTTGAGGTTCTTTATGTTTTCAGCCCATTACAGAAACCCGTTGAATTTTAGTAGAGATTTAATGGTATCATCACAAAATGCATTGGAAAGACTATATAATGCTAAAAACAACCTAGAGCATCTGATGAAAAATACCACAGAAGTTTCTAATCCCGAAGAAGTCGAGGGTTTCAAAGAAAGGCTTTCTCCATATAAAGATAAATTTATAGAAGTTATGGACGATGATTTTAATACTGCAGACGGCATAGCTGTTATTTTTGACTTAGTAAGGGATATAAATAGCAATGTATCCATCGCTACCTCAAAGGATGGATTGGAATATGCTTATAAAATATTAATAGATCTCACAGGTGTTTTAGGATTATTAAATAAAGGCGAAGACACATTGGATAAAGAAATAGAAGTATTAATTGAAAGACGACAACAGGCTAGGAAAGAAAAAAACTATGCTTTATCAGATGAAATAAGAGATACTTTAAAAAATATGGGCATTGTTTTGGAGGATACACCGCAAGGTATAAAATGGAAAAGAGTTTAATAGCAAAAGGGAGAACGGATAAATGAAGGATTTTCTAGAAAAGCTACAGGATGTTGAAACTATAAAAGATGAAAAACAAGTTAAATTAATGGCTCCGTTGGCATTGGCTTATATAGGAGATGCTATATTTGAGGTTTTCATAAGAAATTACCTAATCAACAAAAGTAATGCAGGGGTGCATCAGCTCCACAAAAATACTGTAACTTATGTTAAAGCCAAGGCACAAGCAGAGATTGTCCACCAGTTAGAGAATCAATTGACAGAAGATGAGTGGGGTGCAGTAAAGAAAGGTAGAAATCAAAAATCTGCCTCTGCCCCCAAAAATGCAGATCTTATAGATTACAAATATGCTACAGGTTTTGAAGCTCTATTAGGGTACTTGTTTTATACAGGGAGAATTGATAGATTGGTAGAAATCATGGAGAAATCTGTAGAAATTATTAACAAAGGCTAAGGATGAAGAAGGTGTATTATATGAATAAAAGAGGACTCAGGATGACTGTTGTAGCAATGATTTTATTTGGGCTCTTGATTGCGAAGTCCTTATGGTTTGATCCAGTGGGGACATTACAAGGTGAAGAGGAAATATACAGGCAGTTTGTTGTGGAAATGGCTCCTATTAAAAAACCTAGTCTTTTAGATAGATGGGGATTGCTTACCTATAGGGCTACAGTTGTTATACAGGAAGAGGAAGATGGTTACACTGAGATTATGTATAGAAGTGCAGAAGATAAGGAAAATTGGATTACTGAAACTATCCAAGGACAGTATAGAGCAAAAGTTAGGGGCTATATATTGTATATTATACCAATTAAGGACATTCGTATAGAAGGGGGAATATCGTAACATGGAAACAACAATGAAGGTAAAGTTATTAGCACACACACCAAATCCAGATCAAGTGGTGGCAAAGGGTGGTAGACTTTGTTATTATCCTGGAGGAATAGAAGAATTGGAAGACAGTCTAACGGAGGAAAAGGTAGGTAAGTTCGTTGGAATGCTGGCAGCTATGCAGCATGAGTCACCTTTGGAGCATGCCAGTTTTACCTTTGGAATAGAAGGGGTTTCTAGAAGCCTTACACATCAGCTGGTGCGTCATAGGTTGGCTAGTTATTCACAAAAGAGCCAAAGATATGTAAAAGAAGGCAGTTTTGACTATGTTATTCCAGAGGCCATAAAAAATAATGATAGTGTGAAAAAAAGATTTATTGAAGCAATGGAGCAGGCACAGCAGTCCTATGATCAAATCACGGAAGAACTTTTAGTGGAAAAAATTAAGGAGTTATATACAATAAAAAAAGAAAGTGCTGAAAAAGAAGAACTAGAGATCATTGAAGAGATAGTAGGTATGGAAAATTCACAAGTTATAAGTCATTGTAAAAATCACTTTAAAAAAGAATTTGGTGCTATGGAAAAACTATCTATAGAGAATGCTAGAGCTGTTTTACCAAATGCTTGTGAGACGAAAATAATTGCAACTTTAAATGCTAGGACACTGCTACATTTCTTTAACAAGAGATGTTGTAACCGTGCACAAGATGAAATCAGACTATTGGCGGTGGAGATGCTAAAATTAGTAAAGGAAGCAGCACCTAATATCTTTAAATATGCAGGTCCTACCTGTATTCAAGAAGATTGTCCAGAGGGCAAAATGACCTGTGGAGAAATAAAGGAAGTACGAGGATATTTTGGTAATATGTAATATGCTTTTTTAAAATACTTAAGTTCATCATTCTGAGCAATGGCGAGGGATCTTATGAAGCAAGGCATCTTTTCTTAGTGTTGTACATAAAATTCTTCGTTGTACTCAGAATAACACAAGAATTAATTTTCATTAGTAATCTAAAGAGGTGATTATAGAGGTGGCAAACGATAAAATAGAGGGAAGAAATCCTGTTATAGAAGCAATAAAGTCTGGAAGAGAAATTGACAAAATCCTTGTTGCAAAAGGAACCAAAGAAGGTTCTATTAATAAAATAATAGGTATGGCGAAGGACAGCGGCATTATGCTTCAATACGTCGAAAGACAAAAACTTAATGAAGTTGCTGAGTCCAATAATCACCAAGGGGTTGTTGCACTAGTGGCTGCCTACAAATATAGTGAATTAGAGGATATATTAGCCATAGCTAAACAAAAAAATGAAGAACCCTTCGTTTTAATCCTCGATGAGATTATGGACCCTCATAATTTAGGATCTATCATGAGAACTGCTGATGCTGTAGGGGCACATGGTGTAGTAATACCTAAAAGGCGCTCTGTAGGTCTAACGGCTACAGTTGCTAAAACTTCCGCTGGAGCTATTGAGTATGTTCCAGTAGCAAAGGTATCTAACATTGCTCAAACTATTGATAAACTAAAGCAAGAGGGACTATGGGTGATGGGAGCGGATATGTCAGGGGAAGAAGATTATTTTGATCGCGACTTAACTGGTTCTATAGCCTTAGTGATTGGCAGTGAAGGAAAAGGAATATCTAGGTTAATAAAAGAAAAATGTGATTTTTTAGTTAAAATTCCTATGGCGGGCCGTGTTACTTCCTTAAATGCCTCTGTTGCAGCTGCTACCCTTATGTTTGAAATAGTTAGGCAGAGGAAGAAGAAGTAATAGTAATGTAGCGGCGGGATGGGGGAGGAGATTTGAAGGAGTATTTAATATTAGACGGATACAATATCATTAATGCATGGGACAAATTAAAACATATAGCACAGCAAAGCCTTGAAGAAGCAAGGGAACAATTAGTAGAAATGATGGCAGAATTTCAAGCCAGTAAAAAGGCCGATGTCATCATTGTCTTTGATGCCCATTTAGTTAAAGCCAGTATGGAAAAAAAGGAAAAAGTTAAAAATGTAGAGGTAGTTTATACCAAGGAAAGGGAGACTGCCGATAGCTATATTGAGAAGATAATACCAGAGTTAACGAAAAGAAATAGAGTGATGGTGGTTACCAATGATTGGACAGAACAACAGATGATCCTAGGGAGTGGAGCCACTAGGTTATCCGTTAGAGAATTTATCTTAGACTATGATGCTACTAAAAAAGCCATACAAAAAAAGACTGAAGATTTACGACAGGAAAAAGACTATTTGTCGAATCGCATCGATCCTTCGGTCCTTGAAAAGCTTGAAAAATTCAGAAGAAGGTCATAAAACAGCTTGACTTAACATAATATTCTGAGGTATAATAAGAACAAAGTTTTTGGGGGCTTTACAAAAGTGTGGAGGCGATGTGTGTGAGTGTTGTGGGGGTTAAGAAAGAAGAAATTATAATAGAAGAGCAAGAATTAATCGATGAAGAGGTTGTAGAAGCTGCAAAAAATGGTGAGATTATAGCATTAGAATTATTAATCAAGAAATATAAGAACTTCGTGAGATCCAAAGCTAGATCCTATTTTTTAATTGGTGCAGATCGAGAAGACATTATCCAAGAGGGTATGATAGGACTGTATAAGGCTATTAGGGACTATAAGCCGGACAAGCTCTCCTCCTTTAAAGCATTTGCTGAACTATGTATTACACGACAAATTATTACTGCTATTAAAACGGCCACTCGGCAAAAACATATTCCTTTAAACTCCTATGTATCTTTAAATAAGCCTATTTATGATGAAGAATCCGACAGGACTCTGTTGGATGTTATTTCTGGCCATAAAATAACGGATCCAGAAGAACTTATCATTTGTAAGGAAGAATTAGTTCACATAGAAGGAAAAATAGGAGAAATATTGAGCGATCTTGAGTGTAAAGTTTTAATGTTATACTTACAGGGAAGATCCTATCAAGAAATAGCCGAAGATTTAAATAGACATGTTAAATCCATTGATAATGCACTGCAAAGAGTTAAAAGAAAGCTAGAGAGATATCTAGAAGCCAGAAATATGCAAAGCTCATTTTAGCATATTGTTACATAGGCTGTTGACAAGGTGAAAATCAAATAGTAAAATGATTAACGGGCAGCTTTTAAACTGATAAAAAAGCCAGTTAAATGCAAGCGACATAAATAGATAGACAAAACAAGTAGAAACACCAGGCATAGTGTACATAACGATGTCTTGGTTTGTAGAAGTATAACTTTAAAAACAAGGAGGAGTTACGAATGGCAAAAGCAAAATTTGAAAGAAATAAACCCCATGTAAACATAGGAACAATAGGACATGTTGACCATGGTAAAACAACATTAACAGCAGCAATCACATCGACATTGCAC
>JAFIFG010000087.1 GCA_020832135.1 Clostridiaceae bacterium
CTTTGAAGGAAAAGAAGCTTTAACCATAAAGCTTGAAGAAACTGTAGCAGGAACAGCCTTTGAAGGCAAGGTACGAATTGCAGCAGTAGATGTAGAGGGTATACAGCTATGGACAAATGATGGTAATGGAAACTGGTATGACATTAACCAGGTAGGTTGGGGCCCTGTTGAAGGCTTTGAGATAGACCTAGAAACAGAAACAGAAATATATGTATTTGTTGCAGAGAGTGTAACAGAGGATATCAATGTTACCTTTAAGCTAGTAGATGCAACAGATGTAGACAATGTGATTGTTGAAGGAACTAAGACACTGATCATTGAAGAATAAATAAAATCTAATAGATATGAGAAAATATCCCGGTCCTATAGGAGAAATCCTAGGACTGGGATATTTTTTATTGAGTGTTAAAGTATCTTCAGTTGAAGTGAAAAAATGTCAAATTCATAGGTAACTTTCTTATGCTTGTTTAAATCCTGTACCACTTGAAGCTTTGCTTTGTTTGATAACTTTGATAGGTCGTCTCCCAACTTTGATTACAAATATCGACAAAGGTAACACAAGCAATATGCTATACTGAAAATCGAAAAGCTTGTTCTTAGGTTCAAAATTAGAAAGGGTGGAGATTATGAAAAAAAGAATATTGTGTTTTTTACTTGCAGTCCTACTGGTGTTAGTTACTGGATGTGGCAATCAGTTGGAAAAACAGTTGAGTGAAGCGGAAGCCTTTGCGACTTCAGGAGATTATGAATCAGCTATTGAAATTTATAAAAATATTTTAGAGGAAAATCCACAGCATTTAGATTCCTACTTAGGTTTATTTGCTATTTATAGGAAGCAAAATAAAATAGATTTAGCAGAAGAAATTCTACAAAAATCTCTACAGCATGTGGAAAATAAGCTTGTGATCCAAAAGGAACTAATGGTTTTTTATATGGAGGAAACAGAATTTGAAAAAGCTGAAGAAGTATGTAGAGATATTCTATATCATCAATTAGAAGAAGTAGCTTATGAGAATTTGTTAAGGATTTATACCCAAGAGTATAGGCATGAAGATTTGCTGGAGTTGTTTTACGAGTTTCAAGATCAAATAGACAACTCCTATGCAACTGTTTTAGCTATGCATAGTCATATGTTTTTACAGGAAAGAGAAGAGTCTCATAAATTATTACAATCATTGGATGTGAAGAGTATAGAAGAACTTCAAACCTTAGTGCTTTTGGTAGATTATTTTAGAGGTATAGAGGATAGAGAAGCAGCATTAAAAATTGTGGAGAGAGGATTAGAGCAACACAAGGATGCTTATACCTTTCAGGGGTTACAATATGCCTTAACAGAAATGAAGGATATGTATCTAGTGGATATAAAGACAGCAGATGTAAATGGTGATGGTATTTTAGAAAATATTATGCTTTTTTCTGAGGAGCCATTTGGAAGTTATAGTGATGCCATATGGTTAGTTATACAAAAAACTGATACCGGTGAAATAATAGAAAAATTTGAGGTTTCCTATGGTGGTTATGTGGGTTCTATTTTTATTGGAGACTTAAATAGGGATGGTATTGATGATTTTATGTTCTCTGTCCATAGTGGTGGAAGTGGAGGGTTAGTTATGGACTATGCCTATTCCTATAGATCGCAAGAAATACAGGATCTTTTAGAAAATTTTTCTACGGATATAGAGTTTCAGTTTAAAAATGACTATAAGGTAGAGATCTATTGTGCAGAATTAGAGAGAGCTTTTGAAGTTTCAGTGCCAGCCTCAACGAGAGAAATCTATGCAGAGGAAGGATATTATTATGAAAATTTTGTATTAAACCCTAATATGGGCTATCTTGAATGGTACAATTTAGATCCTTTTCAGTTAGAAACACCTGGTGAGTATGGTATACGATACAGTACTTTTGTCATGGGGGACTATGGGAGCAATGATACAATAGCAGAAGTCACTGTAGACTATGTGTGGAGCAATAATGGATGGCAGGCTAAAGACATAAAGATTGAAGCGGAAGAGGGAGATGTGAAGGAGATAGGGTTTGACTCTAGAGAGAATAGAGAAACAATCTCGCCCTTTGAGTTGCTGGGAAAAAACCAAAGACAAATTCGTCAGGAATTTGGAGAGCCTATATCTACGGGAACTTTTGGGCACTATTATATGGAGTATAAAAATCTTTTGATTTACTTTGATTATAATGATAGGGTATCAACTGTAGAGGCAAAGGAGGTCTTAGGAACTCGTGAGGGTATGAGTTTTGCAGAAGCTAAGGCTATTTTAGGAATGCCTCAGTGGGAAGGGAATGATGAGTACGATGACCAATATCGCATGATGTATAGTATAGGAAATCAATATGAAATTTACTACGGTGGTGCATCAAAAGATAAAATAATATCTATTATGGTAAAATAATAGAATACATTATAGAAATTGCAAAAAAGTCTTTTAAAGGTCATTTTCTTTGAAGGGCTTTTTCTTTTGTGATTAAATGTATTAGTTTTTTTAAAAAAGAGACATGTTTTAGTTTGTACCATAATATGTATAAATAGGACTAAAGTAGTACATAATCAAACTGTATAAAATTGGTAGGTGAAAAAAGAAATGAAAAAAACAAAAAAGATTTTAAAAGGATTTGGTAATGGAGTCATCATAATACTTTTAGTAATTATGGTGATCTTAGGAATTTCTACCATACAAGCCAGGAGAAATCCAAATCAAATACCTTCAGTCATGGGCTTCAGTCCTATGTCTGTCTTATCGGGAAGCATGAGACCTATGTTGGACCCTGGGGATATGATTATCACCAAGCGTCCTACAATTGAAAACATCGACATAGGTGATGTGATTACCTATAGAGTAGGTGCTAATACACTAGTAACCCATCGAGTCATAGATATTATTATAGAAGACGATGGAGTAAGGTTCCAGACCCAAGGAGATGCCAATAACACTATAGATCAAAGTCTTGTAGCCCCTGAAGAGATAGTAGGAACCTATGTATTTAGAATACCACAGGGTGGTTACATAGCAAACTTTGCTAGAAGCCCATTTGGGTTTATCCTATTAATCCTCCTGCCGGTGGCCCTACTAATAGGAAATGAGCTAAAAACATCAATATTCAAGGCTTCTTAAGTTCATAGCAAAAGACAAAACTTTGAAAGGGGTGAGGAAAACACGAAGCTTCACAGAAAGAAAAATGGGCTATCTCTGCCAAGATAACCCAAGTAAAAAAGTGTTTAGAAAAATTTAGTTACTGTTATTATACCACAATAATGGGTGGATATAACAGAAAATTTGAGGAGGAAATGATTATGAACAAGAAAGCATTATTTAGTTTATTATTGATTGGGGTATTAGCCTTTGCGGTGACCGTTGGAACTATGGCATGGTTCTCAGCTGAAACAACAGTTGAAGGAAATCAGTTTGTTGCAGGAACACTAGCGATTGGATTGGGAGAAAATACAGTTCCATTAGAAGTGGAAAATATGAAGCCTAGTGATGTTGTGGAACATAGTGTTACTATAGTTAATGATGGTAGTATAGACATGAAATTTAAAGCAATGGTTAAAGGAGATACAGTTGATCATAAGGAGAACAGTAATGCTGATATAGCTGAAGTATTAGATGTTGTAGTGAAAATGGGGACACATACAGCTTATACTGGGACTCTGCGTAATTTAATAGATAACCCAGACGATATGTTAAAGTGGGAGCCTGGAGTAGGTGTTAATCCTTTGGGTGAGGGAGAAGAAGTAGAATTTAATTTTACTGTTACATTCAATGAAGAAGCAGGTAATGATTATCAAAACTGTGAATTCAATAATGGAGCAATTACTTTCTATGCAACACAATGGACCAATACTGGATGGAATGAATAAAAAGAGTTGCTGTAAAGAAATCTTATAGCTATAAGAAAATAGAGGAGGATCCTAAAATGAATAAGAAATTAATAATAGCTGCAGTAGCAGTTATGTGTATAGCGGTATTGGCTGGGGGAGCAACTTTTGCATGGTTTACCTCTGAGGCAGAGAGTACTGGAAATGTTATCGTAACTGGGGATTTAAAGATGGATGTAGAACGTGTGCATGATAATGATGGAGAAGGGTTATCTTATGTATTTGATAATCTTCAACCAGGAGATACATCAGCTACAGATGGAATGACGCCGTTAACATGGATTGTTAAAAATGATGGAAGTATGTCAGGGGACTTTACAATGGAGATTGATAATGCTAAAGGTGCATTACAAATGAAAATACATCCTTATTATTTTGTAGATGGTAAGTGGGTACCTAAATGGCCAGTTCTTATTGATGGTAATGTTATAGGACCTAGCCAAGCTATTACACTTGCACCTGGAGAAGAAGTGAAGATAGATGTAACTTGGGAGTTTGGAATATTAGGTGGGCGCTCTGTTGGCAATGCATATCAAGGTCAAGAACTTACTTTTGATACAGCATTTGAATTGAATCAAACAAGACCATAACAATAAATTTAGAAAGAAAAATATTTTTCTAAACTTTGATTAAAACATAATAATCAGTAGCTAATCAATTAAAAAGTAAGATAAAGCCGAGGGTACACTCGGTTTTATCTTATCCATCATTTTATAAAATTCAAAAGCACTTAATCCCTAAGTTTTTTTGAATTTT
Source organism: Clostridiaceae bacterium (assembly GCA_020832135.1). Taxonomy (GTDB): domain Bacteria; phylum Bacillota; class Clostridia; order Peptostreptococcales; family Natronincolaceae; genus JAFIFG01. The sequence continues at coordinate 4,646 of JAFIFG010000087.1, forward strand.
ATAAAAGGAGGGTGAACAAAATGAAATGGTACTTTAAAGGACTCGGTATAGTAGTCGTTTTTGTTATAGTATTAAGTATATTTTTAAATTTCGGTACGGTAGAAACCTATGGTAATGAGAATAACACCATCGAAGTGGAAACCTATGGGAATAATACCAAGGGCAATCCTATGTTTAGTGAGGGCCTATGGGCTCCTGGAGTTCAGCAGGAAGGAGTCATGAGAATAAAAAACAACTACTCACAAAGGGTAAAGATAGATCACTTAGCTTTAGTAATGGAACTAGAGAAGTTAGAAAATGGAGAATACAAACCTGTTGAAGATAAAGAATTAATTGAAAAATATGCTAAAAGTATGAAGCTTAAGATTACTCGTGGAAGACTCTTGGTGTTTAATGAGATGCTTTACGATAAAAGCTTTTATGAAATGCTGTATGAAAAAGAAAATCAAGGTTACCAAGGTTATCAACTACCTTCCTCAAAGCAATTTAATATAAACAAAAACGATAGTATAGATCTAAAATATTCTATCGAAATGGATGGAGAGAATGCAGGGAATGAATTGCAAGGATTAAGAGCCACTGTGGATTTCGTTGTAAATCTTCATGAGAATCCTACTTCTTCTGGATCAGGAGGCCGAAAGGACAAGGATGAAGGTGAGAAAGAATTAGTAGAAGAACTCGCATTGGTTATTCCTGATATCAGTGGCCATTGGGCAGAAAATTGCATACTGAGATTATTAGAAGAAGGAATTATAGTAGGGTATCCAGATGATACTATAAAGCCTGATAACACTATTACTAGAGCAGAGACGGCCGTATTGATAGGCAGAGCACTGCAGCTAGAGGAAAAGGATAAATTATTGGCAGGATATCTTGACCCTATACCTAAATGGGCAAGGGGTTATATTCATGCCACCACAGAGGAAGGTGCTTTTGAAGGTTATCCTGCAATAATAGGTAAGGTATTTCGACCCAATAGGTTGATTACAAGAGAGGAAATGGCTACTGCATTAATGCGGGGATTTCAACTAGCTTTAGAAGAAGATATAACTTTAGAGTTTACTGATAAAAAGGATATATCAGATTGGGCATTGGAATTTGTTAAATCAGGTGTCCAAAATAATATTATAGTAGGTTATCCAGACGATACATTCAAACCTCAGGATAACATCACTAGGGCAGAAGCATTTACAATGATTTGTAAATTGTTGGGTTATAACACAGAAAGTGAAGAATAAGAAAGATATTAAATTTTAATAGAAGGAGGTGAGCAGACATGAAAAACCAAAAGTCTTCAGCAGGAGGGATTTTATTTAGAGCAATAGGGTTCTTGGTAGCAGGAGTAATGATTAGTATGGTGTTTCTAGGAACACTGGATACTAATTCTTGGTTTACTGCTAAAATGACTGCGAATATGGAGGTAACAGCTGCAAGTACTGAGGATATTCTTGAATATTTTTATATAGTAGAGGATAAACCAGGCCAAGGAAACAGAAATTCTACTGCAATTAAATTAAAGAAGGCAGAAGGTGCGGAATGTAGTCCCACTATTTACTTTGAAGTAACAGGGGATGCAGCTGATTACATTCCACATATTAATCCAGTAAAACTTAAAGGATATCAAGAATACTCTAGATCTATAGATGTAGCTATAGATAGTGCTCAATACCAAAGGTTAAAAAGCTTACAAAATAATAGCCGGATAGAAGGAAAGGTTAGAGTTAAGTATCTAAATGATTTTATCGATGAAGAACTTAAAATTTCATTTAGAGTCAAATACTTAACAGATAAATATGAAGAAAAAATAAGAAGAAATTTTTCGTCTGAAAATGAAATGGCAAACTACATCGCTGATATGGCTTCCCTCACAGCATGGTCAGAACCAATAGTGGAAAGCAATTTCTTAATAGCATCTCCACCTAGTACTATAAAAAGCTTTGGAATCCAAAGTGATTCACCAAATGAAAGTGGGAAACAAACATATAAAGAAGAGCTGGCATCAGTGCCAATAAAAAAGCTAGAATTAACTGAACATCAAAGTAAAATTATCAGTATAATTGCTCCTACACTACAAAAATATCTAGACAATTTATATAATGTAGTTGTAAATTTGGTGGAAAGAATAAATGAAAAGATTAGAGTGATTGTTGGTCTTGAAAGGCAAGTTGAAGTGTTAGAAGAAGAAGCAGAAGAACTTAATGAAAAATTAGATGAAGCAAAGGTTGAAATCAGTGAATTAGAGAATGAAAATGAAGAATTAAAAGAAGAAAATGGAGAGCTAAGAAAAGAAAATAAAAAGTTGCTACAAGAGACAGAAGAGCTTAATAAAGAAATAGATAGACTTTCATCAGCTCTTAGAAGTCAACAAAATAGTAAAAATCAAGAGATTAATAGTCTCTTAAGGGAAATAGAAAGTTTAAGAGAGGCATTAGCAAGTGAGAGGAATGCTAACACTCAACAGCCAGGTGGACCTGGTGGATCTCCTGGGGGAAATAGTCCTTCAATACCAAAAGATCCTAACAATGGAACGGATAATGAAGGAGCAGTAGATCCAGGAGAGGACAAAACTCCTGAAGATAAAGATGGTGAAGAAGAAAATATGGAAGTACCAAAGGATTCTGATGACGAAGCAGGCAATGATGATGACACAGGCAACGATGGCGAAGCAGGCAATGATGACGAAGCAGGAAACGATTACGAAGCAGACATGGATAGCGAATCAGGCTAAGATGACGAAGAAGAAAATGATCACGAAGGAATAAAGTATATCG
>JAFIFG010000090.1 GCA_020832135.1 Clostridiaceae bacterium
GTTAATCAAAAGTATTCGCAAGACAAATGTCGGTGCCATTAATACTTTTAATAAAGAGTATAATAATCTTGGTGACAAAATTATGGAGTACAATATCTTTTCTAGTGGAAATGAAAATCGTTTAATAGCTAATTTCTATGACATTGAATATAATGAGCAATTATTACCCGAAACCTTTACTATTTATCATGTGCAGTCTCAAATGAAATCTGAAGATATAAGGGAATATGAATAATCTGTTGCATTTTATCTGTTTTATGCGAAAGATTATAGAGATAAAAAACGTCATCACTACCTATAACAATACATTTGCATAAAGGTGCGAGAAGCACGTGTCAAGGGTAAGGTCAGAGCACCACATCCCTTCACCGGGAGCGAATCTCCGTCAAGGGGCGGGATCAAGCGGGTCCGGCTCAGGGACGTCGCAAATGCGAGACGTTATATGTAATGCCCTAAAATATTGAGAGGTTCTCTGGGGATTTTAGAATGGAGAGATTACATTGAGTGATATAAGTTTAAATATTGTTATAGAAGAAACAAGTAATATGAATGATTCAATATACGATTTATTGTTATTGGCAGATCCATCACAGAAAATTGTTGATGAATATATTGTCAGAGGAAAAGTATTTGTAGCAAATTATTGTGGTAATGTTGTTGGGGAGTACGTTTTGATTAATACCCGACCTGAGACTGTTGAGATTATCAATATTGCTATAAAAGAAGAGTATCAAGGAAAAGGGCTAGGAAAACTGTTGCTGAAAGATGCTATTAACAGGGCATCAATAGATGGTGCAAAAGTGCTAGAAATTGGGACTGCAAATTCAAGCATATTTCAATTAGCACTATATCAAAAAGTTGGTTTTAGGATTACAGCAATTGATAGGGACTTTTTTATAAAACATTATGATGAGCCAATTTATGAGAATGGAATACAGTGTATAGATATGATAAGGTTGAGCATGGATTTGAAAGAAAACTTATAATATAAAAAGGAAGTGTATTAAGACGTTTGATGTTTTAGAAGAGTAAGTTAAAGAATGTTGTAGGGTAAACTGGTTGCAGTGCAAGGGCACTACATATAACAAGCCATTCCCACAAGGGTGCAAGAAGCACCGTCAAGAGGCAAGTTTCTGTAGGCACCGTCATGGAGCAAGGTCAGCACCACACCTTCTCACTGGGTGCAAGCACCACCAAGAGGGTATTCGTATGGGGTCCAGTTCGAAGGCGTTGGGAATGGCAAAACCGTTAGCCAACATTGGCACTTATAGTTTTTTGTTATAAGAAATTAAGTGTGTTGCTTCTGCAATATTTAGAGAGGAGATAAAGATGGAGATACTTATAGATACAGAAGAAAAGCAAGTTAAGATTAGAAACACTCAAATTAAGTACACTTATTCAAATAGTCATCTAGTTTTACATACACCGGATATTTATCACATTTCTAATGATGATTATGAATGTAGTGATACTAAAAGTGATATTTGTTTGTACCAGTTAATTAAAGACTTGGAAATAAAAGAAATACCAAATAATTTATCAATTAGTTTTCTCAATATAAGAAATGATAGGGTTGAACAGCCTTTGGAAAGAGTAATGATGCCTTTTCAGATGGTAGAGTTTATGAAATATAATGATGATCTTCATGTCATTTTTTCTAGGTTCCTAGATGAAGAGGGCTGGGAAAGTAATTGGACTATAAACTATTACTTTAAAAAGCTAGAGGAAGTAATCAAAGGTGATAGTCAGATATGCCTAAAGGGTGAACATCCAATATCTAAATATCAAGAAGAAGAAAAGTGGTTATTTATAAAAATAGATAGTAGTGTATTGGATATTAAATCAGCCTTTAATGTAGCTTTAGTAAAACTAGATAATATTGAAAGTAGGTTAGAAGAATCATTTTATGGTCTAACTGACTACACCAAATTGATTACAAAATGGGAAAAGAATATTGACAAAGAATCGGAGTCATTTTGGCAGAAATTATTTGAAGAGTATTCGTGGATACTAGCTCAATGCTTCTCTGATCCTAACATTATATTGCAACCTCAAGCATATGTGGGTGGAATGTGCATTCAGGGAAAAAAAGGAAATTATATTGATTTTACTTATAAAAATGTTATCACAAATAGTATAAATTTAGTTGAAATTAAGTCTCCCAATACGAAATTAGTAAGTATAAAATATAGGAATACATATAGATTATCGAGTGAATTTTCTGGAGCAGTAAATCAATTGATATATTATAAAGATGAACTACAAAAAAATTACTATCAAAATATTAACAAAAGCGATAATGAAAAAAGATATGAGTCTAATAATCCAAAGTGTATATTAATTATAGGTAACTCCTCTAAGTTAAATGTAGATGAGAAAAGGTGTTTTGAATTATTTAGAAATGAATTAAGGAGTGTTGTAATAATAACATTTGATGAATTGTTACTAAAAGTAAAAGAAATGATGAGATTATTTGTAAAAGATAAACGTGATATCAAGTTGTATAGATAGCTGAACTAATTTTCAAATTGATGCAAGCCAACATCGGCTAACAATGTATTGCCGGCTCCGCTGTGCTCCGACCTAAACCTTTTCGCTGGGAGCCAAGCTCCGCCAAGAAGCATTTCTTTAGGGTCCAGCTCAAAGGCTTCGGCAATGCGAGACGTTAGGAGACATGCCCCATCTGATACTTAAGTGACAAGTTTTTAAATTGATGTTTGGAGGGAATTATGGAGAAGAATGATAGATTTGAACTTATTGAAATTTATGGTGAACCAGCAGTAGCGGTGGTTTCTGAATTATTTCTTGAAGGTGCGGCAGGAGCTATAATTCCTGGATTTACAGCAGTTATATCTAACATTAAGCAGAAGCGATATGAGCGCAATATTAATAGACTTCTTTCAGAATTTCAGGTGCAGCTGAACGATATGAAACTTAAGTTTGATGACATATCAGAAGAAAGAAAGGCTGCGTTTAGTAGCGAGTTTTCCGACATGATTGTTGATTATGTAAGTGAAGAAAGAGATGAAGAAAAAATTCCTTATATTGTTAATGGCATCAAGAATCTTATCAACGATACTAAGGACGTTGATAATACGGCATTATATTTTGATGTACTTAAGAGTCTAAGAAAGATAGACATATTAGTCTTAAAGCAATTCGATTATAACTCCCCTGAATATTTTGAGAATAATTTCCAGAAGTTTCTTGATGAATTGTCATTGGAATATGACGAATATAGGTTTATTAAAGATAAGCTTTTAAGATCTGGATTATTGATTTCGTCATATGATAAGGACCAAAAGGAGATATATGAGACACTCCTAGAGCTTTCTAAGTTCCTAAATGAGCTTGAAAAGGGCAAAGCGAAGAAAGTTTCGAATAAGCTCAAGAATCCAAAAATCAGAAAGAACGAAAGAATTCAACTGAGCCAGTTTGGAAGAAGCTTCATTGATTTCTTTGCTGAAGATTCAAGCAATAAGATTTAGTGTATCGCATTGGGACGATGAGGCACGTCTCCTAACAGCGAACTCACGACATGGACAATAATTCGGAAAGATGTCCACGTCGTAAGTTCGCGGAACGTTAGGGGACAGAATCAATTAACATATTGTAAAAGTATAAATATTGAAGAACTTATATGATTAAAGAAGGGGATTTCATGTGGAAAAATATTGAATTTATACAAAATGGTTTATATGAACATATGAAAAATGAAGGTTTTGTTGAGTCGTATTTATTAGATTCAAATATTGTAATGTCATTGAGAGATTTATTTTATAATCCTTCAAAGATGAAAGATGATGAAATCAATGGATTGTTAAATTTAGTCGATTTTCTAAAAAACAGGGGAATAATTAGTAGTGTAGCAATTAGAGAACTTTCTTGGAATATTCAGGATGTTAGAGTTGATGATATAAAGTACAATAGATATAATGAAGCACTTCGAGGTCTATTTTTTGACCCGTTGGTTAAGGATAGAATTGTAAATAAAAAAGATTATATTAGTGAATATAAACCGAAAAAGGGAACAACACGTCAACTAGATTCTATATATGAAAATATTGAACAAAATATTTCAATCATTACCACAATGTCTGTACTGATAAAAATATACGAATTATTTCTAATATATGATATAGAGAAGGATTGCGAAAGTATTTATAATGATATCTGTATATTTATGTCAGATGAAATTGGTGTGTTTGGTGCTTATGAATTATTACTAATTCAACATTTATTGTTTTCAAATGATCAACAGAAAAAGAATGAAATTAGAAGATTGTTAAAATTGAATAATAAAAAAGATATTAAAAAAAATTTATGGAATTCAAGTTGGGATATATTATTTATGAGAATAATTACAGCTGTTTCAGTAAATTCGGTTCGAGGCGATTCGATAAATGATATTCATAATCCAATTTTAGTGACGTGTGACAAGGATTTGTATAAATTAACCTCTTATTTTTTATCTACCATTAAGTTTGAAAAGATAAATGATAGACTATATCCAGTTTTATCATATGTAGCAGATAATGATAAGCATTTTGATCTAATAACTTCAATGGATATGACAATAAGAATAACACAGGAAAATAGGCTTAAAAAACATAATTCAATTTTTTTAGAAAAAAGAGCTGAAAAATTTATACATATAATCAAAATAACAGAAGAAAGTATAAATAATTTGTTGGGTTATTCATAACTATCGCTACTTCCATTAATTCCATCCCCTAACAAGCTGATTCCAGTACGCTACGCACACCCTCTCATACTTCGAGGGCATCTGGAATCACAGACGTTAGGTAACATACATTACTAGTGTATTGAAGGGGTGAGTATCATTCATATATTTATTAGGGAAGCAATTGTAAATATTATAAATGAAAATAAAGAATTATTAAAAATACCATTAAGGCAAAAATCTAAATTCGAAGGTTGGTTAAAATTTGAATTAGCTAGTTACTTAGAATTAAATGGTATGAAATCAGTAGAGGTAGAATCTAAAGTAGTTTATAGACGAGATAGAACAGATATTACCTTTTTTCATGATGAGAATCCTTACTCTATAGAATTGAAAACTCCTAATACAAATTGGAAGCAAGAAGGTATTAATAATAATACTCGCCCGATAACAAAAAATATTAATTCTATAGTTGATGATACAAAAAAGCTAAATTCAAATTATGGTATTATTGCATTTGTTTTATTCTCGGTTCCTACTGATGATACCAGATGGAAATCTTATCTAGATAGGATTGTAGAAAAAACGGGGATTGAGTTAACTGTTGAAAATAATTGTAGTATAGTAAACATGCCAATCGATGATAAAGGCTATTGCGATGTGGTTGTTTGTACATATATGTCTAAACGTTATCATTCCTGGTAATAGGTAGTAAGTGGATTACTTCCGTAATGTACATCACCTAACATGTTGTTGCCAACATTCATCAGTCTTAAGTTTAGACAAGTAGGAATTTACTTAGGTTGATGAACGTCGGCAACAACGAAGACGTTAGGCAAAATCTAAACGGAGGTTGTTATGAAAGATAAATATATAGAATGGTTAAAAGAGTTAGGGTTTTATCCTGTAAATGAGCAATTATGGAATAAAATTGAGTTAAACCATCGAAAACCTGAAAATGATCTTCATAGGAAGAAAACAGAAGCATTTTTAAAAAAGAGTATAGGCACTCAAAATGGACTATATGTTTATGAATCATTAGAGAAAAAAATATTGTATGTGGGAAAAGGTAAGCCAATAATTAATAGAGTAATAAGTCATTATAGGGAAAGTTTTAAACCTGTATCTGGTGATACGAAGGATAAAAGATGGCACAGGTTTTTTAAAACTAACTCAGGAACTGTAAGGGTTTATTGGAAAGAGCTTGAAGGTGAGAGCGAGCGAAAGGTAGTAGAAAAAATGCTTGATATTATTTTAAATCCTAAATTTAATGAATTTGATAGTAAATATCAGTCTAAAGTAGAAATTGAACTCACCCATGCAGTAGCAACACCAAAAGTGGAATTAGATAATGAAAGCATAGATTATAGTTTTGGGGATCATAGAGAGGAAATTATTAACAAGATAGGTTGCAAACTAGGAAGCATTTTTACACCTAAGTATAATAAAACAGGTGTTACATTCGTTGGATCCAAAGGGAGAATTTTGAAGGTAGTTAAAAGGAAAAAGAACTTAGAAGTTGAATTTAATGTGCCAGTTACAAAATTACCAGGTGTCATTATTTTAAATGATAAAGAAGCAATAGAAAAGAAAATGGGTACTTGCAGATGGATTTATAAAGGGGACAACTTACACATAGTATTAAAGCTTGTTGAAGAAGCAAAAAACAATTATTAATATGCAATATAAGA
>JAFIFG010000097.1 GCA_020832135.1 Clostridiaceae bacterium
ATTTCTTTGATAGAATATTTCTTAGTAAGCTCCGGCATATGTTATCCTCCTATCTTGATTTCGTCGTGGTTATCAAAGATAGGTTAACATAATTCGCTGGAGTTTTTCTATTTGTAAATTTTAACTAGCACAACAGGTTAATTTATGTAAATGTAGAGAATGATGGAGAGAATACTAAGATATATAAGATTAATGGAACTATATTCTTTGCTTCTGTATTGAACTTTAAGGACTTATTTGATATTAATAATGATCCAGATAATATTGTTATTGATTTTAAATATGCAAAGGTGATGGATCACTCTGCTATTGAGGCAATTAACTCTATAACGGAAAAGTACAATAGCTTAGGAAAGAAAGTAACTTTAATACGACTTAGTGAAGATTGTCAGAAACTCTTTAAAAATGCTGAGGCAATTACATGTGTTCATATAGATAATTCTACTAGTGCCACATGTCAGTATCCTTATGTGTAATAAATAAAAATATACAGAAAAAAATTATAACTAATAACTTTTCAAGACTAGTACTACAGAGATGATATTCAATAGTAGATAGAGGAAGTTACCTAAAAAGGTACCTCCTCTATTTTTTATTGTACTCCTACTGCCCACAGCATAACACCTTTAGGGTCAACAACCTTCTCCCCACAGTCATTCATCCGGGAAACACTATTTGGTCCACAAAACATGTTTGGCATTATAAGATTAGCATCGATGGTTGTAGCCATGAAAAATATAAAACCATTGCAATTCTCCACATTTACCGAAACAAAATCACCGGTATAAGTTTATTCATATTTTCGATAATGCACACTCTATTAGGTACCATGTATCAGCATCATCAAAGGAGGGTAGAGAAAGAAACAGAGGGATAAGTAGAGATGGATTTGTTGATGGAAAATTATTCAGCACCATGTTTACTTGTATAGACAAGTAAACATGGTGTATACTGTTAGTAGATAATGTTTATATTAATTGTTATTAATAGCAAAGTATAGATTTTTTAATAAATTATTTAGGAGGAAGAAATAATGAAGAGCCTCATTAAAGAGAAGGGGGCACCCTACTATTTACAAATTAAAGAGATTTTAGAAGAAAGAATATTTAACAATGTTTATCCTGTTAATTCATTGATGCCTTCAGAAACTACCTTAGCAGAAGAATTTGATGTTACAAGGACCACCATAAGAAATGCTCTAAAGGAGTTAAAAAATGTAGGACTTATTTATACAGAAAAAGGAAAGGGAACTATTATTAAATCGCCTAAAATAGAGCAGAGTTTATTGAACTTTTATAGTTTCGGTAGAGAATTTAAAGATTCATCTCATAATATAGGTTCCAAAGTAATTAGCAAAGAAAAAATAGTACCTACATTGGATTTAATTGAAAAATTACAGGTTGATGAAAAAACCTCTCTTTTTAAAATTGAAAGGCTTCGCTTATTTAATAATATTCCGATGATACTTGAAACATCCTATATTCCTGAGGATGTGGCTCAGGGGATCATAGATGAAGACTTGGAGAATAAATCTATATATGATCTTTTAGAATGGAAATATAAAGTTAAAATAGCTAAAGCTCAAGAATATATTGAGCCTAAAATAGCTAATGTAATCGAGGCAGGATTACTTGAGATTCCAAAAATTTCTCCTGTTTTCTATACGGAAAGAATTACTTTAGCAGCAGGAAATAAACCTGTGGAACTAAGAATGAGTATTATTAGAGGAGACAAATTTAAATTTTATACAGAACTTTATTAGACGAGGTGAAAAAGGTCTTCATAACTTTCAATTTATTTTTTAAAAAGGAATTACAATTCAAAGGGGGGAGTTGATGTCAAAAAGGACAATTAAGGAGGTCTATTTACTAAGAAGCATAGCATGTTTATGTGTTGTTTTACTACACTCCATTACTAGAGTTGTAGAAATCTATGACACACAACTAACAGGTTATCAAGAGACTTCCTTAATGACTTTGAGATTATTTTTAACTTTTGGAACACCAGTATTTATCTTCTTATCTGAGTTTTTATTATCCTATGCTTATGCTGAGGAGATACCTAAAAACTTTATGAAAAAGAGGGTTCGACTTATTTTAATACCTTATATTTCTATGAGTCTTATTTATGCAGTACTTATGACCCATGAGGCAAATGACTTTGCTCAAGGAATGGTCATGAGGACCTTTGGCCTGTATGCAATAAGAAACTTACTCTTTGGATTTTATAGGCATGGTTATTTCATTATTGTTATTTTCCAGTTTTACTTTTTACATTTATTTTTACACAAATATTTAAGTAGAGTTTCACCTAGAAAAATAATAAATCTATCCCTTGTAGTAAATCTGCTCTACCTAGGATTTTTTAATTTTGTAGACCCTACTGCTATCCCCTATGGTGAATATATATGGCACGGACTTTCTTGGGGTAGTTTTCCGGCATGGATATTCTATTTTTCTCTTGGATATTATTCTGGGAAAAACTATGACTACTTTATTAAGATGCTGGAACAGCACAAACAAAAGCTGTTAATTTTACCAGTAGTAACAGGAGCTATTGTATATAGGTTATATACAAGTGGAGTTTTAGTTATAAACAGCTCCAAAAGAATAGATATGGTATTATTCGCTACAAGTATGATGCTGTTAATCTACTACATTGCAATAAAACTAAAAGTGATGCCAAATATATTCATACTTATAAATCGTTTTTCCTTTGGTATATATTTACTACACATGCTTTTCTTATATATAGGGGTACAATTAATCCAGAATACTTCTTATTTGAATATACATCCAATTACTATGTTGCTGATATTATTCTTAGGCAGTACAGTGGCCTCCATTGTGACTACCTTTATAATAAGTAAGCTGAATATAGGAGTATATATTGTAGGGCATGTTAAACAACCAAAAAGAGTAGAAGAAAAATCTTCCTATAAAAGAACAGCAACTACTTCTTAGCTATGGATTTTAAATAGGATAGTTTAATTTACAAGTAGAAAAAACTATATAATTGTTATTTGAAATTTAAATAGGAGTATGTTACCATGAACACTAGACAAAAAATAATTGAAATGGAGAGGAGTATTACATGTTTTCTAAAAAAAGTTTATTAGTACTTGTTGTAGGTTTGGTGGCAATTTTAATGATTGGCTGTACTACAGAAAATAATAATTCAGCCAACGATTTAGGTGAAATGGGTGATGTTGTAGCCACTGTAAATGGTGTAGATATTGATATAGAGGTATTTCAAGATACCGTTGAACAAATGATGTTTAGTTATGAGCAACAGGGATTTGCCCTTGAAGGGGAAGAAGGGGAAGAAATCCTAGAGCAAATAAAGCAGCAAGCTATTAATAGTTTAGTTCAACAGGAGGTTCTGTTACAGGAGGCAAAACAAGGGGGATATGATGTCCCTGATGAAATGGTTGAAGAAGAGCTAGAAAGTATAAAGACTCAATTTCCTACAGAGGAAGAGTTTGAGATGGCTTTACAAGAGAGTCAGCTTACAGAAAATGCATTAAAAGATATGTTGGTTGATGAAATGCAAATTGAACAACTGATACAAAGCAAGGTTAAAGAAGTTGCTGTATCAGAAGACGAAGTAAAAGAGACGTATGAGCAGTATAAGATGCAAATGGAGCTACAAATGGAGGGGGCAGAAGAAGTTCAAGAAATGCCATCCTTTGAGGAGGTAAAAGACCAGTTAGAAGCCCAAATACAACAAGGAAAACAACAAGAGCAAATTGGGCAAATAATAGAAGAACTGATGGAAAAAAGCGAAATCCAAATATTTATATAAACTTAGAGCTAGTGTTATTGAACACTAGCTTTTTTAGTGGGAATTAATAATAAATTTTAAAGTAAAGAAACCAGTAAACTACTGAGATAATCTTGCTACTTTTAAAAAGTTCTGCTATTTTTGCTGTAGAATGGGTGCCACCCACCCATCTGAAAGTTATAGTGAATTATAGAATAGTATATAAAGTTACTATACAAGCTTTGGTTCCCTATATTTCAAGGTTTCAATATGATTATAAGATATACTTTGATAGAATTGTAGATGATAAGAGAAACTGTTGAAATAAACGGCCCATGGAGAAACAATTATATGAGATCTAAATTCAATGCTATAGATGATCGTTTTTGTTCTAAATGTGGTATCTCGCTTGAATCTTGATGTAGAGTCAATGTTGGAGTTAGATGCTATTGGTAACATTATGAAAGTTTGGTGCAGTTTATATCTATACTGGCATGGGAAAAGAGTAAAGCAAATGTAGAAATTTGAGTTGGTATTGACACCCTGCTAAAACTATATTACAATAAAAATTATCTTTAGAGATGAGCCTAATCTTTGTCACCGGGTAAAGATTTTAAGGTGTTCTAAAACATTCCGTTAGGTCTTAGAAGGAATGTTTCTGGAACGCCTTTTTGTTTTGAAGGAGGAATGGTGGATGGAACAATCTATTTTTAAAAATTTTATAAAATATGTAAGTTTAAATATTCTAGGGATGATAGGGGTTTCCTGTTACATTGTAGCGGATACTTTTTTTATATCCAAAGCATTGGGAGCCACAGGTATTGCTGCACTTAATTTTTCTATTGCGGTTTACTGTGTAATTCATGGTATCGGTTTGATGATTGGAATTGGAGGAGCCACAAGGTACAGTATACTAAAATCCCAAAAGGAAGATCAAGAGGCTAATATAGTATTTACTACCTGTATGAAAGTAGGTGCTCTTATAGGTGTTATCTTTGTCATCATTGGTATATTCCGTTCAGAATCTTTAGCTTTAATGTTAGGTGCTGATTTATCTACATTGCCCATGACTAAAGTCTACTTGACGACAATACTGTGCTTTGCACCATTTTTTATCCTAAATAATATTGTGCTTGCTTTTGTACGTAACGATAATAATCCCAATTTATCAATGATTGCAATGCTGGCGGCAAGCTTTGGAAATATTATTTTGGATTATATATTCATGTTTCCATTTAAAATGGGAATGTTTGGTGCTGCCTTAGCATTAGGTTTTGCACCAATAATCAGTATAGGCATATTGTTATGCCACTTTAGAAAAAGGGCAAATACTTTTAGATACATTCCTAGTAGGATAACGATGCCTTCTGTTTACGATATATTTAGTTTAGGCTCATCCGCTTTTATTACTGAAATTTCTTCTGCTATTGTTCTTATAACCTTTAATTTAGCAATTTTAAGACTTGAGGGTAATCTAGGGGTTGCTTCCTATGGTATTGTTGCCAATATCGCCTTTGTTGGAATTGCAATAGTTATTGGAGTAGCACAAGGCATTCAACCTATTATCAGTAGGGAGTATGGGCTGAAAAATAATGAAGCATTAAGAAAAGTGCTGAAACTTTCTCTATTCACCTCCATGATGATAGCCTTCCTTATGTATATCGGTATATTTTTCAACACCGATGGTATCATCAGAATTTTTAACAGTGAGGAGAATTTAGAAATAGCCAAGATGGCGAAGTTGGGGCTTAGAATTTACTTTATAGGATTTTTCTTTGTAGGTGTAAATATAATCATGGCTACGTATTTAAGCGCTATAGAATATGCAAAGGGTGGGTTTATTATTTCTGTGGCTCGAGGATGTATTATTATTGTTCCTCTAGTTCTCCTGTTAAGTAGAACTTGGGGTATGATGGGGATTTGGTTGTCTTTTGTTTTAACGGAATTTATTGTGACTGGAGTAGCAATTTTTATAGTAAACTTGAGAAGGAAACCCTTCATGAAACAGGAGGTTACATATGTTTAAAAAATTTTGGTGGTTCATTTCCTATTATAAAAATAAATATATCTTAGGGATTCTTTTTTTACTTTTAAGTGATTTAGTGGGATTGATACCACCATATATAACAGGTATATTGACTGACATGATATTTGAGGGGACCATCGGCTTAAAGGTGTTTTTCACTATCTTAGCTATAGATTTACTTATTATAGGAATAAAGTATTTCTTAGCTATGGGTTGGAGCTATTTTACATTCAGAGCAGCAAATGAAATAGATTATAAAACTAGAGACAATCTTATGACGAAATTATTAAAACAATCATTAAGGTTTTTTGAAAAGCACTCTACAGGTTCTCTTATGGGGAAAGCGACAAATGATGTGGATAGTATTAGTAATTTGGCTGGGTTCGGTACACTTAGTTTGTTCGACTCCACAGTATTTCCTATATTTATAATTATAATGATGATGATCGTAGTGGATGTTAAACTGACTTTGGCGGCGATAATACCTCTTCCAATTCTCGCATACTTAAGTATATTGATTGGAAATAAAATATATATGAGATGGGGCATGGTACAAAGAGCATTTGATAATCTGAACACAAACGTTCTGGAAGATGTAGAAGGTATAAGAATTATTCGAGTTTTCAACCTTCAAAAATCAAGATACAATAAATTTGAACAAAGAGGAAAAGACTTGTGTAACAAGAATATGGATGTAGTAAAATACCAGGCTCTCTTGACTCCTATTCAAAGAATTATACCTGCAATTACATTTATCATAGCCATAGGTTACGGTTCAGTTTTAATTTCCAGAGGAGAGATTTCCATAGGTCAGTTGGTTTCCTTTACGTATTATTTAAACATGCTGGTGTGGCCGATGTATGCATTTGGAAATTTCATCAACCTAAAACAACAGGGGAATGCTTCAATGGATAGAGTTCAAGAAGTCTTAGATTATAAGGAAGATATGATGGAGTATGGTGAGTCTGTTGATATAAACAGAAGTCCAGATATAGAATTTAGAAATCATAGTTTCAAATATCCATCATTAAAAGAGGATATTTTAAAAGAGTTGAATATTGAAATTGGAAGGGGAAAATCACTGGGAGTACTGGGTAAAACAGGTTCTGGTAAATCAACCTTTTTAAAACAGTTGTTGAATCTATATCCGATGGGGACAAATAGCATCTATCTTAATGGTGACAGTATCAATAGATACAGGATTTCAAGCATAAGAGAACTAATCGGATATGTACCGCAAAACCATATGATATTTTCAAAAAGTATTAGGGATAATATTAAACTCTCGAAGCCATATGCTACAGACGAAGAGGTTATGGATGCCATAAGACTTGCTGATTTCGAAAAAGATCTTAGCATATTTCCAAAAGGTTTAGATACGCTTTGTGGCGAGAAGGGGGTTTCTCTTTCTGGTGGTCAAAAACAGAGAATTGGTATTGCAAGGGCTTTTCTTAAAAATCCTGATATATTGATACTGGATGATTCTATGAGCGCAGTTGATGGAAGGACAGAAAAGAACATCATCAACAATATCATGACAAACAGAAAAGGAAAGACTATGATTATTGCAAGCCACAGGATAAGTCAAGTTAAGGATCTTGATGAGATTATAGTTCTAGACAAGGGTAAAATCGTGGAGAGAGGAAGACACCAAGAACTTCTTAAAGAAGGAAAGTGGTACTCTAAACAGTATAAGAATCAGATGGCAAGGAGTCGATTTGATGAAGAATAAGATACGAAGTGAACTAGTGACAAAACAATTAAAGCAGTATGCAAAGAAAGAATCAAAATCTTTATCCATCGGATTAGTACTTTCAATGGTACGTACAGCTATGGAAATAATAGGCCCTATAATTATCGGGTATCTACTGAATAACTATATAAAGCTAGATATGGGAAGGTCAGACTTTATGACAATTGTAAAGCTTCTTGTGATTTACTTAATAGTTTATCTTTTTAGTGGATTGTTTAGCAATTTAGCTATTGTATCATTTGAACAAGCGGCGAACAAAATTGCATTTAATGTTCAAAAAGATGTGTATAAACATGTAACGCAGCTACCGATATCCTATTTTGACAACTTGCCTGCGGGAAATATTGTTTCTCGAATCACAAATGATACAAATAGATTGAAAAGGATGTTTCAGCTAATTTTAGCGGATATGACAACTTCTGCCATCATGGTTGTTTGTATCTACGGAATGATTCTTATAACAAATTTTTATATAGCCATATTACTTTTATTACTGGTACCGATTATATACCTGATATTTAGAGATTTGAGGTATAAGACATCAAAGTATACAACACTTAACCGAAAATATGTTGGTAATATAAATTCTAGTATCAATGAAAATATCCAAAACATGGAGATTATTCAGGCCTTCAACAAGGAAGATTATATTAAAAATGAATTCGATGATATCAATGAAAATATATATAAAACAAATATAGAAGTCACAAAAGTCAGAAGTTACGGAGGATATAGGGCGATTGATGCTCTTAGCTATGTAGGAATGGTTTTTGTTCTTTTATATTTTGGTGTTGGCAGGATAACAGGAAGTTATGCGGTCACTATCGGAAGTATGTATATCGTAATAGATTATGTCACAAAGATTTTTAATAACATAAACACCATTGTCACAAGGTTTGGAGAATTGGAAGAATCCTATGCTTCTGCCACACATGTATTCGATTTGTTAAAGTTTGATACGATGGAAGAATTTCCAGCAGAACTTACAGATGTTAAAGGAGATGTGAAATTTGAGGATGTTTATTTTGCCTATGAAGAAGATGATGTTCTAAAAGGTGTAGACTTTGAAGTGGAAAGTGGTGAAAGCATCGCATTTGTTGGCTCCACTGGTAGTGGCAAAAGTACGATAATAAACTTAATTTTGAACTTTTATAGCCCAAGGCTTGGGAATATATATATCGATGGGAAAAACATCAAAAACATTAACAGAAATTCACTGAGGGAACATATAGCTGTAGTTCTTCAGGATGCATTTCTTTTTGAAACAGATGTGAAGGATAATATAAGACTTGATGATGACAGATTTAGCGAT
>JAFIFG010000099.1 GCA_020832135.1 Clostridiaceae bacterium
GACATTCGCTTACTTACTCACAGCAATCGCCTATGCTCGATTTACAGGGAAACCTGTCGTGATTGCATGTGCCTCAACAGCACTCCAAGAACAGTTAGCAGGACCTAAGGGAGATATTCAGACACTATCTAATATACTGGGGCTAGAAATAGATGCGCGAATGGCAAAGGACCCGCGTCAGTATGTCTGCGATGCAAGGGTTGATGAATCTAGAGGCCTGTTTACAGAGAAATCAAATGCAATATCTAATGAGATTAATCAATGGTTAGAGAAAACCAATCGCGGTGAACGTTCAGAAATGCCACTTGTACCGGATCGCGTGTGGAAACAGATTGGATGGGATGAGTCTATGTCCTGTGATATGTGTTCTAGCCGTGGGTTTTGTAAACTTGTTAAGGCAAGGGAACATTATCGACACGCTAGGGACTTGATTATTGCTGATCATGAAATCTTTTTTGATGACTTATGGACACGAGATGAACGTATTGATGATGGCAAATCACCAATCCTCCCTAGTTATTCGGCAGTCATTTTCGACGAGGGGCATAAAGTTATACTTCCAGCGGCCATGCGGGCAGGACAACAAATTATTAAGGAGGACATGGATAATATCACCTTCTCTTTAGAACAAATCCAAGGAGCTAGAGAATCGTTAATTTCAATTGCGGTTGATTTAGAGCAAGCTTCTTGTGATTTCTTTGCAAAACTTAATCACTGTGTGATTGCAGGTGGTAGCTCCGATCGTTTAGCACTTCGAGTAGATGGTACACTACTTAAAGCAGCGGATACTTTTCATGAGGCATTAGATCGTCTGCTTCTTGAGATACAAATCGAACAAGAACTATACCTAGAGTCTCTACCTGCAAGTTTACTACAAATGTATGAAACTCAAATTGAAAGAGCAATGATGGCACTAAATAGATTCCGTAGGAATAAAAGTAAGGATGTTATTATCTGGGTAAATCAACTGGATGGTAGCTTTTGGGTTGTTCCAAGGAATTTAAGTAAAATGCTAGATACACACTTGTTTCAGAAGGGATTACCTGTGGTGTTTACCTCTGCAACCTTAAGTAATAAAGGTGATTTTAGTTACTTTGCACGAACTCTTGGACTTGAAAGCACATCCTGCTCTACTGTTGGAAGTTCCTTTGATATTGAAAAACAAGCTGTTGTCTATTTGCCTCAAGGCTTGTCAAATAGTGATGAAGATACTAGGTTTTCCCTTGGTGTTGAAAAATTAGTATCTTTATTAAAGATACATGAGGGACGAGCTCTAGTACTTACCAACTCCCTAGATGAAGTTCGAAAAATTAGAAAGGAATTTCAGAACTATCAGCTACCTTTCGAGGTTTTATGGGAGGACAAAGGAGAGCGAGGATACCTTGTGGGAAAATTTCGAGAGGAAGTGTCATCTGTACTGATTGGTGCTAGTTTTTGGGAGGGGATTGATGTCCCTGGTGAAGCACTATCCCTTCTTATAGTTTGGCAGCTTCCGTTTCCGTCTCTAGATCCTTTAATTGAAGTACAACGTAAAGAGGCAGAGGAAAAAGGGTTAGATCCAGTGATGACAGTTGATTATCCTGAGATGGGTCTTAAATTAAAACAAGGATGTGGTAGGTTAATTAGAACAAAGGATGACCGAGGGACAATAGCTATTATGGAGTCCGTAATAGGAGCTCCTTGGGAAAAAGTTGTCATGGGTGCTCTACCTCCTGGAGCTGGAATTAGAAGAATAGAAGACCTATTGGATAATACAGAGTGACAAAGGACAATTCCTTGACACTCTAACTGTCCGATAAATAAGTTGATGTAAGGAGTTACCTATATGGAACAACAACCTAAAATTAATTGCTATTATCTAGGAAAGTCTTATCCTCTATATACACAAGTAGATTCATCAATAAAAAAGATTACTATACAATGGGATGGCAAAGCCTTTATATGTATCAGTCCACAAGAAGGAGAAATTGATATTGCTGATGCCCTGCAGACTTTTTATATAAAAGCTAGTCGAAAATTAATTGAAGAAAGATTAAAATTATACCAATCACACTTTAAAGTAAAATACAAATCCTTCTCCATAGAAAACCACCCAACCAAATGGGGAAGCTGTAACTCAAAGAGACACTTAACTTTCCATTGGAAATTAATCATGTTTCCCCTCAATGCCGTTGACTATGTTGTTATACATGAGCTCTGTCATCTAATACATATGAATCATGACCGTTCCTTTTGGCGTTTGGTAGGCAAAGTTCATCCAAAATACAAAGAAGCTATGGCTATTTTGGGGACGGAAAAAACTAGAGAAGTGTAGGAGATATTTAAATAAGTAAGGCTATAGCCTTATGGAATAATGGCTACATTAGTAGACCAATGTAATCACACATTTGATACTTAAGTTAGAAAGTGATATGCTCTTTATAGAGAACCTTATTAGTTCTTTAAAAATTGTACTACATAAATAAGGAGGTATTGCCAGATGCATTTATTAATTGCAATCATAGACAATCCGGACCAAGTGACTGACATTCTGGATGAGTTTTATAAAGTTGGTGTTAAGGGTGGAACAGTGGTGGACAGCAAGGGAATGGCACATATTATAGCCGATCATATTCCATTTTTTTCTCGTTTTGCTGAGTTCGGGCAGGACCCTGCATGTAACAAGATGATCTTCACCGTTATTCAATCAAAAGAATGCCTAAAAAAAGCAATCGATGCCATAGAAGGAGTTGTTGGAGACTTAAATAAACCTGACACCGGCATTGTAATGACACTTCCCATCGATTTTTGTAAAGGCCTAGTAAAAACAGAGGGGGATGAGTGATTACAATGAATATTTCTTTAGCTGTTGGGATTATTTTTTTGGCTGGAGCTGCTGGAGGAAAACTAGCTCGTGCTATAAAGCTTCCGTCGGTAACCGGTAATCTATTAGCTGGAATCCTTGTTGGCCCTTCTGTTATGGGCTTAGTTAGTGTGGAGGCAATGTACCAACTTGCACCAATCAATGAACTGGCTTTGGGTGTTATTGCCCTTTCAATTGGTGCTGAACTTCACTGGGGAACAATGCGTAAGTTAGCCAAAGATGCAGCTACAGTTTTTATGGTGGAGGCTCTTCTTACCTTGATCGTTGTATTTGGTTCACTATATCTGTTTGGGTTACCTTTTCGATATGCCCTGGTTTTTGGAGTGATTAGTATTGCTACAGCTCCAGGAGCCATTATTGCCTGTATAAGGGAAACCCCTACCAAGGGAGACTTCAGTAAGGTACTCTTGTCAGTAGTAGCTTTGGATAATCTATTCGCCATTACACTTTTCGGTATTGTCCTTAGTTTTATGCAAGTGGCTTTTACTGCTACTGATGTAGCAAATACACCAGCCATTGTAATGGCTTCAAGGGATATAGGGGTTTCTTTACTATTAGGTATAGTATCTGGTGTGTTTTTGGTAATTACATCCCATATGGCTAAAAGTGATGGCCGTATTTTAGTCTCCGCTCTAGGAGCGATTCTGATAACAGTAGGATTATCGAATCAATGGGGTACACCTGCCCTACTGGCGGCAATTACAGCCGGTGTCGTATATATCAATTTTTCCCGAAAACCCCAGCGAATCAGTCGATCGCTCATGGATGTTGAACATCCGATTTTATTGGTCTTTCTAACCCTAGCAGGTGCAAAACTGGACTTATCAGTTCTTCCGGTTGTAGGGCAAATTGGCATGGTGTATATAGCTGCACGTTTTTTTGCTAAACTAGTGGGTAGTCGTATAGGAACAGCATTAACACTTTTTCCTTTAAGTTGGAAACGGAATTTAGGCAGAGCCCTAACCCCCCAAGCTGGTGTGGCTATTGGTTTAGCTATTATTGCTGAACAGAAACCGTTCTTTACACCGGATTCAATTATGCCGGTTGTTCTTGCGGCAGTGGTTGTTTTTGAATTGATAGGGCCAATACTTGTCCGTAAAGCATTGTGCGATGTAGATAGTGTTTAATAAAATATATAACCCTACCCTAAACAATAGGGGTAGGGTTATATATTTGTACTTTTCACCTAACTACAAATGAGAAAACACTAACCTATAAGCAATAACTAAAGCGAATCAAGTATATTATTTTCTTAGTTGATCCCACTATCTAATCCATAGTTTTTATTGCTATCAATCTTCATGCCTTTACTTAATATTGCATCTTTAGTTTCTCTTTCATAATTACATTTATTAAAAGCTATTTGACATTGCATTCTATGCTTACAGGTATCACAAGCTACTTTTTTCATATACTTTTTTTCGCTTTTTGATATGTTAATTAATTCTATATGTTGCTTTTTATTAACAATAGTCTCTGCTATATAGGATTTAACTGCTTTAGAATAATGTTTTTTTATTAGATATAATGCTTTTTTCCTATCATTTAATTTAATGAGCTCTAATGATACTGTATTGTTGATGATAGTTCCACGAATTGTTTTTGTATTAATTTTAATCTGTAAATTTTCATAGGGTATTTCTAAATAGTCAACTTTAGGAGTAATATGACCCATTACTTTTATTAGAAACAAATCATCCAAATTATAGGTTTCCTCTAATTGAATTTGAAAATACTTATCAAAAAGTCTTGTTCGCAATGATAGTAGCATAACTTCACCCTCTCTAATTACATTTTAACACATTATAATACTAGCTTTTAACTGGATATTTTTAGTAAGGGAGGTTATCCGAACCCTTAAATCCTCCAGTACATAATAGCCGAATTATTTGAGAAAGATATATATAAGTAAACAATAAAACGATAGATAGGGGATGCTTATGTATAGGAAAATAACTCTAATAATGATGGTTATAATAATGGCTACAGCCTCAAGCTGTTCATACCGTAGAGATGTACCTCCTGAAGAGGCACCTGCTCCAGGACAACAGCAGACACCTTCAGCCCAGCAGCCTAGGGAAGACAAACTAGCTAAATCTGAGCAGGAGGCTGTGGAGGAGAATATTAATGGATTCGACATTGAAGAT
This sequence comes from Clostridiaceae bacterium, assembly GCA_020832135.1. Classification (GTDB taxonomy): domain Bacteria; phylum Bacillota; class Clostridia; order Peptostreptococcales; family Natronincolaceae; genus JAFIFG01. The sequence goes on from JAFIFG010000099.1 coordinate 5,011, forward strand.
GATCTGAGAATTACCGAAGCTACAGACGGGGAGGAAAAGGACAAAATATCCCTACTTAGTCGACAACAGAAAACAGAAGTATTAAAAAATGCTGGGTCAAAAGAGATGAACACTGTGTTGGAGCAATTTGAAGCCAGCTTACCTGAAGGTGTGAATGATGTAGTCCAGTATTTTGAATACGATATAACTTTTGATTACTTTCTTATAACAGCGGAGGATGGTGCTGAAATCCGGGAAAATCCAGCACCTGATGCTACAGTTATTGCTGAGGTAGAGAACCTAGATAAGGTATCTCTGCTGCAAAGGGTTGAAGGTGAGTCATTGGAGGATTCAATTATATGGTATAGGGTAGCATTCGAAAATGACAATGAAATAAAAGAAGGCTATCTTCATTCAACAGAAGGAACACCTAGGAGTTTTCGATTTGATAGAATGCAGGATGCTATAGAGGAGTTAAGGGAACAGTTAGAACAAGGGGAGCTGCATTTTATTAGTAACTATAAGTTTGAAAATGGTGTACCTCCTCAAGAAGGAGATATAGCAGTAGATGAGCACGGATACAGGTTTTATCACAGTGCACCTGCATATGAAGAGGCAGATACCAATAGCAACTATAGGTATATACCAGATGGAATTTTGGTACGGGTACTGGAGGAGACCGATGAGTTTTATCATGTCAACGTGCCGACTTTTGATGGAGATTTTTACGTACCTAAACAATACATAGATCCGGATGAAACATTAAGTCAGTTAAACCATGTGATTGTAGTAGACCGAGATCAGCAGAACCAAGCTTCCTTTGAACTTGATGAAAATGATCTTAACCTTGTCTCATATACCTTATCTACTACCGGAATTCCAGGAGATTTCTCCTTTGAAACCACCCTTGGTAGCTATAAGGTCATTCAAGTAAGAGATCGTTTTGAGTATCTACAAAGCGGTACACAGGATATTGCAGGTTATGCACCCTTTGCCATACGTTTTACAGGTGGTGCTTACATCCACGGTGTTCCTGTGGCATATGAAGAGGAAGATGGTGAGAAGGTTGATCCTGGACTGATAGAATACCTTCATACTATTGGTACATTTCCCCGTTCCAATATGTGTGTGCGAAATTTCACCAGTCATGCAGAATTCCTCTATAATTGGATAGATAGTGAAAATGGCGCTGTTATAGTTATAGAATGATAGCAATAGTGTAAATTCCTAATTACTTTTTAAAATTGAAAATAGTGCACTGACCCCACCTTTAAGCTATAATTAAAGTTGGGGTTTTAATTTATTTTAATAGGATAGTTCATATTGAGTTCACATTGATTTTTTATAATAAGATCGTTCATTAATTACATGGCGAATAGTAATTTTGGTTATGTTTTTAGGAATAACATTGAGTAGGAGTGAGATATATGGTTAATATTCTAGTAGTTGAAGACGATAAAAATCTTCAAAAACTAATGATGGCTGTCTTAAAACAACATGGCTATCATCTGTTGGGTGCTAAGGATGGTTTGGAGGCCCTTGAGGTACTGGATACATCCCATGTAGATTTAATTATTAGCGACATTATGATGCCAAATATGGACGGCTACACCTTGACAGATGCACTTAGAAAATCAAATTATAATTTACCGATTTTAATGGTAACAGCAAAGGAAACCCTCAATGACAAAAAGAAGGGATTTCTTGTGGGAACCGATGATTATATGGTAAAACCCATTGATATGGATGAGATGGTTTTACGGGTAGCAGCATTATTACGTCGCTCTCGTATTATTAACGAGCACCGCTTGACAATTAGTGAAGTGGAACTTGATTATGATGCTCTGACTGTCAATAAAAAAGAGAACTCTATAGTTCTACCTAAAAAGGAATTCTATCTCTTATTTAAACTACTTAGTTATCCTAAACACATATTTACAAGACAGCAACTCATGGATGAAATATGGGGGTTAGATTCAGAAGCTGACGAACGTACGGTAGATGTTCATATTAAACGATTGAGGGAAAAATTTGCTGAATTTACGGAGTTTGAGATTATTACGGTTCGAGGCCTAGGCTATAAGGCGGAGATAAAAGCATGAAAAAGATTACCATAAAATTAGCCTTATTTTTTATTTTTCTCATTTGTATCTCCTCTATTTTATCCTTTATCGTATCAACTCTTTTTACGAATAATATTGAAAATGAAATAAGACTCAACCAGGAAGCAATAGCAATTTCTATATTACAATTAGAACAAAAAACAGATTTAAGTATAGATGAAATTATCAGTATTACAGCTACTCCTATATATGATGTCCGTAGACTTGAAGATGTTGACTTAACGGGAATCACAAAGGAAGAACTAGAAAAAGTTCACAGCCATAAAATTACCTTTTTATCCCATAGCAGATTGCATCGTCCAACTATAATACTCATGGTGAATGATTCTTTTATTCAAATTAGTCTACACCCTCATAATACCATTTTTAAAATTGTTGCATCTCGTGTATGGTTTACACTGCTGTCCTATGTTGCTATAGGAGCTTTATTAATTATGCTGTTAGCCAAAAGAGTAGTTAAACCAATACTGAAGCTAACTTCAGCTACACAAGAAGTGGCAAAGGGTAATTTTGATATACAGATTAAAAATAAAAGCAATGATGAGATTGGTCAGCTTACACAAAACTTCAATAAAATGACAAGGGAGCTGAAAAATATAGAATATCTGCGCAAGGATTTTATTACTAATGTATCACATGAGTTTAAAACGCCAATCGCATCTATTCAAGGTTTTGCTAGATTACTACAAAAGGGTAATTTATCTGAGAAGGAGAAGGAGGAATACACCAATATTATTGTTGAAGAAACAGCAAGACTGTCTAATCTTTCTTCCAATATTTTAAAACTTTCAAAACTTGAAAATCAAGAAATAGTAGAGAAAGAGGTTGTATTCTCTTTGGATGAACAAATGAGAAGAAGTATTTTACTCCTTGAATATGAATGGAGTAAAAAGAATATTGAATTTGATCTTGAACTTGATAAAGTTAAGTATCAAGGAGATGAAGAACTACTCCAACAGGTTTGGATTAATCTTTTAGGTAATGCCATCAAGTTTTCAAATGGGGATAGCATAATTAGTATAAGACTTGAACAAACAGATTCAACTGTAGAAGTTAAAATTAGCGATCATGGCATTGGCATGAGTGAAGCAACCATGGGACGTATCTTTGAAAAGTTCTATCAAGGTGATAAAGCTCATTCCTATGAGGGGAATGGTTTAGGATTACCTCTTGTAAAGCGTATTCTAGATTTATATGGTGGAAATATTTATGTAAAAAGCAAGCTAAATGAAGGCTCTACCTTTACTGTTGAGTTACCGCTATAGAATTTTAAAATCATATACTGACTGATATCTATCGTATTTATCAATAGTGATGTAGGTGTTGATTGTATTAGTTCACATTCAGTTCATATTGACTTTTTATAATAGAAGTATAATAAGTATTATGGATAAAAGGCAAGAATTTCAGTAGAGTCGGAGGTGAAGAGTAATAAAAATAAAAAAGTTAAAATCAATAATGAAAAGAGTTTTGATTTTATACTTCATCTATGTGCTTATAACAGGCATTGTGATATTTGCCTTCCATAGTAATAATGACAATATATATTTTGAAAACAATGAAGTTGAAAGATTTTGGGGGGAGGAAATAGGGCAGGATAGGGTAGCACTTATAGAAGATAGATATTATTCAGGGATAAGCCGAGTGAATCTTATTGAAAATGCACAAGAAACTTTAGATATTGCCTACTATACCATACATGAAGGTGTAGCAAGTAAAATCTTCTTTGGCACGATACTAGAAGCAGCTGATAGAGGAGTACAAGTACGTGTTTTAGTAGATGGTATTTTCCATAATTTAAGGGGCTCTTCAAAGGATGTTCAATATGCTCTAGTAAATCACCCTAATATTGAACTTAAATTTTATGAGTCCTTCAACTTACTTAAACCATGGACTTGGAATAACAGACTACATGATAAGTATATTATTGCAGACAATAAGCTTGCTATGATTGGTGGTAGAAACATAGGAGATAAGTACTTTCTACAAGACTACCATGGTGAGATAGTCAATGACAGAGATGTTGTCATTGTTAATACTGATACGAATAAACCATCGGATAGTGTTATAAAAGATATGAGAACATACTTTAATACAGTCTGGGATCATAAATTTTCAGAATATCCTATAAAAAAATTAAGATACTATCAAATCCAAAAAGGGGAGGAAAAGGAAAAGTACTTAAAAAAATTTACAGAAAAGTTAAGGTATAATCGTCCTGAGATATTTAATCATACCATAGACTGGTATAACGTATCTGTCCCAACCAATAAAATAACATTAATTCATAATCCTATTACACGATTAAATAAAGAACCATGGATTTTAGCTGAAATAGCTAGACTTATGGAAAATGCAGAAAAATCAATATTTATTCAAAGTCCTTATATTATTCCAACTAAGCAAATGATGCAATATGTGGCTATGGATAGCATCCAATCAAAACAAACTGTTTTACTAACTAACTCAATTGCAGCTAGTCCCAATTATTTTGCTATGGCAGGCTATAGGAACAACAGAAAAAAAATTGTAGATCATACCACATACTTATATGAATATCATGGTGATGGATCGATACATGGAAAATCCTATGTCATCGATAATCGAATAAGTTTAGTAGGAACTTTTAACGTAGATGCAAGGAGTGCTTTCTTAAGTACTGAAAGTATGGTGGTGATAGATAGCAACGAATTTTCAGGAGTTTTGAAGAAGGAGATTAATGAATTGGTAAAGGAAAGTCTGGTAGTAGGAGAAGACTATACCTATCAAGAAAACCCTCTTATTGAAGAGGGAAAAGTTCCAAGAACAAAGTCTTTGATTATAAAAATGCTATCGATCTTTGCTTATTTTTTAGATTTCTTACTTTAAGATAAATATAAATTTTATTCTAAAGGGAGGTGAAGAACCATGAATACAAAAGCATTTAAAATTGGTCATGGGATTCTTCTTCTATTTTTAATTATATATGTTGGTTCGTTAATTGACTGGATTTTCTATCCCTTTATTGTTATATTTCAAACATTGTTTATACAGGTCATTCTTTCGGGATTCCTTTTTTACTTGTTAAGACCTCTTGTGAAGATATTAAATAAAAAAATACCAAGAGGGATATCCATTCTAATAGTATATTTTGTTTTAATCTGTATTCTTATAGGCTTACTGATTATCATTGGTCCTATACTACAGAGGCAGTTTTATAGCTTAACAGATAATATGCCTTTCATTATTTCAGATATTCAAAAACAATTTATCAATATTCAGGAAATGGAAATTTTTCAACGTCATGAATTAAGCGGAATACTAAATATTGAAGATCTTATTCTTCAATTAGGAGATTTAGTGAATCAATTGGGTAAAAATTTTGCTTTGAGCATGGCAAATTTTGTAGGTGTATTAGCCAATGCAGTACTTGTGTTAGTAATTGTTCCGTTTATTCTCTTTTATATATTAAAAGATGGGGAAAAATTTGCTAAACACTTTTTAAGTATTTTCAATAAAAAACAACAGGATGACGTTAGATTGATTTTAAAGGGTATTGATAAAACCCTTAGTTCCTATATACAAGGTCAAGGGATTGTTTGCCTTTGTGTAGGTGTTTTATGTTATATTACCTTCTTAATCGTTGGCTTAAATTATGCATTACTACTGGCTGTAATAGCAGGGATGACGAATATTATTCCTTATTTTGGACCTTGGATTGGAACTGTTCCTGCTGTAATTGTAGGTTTATTTCAATCACCAATGATGGCTTTAATTATAGTAATTCTTGTTGTGATTATCCAGCAAATCGAAAGTAATCTTATTGCACCTCAAGTGATTGGTAAAAAGTTAGAAATGCACCCTATAACAATTATGTTTCTAATACTAATAGCAGGTCGTTTAGTAGGTTTGCTTGGCATGATATTGGCTGTCCCTACTTATGCAACCTGTAAGGTAATATTGACACATAGTCATCAAATTTGGAAGTTGCAAAGCAGAGAAAAATAATAATGAGACAGTACACTTTACAGAAAACTTGGAGGAAATGACAAGAAATAAAAGGAGTTGATAGGAAAATGGAAATTACCCCAAACATAGATTCAAAACAACTAAAATCAATAAAAACAGAGTTGGCTCGATTTATGATGTCCTATAAATTTGCAATGGATGAAATTAATACGAAAATTGATATTCTAAAACAAGAGTTTCATTATGTTCATGATTATAATCCCATTGAACACGTTAAATCGCGTCTTAAGACACCTGAAAGCATTGTGAAAAAAGTTTATAGAAAGGGATATGAACTTTCATTACCTTCTATAAAAGAAAATATTCAAGATATCGCTGGTGTTCGGATTATTTGTTCTTTTATGTCTGATATTTACGAATTAAGTGAGATGCTACAAAATCAAAAAGATATCAAAGTCATTAAATGTAAGGATTATATAAAAGATCCTAAACCTAATGGTTACAAAAGCTTACATTTAATATTACAAATTCCTATTTTTATGTCTGATAGAGTAGAAGATATCTATGTTGAGGTTCAAATTAGAACAATTGCCATGGATTTTTGGGCAAGTTTAGAGCATAAAATTTATTATAAATATGATAAAGAAGTTCCTCTCAAATTGTCAGTAGAACTTAAAGAAGCAGCAAATGCAGTATCAGAACTAGATGAAAAAATGGAAAAAATTCAGAAAGAAGCCAGTCGACTTAAGGAAGCAGCTGCTTCTGTTGATAATTCACAGGAATTTTTGATTAATAATGAACGATTCTACCTTCCATATAACTTTTTGACACAGCATTTTGATTTATCAAAATAACTTGTTCATATATACAGTAAACAGAGATTTTTCTTGTTTATAGTAAGATATTGATGAAACTACATGAGGAGTGATAAAAATGTTATACCCATATGGTTTTCTACGATTTGATCCAACGATGATTATTTTACTTCCTGCAATTGTCTTGACCCTCTATGCTCAAGGAAAAGTAAAATCTAATTTTGCTAAATACTTAAGGGTATCGACACGAAAAGGGTATACAGGAGCACAAGTAGCAAGGCTCCTATTGAATCAACATGGGTTACAGGCTATACCAATTGAGGTTTCAAGAGGACAATTAAGTGATCATTATGATCCAACACAGCGTGTGTTAAGACTATCTGGAGAGGTATATCAAGGCAGCTCTATTGCCTCAGTCAGTGTTGCTGCCCATGAGGTAGGACATGCTATTCAGCATGCAAAGGGATATATCCCACTATCCTTAAGAAATATGGTTTTTCCTATAGCAAGGTTTGGATCTTCTGCTGCTTGGGTTTTCATTATGGTAGGACTACTTATTCCTACACTAGGAGGGTTAATGGATATTGGTATTTTACTTTTTGGAGCTGCAGTTGCCTTTCAACTTATTACACTTCCAGTAGAGTTTAATGCTAGTAGTAGGGCTTTACGGCTACTTAATACTAATGGATTGATTGTGGGGGATGAAGCAAAAGGAGCTCAGAAGGTACTTCGAGCTGCAGCACTAACCTATGTGGCGGCCATGGCAAGTGGTATCGCACAACTATTGCGACTTATTTTAATTAGAAATAGAAGAAGATAAAAAGTTATATAGCGCTTTATAGATTAGATATTCTACAAAAACACTGTTTTGCCACCCATTGTTTAACTGGGTGGCAAAATTGTTTTATATACAATGAACTTCATAATGTAGAAAATCAGTTTTGATTTCTAAGAATTTCATTTGACTTATAGGAAAAAAACGCTGACAAGAACTATACTCTTCGGGCCTATAGGTAACTGTTACTTCTTCAGTAATACCTAGGTGATTTGCAAATCTAATGGTTTCTCCAGGTGTTACAATAATAACCATATTAGAACTAGATGGAAAGCTATATCTATCATTAACAGAATTTGATATTGGATGAGTGTTATATATGAAGTTAACTTTATATTGTAGAGTATCATCTAATTTTTCTGCACCGGCAAAAACTACCCTGCAGTGGTTTCTATTGGAGTTAGAGTGAAGAACAGAGTCCCCCAAAAAAGCTTCTTTTTCCCATATATAAAGGTTTTGATTCATTGTACCTCCTCCTTAGCTTGTTTAAGTAATTATATAATTGAAATTCAAAAATCATTCATATAAAAACTTTATAGGCAGAGGGAGTATTATTGAAAATCTAAATTTAATTGAATGGATTTTATAAACTATTGAAGGTGATGTATAGGGACATGAAGTTTTATTCCAGCATATTAGTTTTTTTAACATAATGACTATAAGAAGAATATTATGATAAAAAAAGGTTGATTAGGGGTGAGCTTTTATGTTGACAGCACTTAATGTAGTATGTTTATATCCATGGACTCTGATTCTTCTTATGTTCATTTCTGCAGTTTTAGGTATGTTTTATCCTAAAATACACCGGTATGTTGCTGCCTGGATTATACAAAGAAAAAACAAACTACTATGTGATCAATATAAGGAGCTTACTAGAGAATATGATAACTCCATGGATAAATTAAAGGCAATTCAAGAAAAAGCACCTCAGATGATTGTAAAAGCTCTTAAGATAGGAAAAACCAGAGAATTATTTAATAAGCATGAAAGAATTAAAAAGTATTTAAAGTAGTATGGTTCTTTATCCCAAGGCTCTAGAATATATTTTAATAAAAATTTGCTAGCTTATCCAGGGGGTAAATATGAATCAATTAAAGCATGTATCTAAAGTTTTTCAATCGGCTGAAGAAATCCCTTTTGACGATTCCTCTAGGTTTATTTTTATGAGTGATTGTCATAGGGGCACTGGAGACTGGGCAGATACCTTTGCTAAGAACCAAAATATTTTTTTTGCTGCGTTGGTCCATTACTATAGGGAAAACTATACTTATATAGAGCTAGGAGATGGAGATGAACTTTGGCAAGACCGTAAGCTTTGTGACATTATACATGAACATAATGATGTCTTTAGGCTGATGGCACAATTTTACAATGAAGGCAGGTTGCATTTTATCTATGGAAATCATGATATAGTAAAGAGGGATCCTACATATGTAAAAAAGAATCTCTACCAATATTTTAGTGAACGTGAGGGGAAGTATGTGCCCTTATTCGAAAATATAAAGCTTCACGAAGGACTTGTCCTGAAACATAGTGACACAGGTGATAAAATTCTTCTTATACATGGACATCAAGTGGATTTTCTTAATCATGAGCTGTGGAGGTTAAGTAGGTTTTTGGTTAGATATTTGTGGCGACCTCTAGAATCCTTTGGAGTAAGAGATCCAACTAGAACTGCAAAAAACTATACCAAAAAAGAAGCTGTAGCTAGGAAGCTTACGGAGTGGGTAATAAGAGAAAAACATATGCTGATTGCCGGACATAACCATAGACCTAGGTTTTCTGAAGTAGGAGAACCTCCATATTTTAATGATGGAAGCTGTGTGCATCCACGTTGCATAACAGGAATCGAGATTACAGATGGAGAAATTTTACTTATTAAGTGGAGTGTAAAAACAAAAGAGGACGGTACACTGTACATTGATAGAGATGTATTGGCAGGGCCAAGGAAGCTAATGGATTACTTTAACACAAACAATACTAGCTATAATACTAAATGATATAAAAATTTGTGCTATACTAATGACAAATTATGAAGAGTTTGATGGTATAAAATTACCAGTTGAGTCATATGGTTATTTTGGTGGAGTTTGCACTATACTATTAAAAAGGGAGGGTTTAGTTAATGAGATCAATTTCTATTAAGTTATCAGGTGGTAAATGGATAGCTCTAATATTGGTAATTGCATTGCTGCTCAGTCTTACAGCTCCAGCCTTTGCAGCTGTTCCAGGAGTAGATGCTACAATGGAGGGTGCTACTGAGGGTATTGTAGCCGTTGCACATCCAAAGGCTGCTGAAGCTGGCAAAATGGTTTTACAGCAAGGAGGAAATGCAATAGATGCAGCGGCAGCTATCCAGCTTGCTCTCAATGTAGTGGAACCTATGATGTCTGGTATAGGCGGTGGTGGATTTACCATGATATATCTAAAAGATGAAAACAAATTTACTGTAATAGACAGTAGGGAACTGGCACCACAGAATGTTGATGCTACCTTATTTTTAGGTGAAGATGGAGAACCAATTCCTTGGTTTGAGCGGCATACCAGTGGTAAAGCTGTTGGTGTCCCTGGAACCTTAATGGGAATTGAAACAGCTCTAGAAAAGTACGGTACTATGACATTATCAGAGGTGATTGATCCTGCTATTAAGTTGGCAGAAGAAGGTGTAGAGCTTAATTGGATCAATGCCCTTTATATAGAGCAAAATATTGCCAAGCTTGAGCAATATGGAACTGCTGCAGAAGTGTTTATACCAAATGGTGTTCCTTTAAAGAAGGGTGATCTGCTAGTGCAGCCTGATTTAGCTAAAACTTTAAAGCTTATTAAAGAGCATGGCTCTGATGTTTTCTATAATGGTGAAATTGGGGAAGCCATTGTTGCGGAAGTTCAAAAACGTGGCGGCTCTATGACCATGGAGGATATGAGGAATTATAGAGCAGTAGAAAGAACACCAGTTAGTGGTGAATATAGAGGCTACGAAATTGTATCCATGCCTCCTCCAAGCTCTGGTGGGTTAACAATTATACAAATTTTAAAGCTTATGGAGGGCTATGATGTAGAAAAGCTAGGTTTGAATTCTGTTGAATATCTACATCGATTGCTACAAGCTATGCATTTATCCTATGCAGATCGTGCGAAATACATGGCTGATGAAGATTTCATAGCTGTTCCAAAGGAAGGTCTTATTAATCAAGAATATATAAATGAAAGAAGAAAACTAATTAATCCTAATTATGTAGTAGGTAATGCAGAGGCAGGAGACCCTTGGAAGTATGAAAATAAAAATATAGATACCACTGCAGTGGAGCAAGAAGAAAAGCCAATCGGTGAAACAACCCACTTCTCAGTAATTGACCAATGGGGTAATATGGTTGCATATACAACTACAATCGAGGCAGTGTTTGGTGCGGGAATTATGGTGCCTGAATATGGATTAATGTTAAATAATGAGCTTACTGATTTTGATGCAATTCCGGGTGGAGTGAATGAGGTAGCACCTGGCAAACGACCACTTAGCAGTATGTCACCTACCTTAGTTTTAAAGGATGGCCAACCATTTATGGCACTTGGCTCCCCAGGTGGACCAACTATTATTACATCGGTAGCACAAACAATACTAAATGTTATTGATCATAAACTTCCTATTCAAGAGGCTATTTTAGCTCCAAGGGTTTATTCTAGTGGATACCCAACCGTTAGATGGGAAGCTGGAATCGATCAAGATGTTGTACTACAGTTAATGGCAAAAGGACATGTGTTTCAAGAAACACCACGGGATATAGGGAATGTTCAGGCGGTTCTATTTGATTATGAGAATAACAAAATGTATGGTGGTGCTGATGATACTAGAGAAGGCGCTGTATTTGGAGTGGATGCTGTATATTTCGTTATAGAGGAGCCTAGTAAAATTTATTTAGGAGAACAAGGACCTTTTACATTGAAAATCAATGATGTAATCTATCCATATTATGATCATCAAATGCTACTTGAGGATGGCACTAGCTATATTTTAGCAAATAAGCTCTTTGCAGGTCTTGGATTAAGCAAGGAAATTCCTGAAGATCTGAAGGAATATACCTTTGAAGAGGCTGGCAATACTTATCTACCAGTTCGAGTGGTAGCAGAAGCACTAGATTATGAAGTTTCATGGGATGGTGAAAATAGAACGGTTCTTTTAAAGAAAGATATTCATCAATTTAGCGAAAGTGATGAGTATGGCTACTATGATGAGGATGAGTTTAAAATAACTAACTAAGCTATAAAAGGCATCTAGAATAAAATTCTAGATGCCTTTTATAGTGCATCGATTTGTATTTATAGTTATGAGTGTCGAGGACTTTATACTTTAAATAAATTGAGAAGGATAATTGGGTAAAACATGACATATTAGTGATTATATCAAGTATATAGAATAACATTAATATTAATTATAAATTTATTAAATATTAATTGTTAATTTATATTGATTTATAATATATATGTGCTATACTATTAATTGAATTAAGACATACCAAACAAATGATAATTAGATTGGCATTGAAAATGCTTGCAGCAAATAAATCAAGTGAAATATTATTAAAAATATTATTTTATTTTGGGGGTAATCATTTTGTATAAGGTAAATGAATCAAACGACTTAGGTATTTTAAAATCCAGCAAGGTCCACTATAATCTATCGACCCAGGAATTGATGAAGGTTGCAGTAGAAAAAGAGGGTGGATGCATAGCTGACAATGGGGCTCTATGCATTAATACAGGTACTTACACAGGGAGATCTCCCAATGACCGATTTATCGTGGATGAACCTTCAGTACATGACCATATTAATTGGGGTAAAACAAATTTATCTATTTCTCCTGAAAACTTTGAAAAGCTATATAAGAAAGCTATGGATTACATGAATAACAAGGAGTTATATGTGTTTGAAGGTTTTGTAGGATCCGATACAGAATATAGAATGCCTATAAGAGTGATCAATGAGTTTGCTTATCAAAACTTATTTGCTCAACAAATGTTTATCAAGCCAAAGGAAAACGAACTAAAAGGATTAAGTCCAGAATTTACAGTAATTGCATTGCCAGAGCTTAAGGCAGTACCGGAGATAGATGGTACTAATTCTGAGGTTTTTATCATTATTAGCTTTGAGAAAAAGTTAGTGCTAATCGGGGGAACCAAGTATTCTGGTGAGATAAAAAAATCTATGTTTACTGTGATGAATTACTTACTACCGTTTAAAAATATATTGCCAATGCATTGCTCAGCAAATGTAGGGGAGCAGGGAGACGTTACTTTATTTTTTGGTTTGTCAGGAACAGGGAAAACCACATTATCTGCTGATAATAACAGAAAATTAATTGGTGACGATGAGCATGGGTGGACAGAAAACGGTGTGTTTAACTTTGAGGGAGGTTGCTATGCAAAATGTATCAATCTTTCTCGAGAGCAAGAGCCACAAATATGGAGTGCCATTAAAGAAGGTGCTGTTCTAGAAAATGTAGTTATAGATGAAGCTACTGGAAAGCCAGATTACGATGATGATCGATATACAGAAAATACTAGAGTTGCCTTCCCAGTAGAGCACATTGATGGTGCAATCATGGAGGGAAAGGGTGGTATTCCAAACACTATTATTTTTCTTACAGCAGATGCGACAGGAGTTCTTCCTCCTATTTCAAAGCTAACAAAGGAACAGGCAATGTATCACTTCATGTCTGGTTATACCAGTAAATTAGCAGGAACAGAAAGAGGAATTATAGAGCCTACAGCAACTTTTTCCACCTGTTTTGGAGGTCCCTTCATGATCCTGAAGCCTCAAGTGTATGCTAAGCTACTAGGTGAGAAGATCGAACAATATAATGCAAACGTATTTTTAGTAAATACAGGTTGGACCGGTGGTTCCTATGGAACAGGAAACCGAATGAAGCTAAAATATACAAGGTCAATGGTAAGGGCTGCTATGCAAGGTGAACTGGATAAGGTAAACTATGTTACGGATCCAATTTTTAAACTTAATATCCCTACTGAATGCCCGGAAGTACCTACTTCAATTCTGAATCCATCTAACACTTGGGAGGATATCAGTGAATACAATCAAAAGGCAAAAGAATTAGCCCATAGTTTCAATAAGAACTTTCAGCAATTTCAAGATGTATCTGAAGATATCAAAAAGGTTAACCTTGAAATCGTCCTTGAAGATTCTATAGCATAATAGGAAAGCTGCCATAATTGGCAGTTTTTTTTATCTTATAGTATCCTTCTTTCTTATCCATTATTTCTAGGGTATAAGCGTCGATTAAAGGTAACAATTTCCATGGAAAAGATGTATAATTAAATTACACAAGTGCTGTCTACTTGTATACAACACTAGTCTATAAAAATAAAATTTAAGGGATACATAGGAGGGAAATAGTGAATAAAAAGCTATATATTATCGGACTATTATTAGTTTTATTAATTACTCCATTTTTCATGAACTACAACAGCTTACCTAAAGAGGAATATGTTGAAGAATTTACTGCTAGCTTAGAAGCAAAAGTTCCTCAACTACTGGCTAAATATAATATTCCAGGTGCTGCTATATCAATCATTGAAGATGGAGAAGTAAAATGGGTTGGAACATTTGGTTATGGAAATATTGATGAAGAGATTGAAATCACTAGAGATACGGTGTTTCAAGTAGCTTCGATTTCAAAATCCGCTACTGCTGTTGGAATAATGAAGTTGGTAGAGGAGGGAAGAATTGAACTTGATGCTCCGATTGAGAGCTATGTTACAAGGTGGAGTGTGCCGGAATCTGAATATAATAACAGTCACGTTACTGTCAAAAATTTACTAAGTCATACTGCTGGTTTATCCGTAGGTGGTGGGTATCCTGGGTACCATCCAAGCACCCAGCTACCTACTATAGAAGAATCCCTCACAGGTGTTGAGGGCGGTTCTAGGCCAGTAGAAATCATTTATGAACCAGGAACAAAATTTAGTTATTCTGGTGGCGGTTACTCGTTATTGCAGCTCCTAATAGAAGAAGTAACAGGTAAGACCTTCAATGACTATATGAAAACTAATGTATTGAAAGCTGCAGACATGAATAATAGTAGCTTTCAATGGGAGGAATTTCTACAGGATAAAACTGCAACGGCTTATGATAAGGACCTAAACCAGCTACCAAACTATTTATTTGCTGAAAAGGCAGCAGCCGGATTGTATACAACTATAGATGACATGAACAAGTTCATGATTACACAAATAGATAGTTACAGTGGTATTCATGAAGGAAGTTTATTGTCTAAGGAAACAATGCAACAAATGCATGCTCCTGTGATGCAGGTTGAAGGATTAGAGGGTTTTATATATCAGAAAACAGCTTTAGGACATTTTGTAAATATGGAGGAAGATGGAATAAAGTTAATTAGCCATGATGGAGGAAATAAAGGTTGGAAGGCTAATTTTACTATGATTCCCGATAGAGAAAGTGGGATAGTCATCTTGACCAACGGAGATAATGGAACATACTTACTAAATGAAGTATTAAATGCATGGCAGTATACCACACTGGGCACATATCGCTCTTTTGATAAACTACAACACACGGTTAGCGCCATCATATATTCCTTAACATCCATTTTGATGCTGTGGTCAGTAATAAGATTATATATACTAAGAAAAGAAGTTAAAAATGGTGTTAGAAGGATGACTTTATTAGAAGGTAAGCTTTCCTTTGTTATAAAGTGTTCTATAATCACTGCTTTGCTGTATATTACTTATCTATTTAAAACTCAAATAGTATCAATACTTAGCTTTATTGACCCTAGTGTTGGAAACATTATTTTTATTGCTTTATTTATAAGGGTTGCAGTAGGAATAACACAGATTATTTTTCTGAAATCAAAAATAGATGGTTTTACAAAGCAGTTATAAAGCAATGAAAAATTTAAATGTTAGGCTCCGTATTAGATAAATTATATATAAAATTTATCTAATACGGAGCCTATTTTTTTACTTTGTTAATTTATTTAGTAGTAGCACTTATTTAGGACAGGACCAAATGTTTTTACTAAATTTTAAAGGGTATGCATAAAGATAGTATGAATATATAAAATAGACTAGGGGGGAGCCTTTTGGTTACAACTATTGGTTGGATGAATGTCATACTTATTGTGATGATGGGTTTTATTTATCCATTAAAAACTATTTATCTTAAAAAAATAAAAACAGAAGGAAAAGAAGCCGCAAAAGCTTATGGAAGCATATATAAAATAATGAGGAGGGTACATCCAGCTTTGGGAGTGGTAATTATTCTGATAGGGATTTTCCATGGAGTTCAAGCATATACCCTTTTCACCCTGCATACAGGAACTATTCTACTGTATACTTTAGTAGTGATGGCCATAGTGGCTATTGTTGGCCCTAAAACTAAAAGTTTTAAAAAACATTGGAGAGTGATCCATAGAGTTTTAGGCATAGTAGTTTTTGTATTGATGATTGTACATGTGTATTGGCGAAATATAATATAGTTAACATTGATTAAAGTGACCCCAAAGCAAATCCCTGTTACACCAAATAGCTTGTAATAGGGATTTGCTTTAGATTTCTGTCTAAAACCAACACTAATTGATGTTATAAGTTGTATTTAGCACAACATAAGGTTATAATATGTATAGTTTATTATTAACATAATTTTGAAATGGCTAAAAGTATAAAAAATACTAAAAATATGGAGGCTTACAATGATAAAAGCTTATTTTGTTGGGATTTCAACACATTACGAGGGTGAGGATATAGAAGTTCGATATAGTATCTATGAAGATCAAGAGCTTGTATGTAAAAAATCTGTTTTGCGGGAATATGAAAAACCTGCAATTGTAAATCAAGTGGCACTAGTAGCTCTTTTGAAGGAATTAGAAAAATATATGGATCAAGAGATAGTTGTTATCATGAATGATGCAGCTTTAAATGAGCAAATTAGAGGAACATCACAAACAAAAAATAAAGACGTCTTAAAAATGCTAAGATTCACTAAAGAAAGAATAAGTAAATTTAATAATTCTATTACTATTAAGGATGTTAGCAACGATAAGGTAGAATTAGCGAAATGGAATGAGGTATTGAAACCTTAATAACAGTATTAAATACGTGTATGAGCTATAATATACGTTAAGGAAGGAAGTAGTGAATATATGATGAATACAATATCTTCTAAAAATCTAGGTAGATGCATGAAATATACCTATGTTGATAAAATAACTACATCAGAATATGCATCTTTTTTAAGGTTTTTGGTTATGACAATAAGAAAAGAATTACCTATAGAAATAGTAAACAACGATAATGATACAACGATTAAGGGACAAGTTATGAGTTTCTCCATTAATTATGAAGCAGACAAAGAAGGGGAATGTGACGACTTGACCTTAAATCTTGTAAGCATTGATGATGAAGAACCACAAACCTTCAAGTTTACTAATTTAGGCAAAACTAAGGTAGGTAAAGACAATAAGAGTGGTCCTAAGACTTTTTATAGATTCTATGTTTATCCAGAAAGTAATGAAGAAGGGTATAGATGTACCTTTAATAGAAGAGTTACAAAGAAATAATTCAGCTTATGCCACATTGTGCTGGTCCTATCTTTAGAGAAGAATAAAGGTAGGGCTTTAATTATTTTTGGGAAAAGCTATTACAAATCTGAGTATGTTACCATGAATATATAGAAGAGAAAAAGATAATAGATAATATATAAAGAATATGCATTAGAAATATAAAGGAAAGAGATGATTAAATGATGAAATCAAATTTTAGCGACTATAAATTAAGTAGTGAGTTATTAAAGTCAATTAGCATGTTGAATTTTAAAAGTCCTACAAAAGTGCAAGAACAGGTTATACCTTCTGTTCTAGAACAGAAGGATGTAATAGTAAAGTCTCGAACTGGAAGTGGAAAGACTGCAGCATTTGCTATTCCTATCTGCGAATTAGTAGATTGGGATGAAAATAAACCTCAGGCATTAGTGATTGCACCAACCAGAGAGCTTGCTATCCAAGTCAAAGAAGATATTTTTAATATAGGTAGGTTTAAAAGGGTAAAAGTATCTGCGGTTTATGGAAAGGCTCCTTTTCATATTCAAGAAAAGGAACTTAAACAAAAAACACATGTGGTGGTTGGTACACCTGGTCGTATTATAGACCATATCGAACAAGGGACATTTGATACATCAAAAATAAAATACCTTATAATAGATGAAGCTGATGAAATGCTTAATATGGGATTTATAGAGGAATTAGAAACCATAATAAGCAACTTGTCAAGAGAACGTGTGACGATGCTATTGTCAGCCACAATGCCTAAAGATATAGAAGCTTTATGCAATAAATACATGAAAGAACCTATACAGATTGAAATAGAAGATGAAAGTTCAACAACAGATAGGATCTACCAAGAAAGATATACCGTAGAACACAGAGATAAGATAAAACTCTTAAGTGATATAACCATAGTAGAAAACCCCGATAGTTGTATCATATTTTGTAATACAAAGCAAACAGTCGATGAGGTACATAGTGAATTGTCAAATCTGAAGTATACCTGTGAGAAAATTCATGGGGGGATGGAACAACGTGATAGAATAAGAGTAATGAATGATTTTAAGCAAGGCTATTTTAGATACTTGGTAGCAACAGATGTTGCAGCCAGAGGAATAGACATAGACAATATTTCACTTGTAATTAATTACGATATACCACAAGAGGTAGAAAGCTATGTTCATAGGATAGGCAGAACAGGACGTATAAGCAAGAAAGGTAGAGCAATTACGTTTGTAACACAATACGAAAGCAAGTTCTTAAATGACATACAACAATACATTGGCAAAGAGATTCTTTTGAAAGAAAGACCGGAAACAGAAACTGTAAATAGTCTTAAACAGGAATTTGCTGAGAAAATAAATACTAGACCTAAAATTAAAGAAACAAAAGGTGCACCATTAAGCAAAGAAATTGTAAAATTACATATTAATGCAGGTAAGAAAACAAAGATGAGACCAGTAGACATCGTAGGTACACTTTGTAGTATAGAAGGCATGACAGCCGCAGATATAGGGATCATCAATATACTTGATGTATCTACCTTTGTAGAAATATTAAATAATAAAGGTGAGTTGGTCTTTCAAGAGTTACAACAGAGGCCTATCAAAGGCAGACTTCGTAAGGTAAGTAAAGCTGACATGTAATACAAAAGAGTACTTTATTCAAAACCAGTAGAAAAACCGGAAGATATTGCACGAACCTGTTTATTCTTAAGTGGTGATGAAAATGATTTATGTGTAGAATAAGTGGAGTGTATACTCCGCTTTTATTAATTGGCAAAGTATAAATACAATAATTGTTATTATTTGTAAGAAATTAAAGGATGTTCATGATGTGTGTAGAATTTAAATAGAGGTAATAAACTAGGAGGGCGCGTATGATACTATTTTTTTCACATCTATATCCTGACGAAAGTATGTATAGCTTGTTTGTATGATATAACAAATTAGTTGTACGTGCCAAGGAGGTGTAAAGAAGTGTAAATCTACTGGTGCGGTGAGATAGATATTAGAAAAATAGAAGGGCTCTTATTTTAAAAATAAGAGCCCTTGGTTAGTAGGATAGGGATTAGATGATACCCTCTATAGATGTGTCTTTGAGCAACTTTTTGATGATAGTTTCTGCTGGCAACGGTCTTCCGCTATTTAATGCCTTCACTGCATTAGCAATAACTCTGATATCATATTGTGATGGATGAATTTCAGGTGGTTTTTTGTTAAGGTTAAGAAGTTGATATGTTGCCATCATTGCTGAACGTACAGAGTATTCAACTGTAAAAACGCAGTCTCCAGTGATTTCAGTAAACTGTCCTAAAAATGCTAAATTTTGTGATCCTTCAGGTACGACGTCTGGACGGTCTCCTTTAACCCTTGGCATAAATTGTGCTGTGATATATGGCATCATAGCGGGGATGACTTTGTCGGTTTTCAAAATTTCTGCAATATCCTGTTCCAAACCTAAATGATAGAGAAGTTCCTGTAGAAGTTCGTCACCTGTACAATCTGTCATTTTCTTCTTGATGTAGTTTCCTTCTTTATCTAAAAATAAGCCGTATGCCCAAAGAACGATGACGTCATCTGGTTGATTGATAAAGTGGGGTTGACGATTACATGTGACACTAAGTAACCAGTTAGAATCTGTTATAGTGATGATACCTCCTGTAACAGTTTTACCCGAATAGGGGTCGCTTCCACTTAATTCATGTATTTTGTCTACAAGTTTAGAACCTTTGCATGTTATTGTAAAAGATTCCCATTTGGTACGATCTACATCGCCACAAAACACTTCTGGATGTCCAAATGATGGACTTTTAGCGGCTATGTTTTTCCAAAGGTTCCAAACATCCCCCAAATCCCTTCTTAATTTAGGAACAGTTTTGTTGTCCCCGTACTCAGTACACTCTGTCATCGATCCATTTGTGACCATGACAAGGTCTTTAGGTTTTATTTTGACGATTTCTTTTTTATTATCACGAACAATGTGAATCGCTGTGACTGTTTTTTCTTTTTCATTAATGTCTATATCTAAATCTGTCACTTGTGTACCATAATCAAATTGGACATTATTATCTTTTAAATATGTAGCAAGTGGCAAAATAAAAGATTCGTATTGGTTGTATTTAGAAAATACAAGACCTTTCATTTCGTTAAAACCTGGAAGTAAGTGGATAAAACGATGCATATAACGCTTCATCTCTACAACACCGTGCCAGTTTTCAAAAGCAAACATGGAGCGAAACAAAGACCAAAAATTTGTTTCTAAGAAACTTTGATCAAAGAATTGTTCTACAGTAGCTTTTCCAAGTGCATCTTCTGTTGCGAGGAACAACTCAGTAATTCTTTTTACCTGTGATGGTGTAAGTTCCATAGAGTCAGAATTTTTCTTCTTTCCGCATTCGTGAATCAATCTGCAACTCGATATATTTGGATCTTTGTCATTGAGTTCTTTGAATTCATCTAGAACAGAATAGCCTGGATTTTCTAGTGATGGAATATCTGCAAATAAATCCCATGTACATTCGAAGTGTTCTTCCATTTCTCTACCACCACGAGCGACGTAGCCTGTTTCTGAATTTCCAGCACCATCCATTGAGCCACCTTCAATATCTAATTTCTCAAAAATCGTAATGTTCTTTCCGTCCATATGTCCATCACGAATTAGATAAAAAGCAGCTGACAGGGATCCGATTCCCCCACCTACTAAATAAGCTTTTCGTTCTTTAATGTCTTTCGGTGGTATAGTTTGATTCCTTTGATAATTTCCCATAATACACCATCCCTTTTTGTTTTATAGTAAGATAATCTATTTTAATAAGATAATCTTATTGTCATAATACATGTAAAAGTTTATAA
Source organism: Clostridiaceae bacterium (assembly GCA_020832135.1). Taxonomy (GTDB): domain Bacteria; phylum Bacillota; class Clostridia; order Peptostreptococcales; family Natronincolaceae; genus JAFIFG01. The sequence continues at coordinate 26,140 of JAFIFG010000099.1, forward strand.
TAACAATAAACAAACTTTTAATTATGTGAACAATTGTCTCAAAATTCTGATTGTGTGCTTGTCTCACAAGAAAGGATCAAAATTATGCCAAGTTCAGTGCTATCTAAAATCACGAAAGAACTCTTTGCACAGGCTCTCAAAAACCAGATAAAAACCACTTCTCTGCAGCAAATCACCATTAAGGAAATCTCCAAAGAGTGCGGGCTTAACCGTCGTACTTTTTATAGGCACTTTAAAGATATTTATGATTTAGTGGAATGGATTTATCAGATTGAAATTCTAGATCAAATCAATCAAGACATAGATTTTTTTCATTGGAGAGATGGTTTTTTGGCGATTTTAAACTACTTTAGTTATAATAAAGAAATTAGCTATTCTGTTTTTAAAACTTCAGACCGTAAAAATCTCGAAAAATTTCTTTATAGTACTATGATGCAGCTTATCACACCTGTTATTGAACAAGAATCTTATGATACAGGTATACCCCAGCATAAAAAAGACTTTTTGTCTAATTTTTATGCTCTCAGTTTTACAGCTATCATTATTCAATGGGTAGATCGTGGTATGAAAGATAATCCTGAAGACATCGTTAAAAATATTTCTTTGGTTTTACAAGGAAGTACAAGTCGTGTTATAGAATCTGGTTAAAGTTTATTATAGAATTCGGTATTCACGAAGTATATCAAGGTTAACCTGTGAAAATATTTGTTAAACCCATATCAACCTGGTAGCCAAAATGGTACAACATAGGATATTTCACCTAAATTCCTCATAGGTTAAGATCTAATTATTGTTTATATAATTCATGTACCTATTGTAGTCTTATTACAATACTTATTTAGTAGCTTATCCATTAATGTTCTCGCTCAATTTGTAGCAGTTTCATTATTAGGGATAGTACTTAGTTTTGTAATAAGTAATTTTATTATACGAAAAGCTATTGGGTTGATGCATACATCCTACAGGTTACCTGAGTCCACAAAGCCTCAACCTAAGATATAAAAAAATTATTTGACCAAAGATAAAAGCAATTATAGACACACAGGAGGCTTACTATGAAGATCGAAAGAATAATTGTAGGCATGCATGAAACCAATACCTACATACTTAATGAAGATAAAACAAACGAGGCTTTAATCATCGATCCAGGGGATGCAGCAAAGGTAATTATGAAATATATTGATAGGAATCAATTACAGCCAATGGGAATAGTGCTAACCCATTACCATCACGACCATACAGGGGCAACAGAAGAACTAAAGAAGAAATATAAGTGCCCTATTTATGCCCATAAAAAGGAAGAGGAGGGCTTAAGGGACCCTCAAATTAATTTGTCAACGGTTATGTGTAGAAAATTAATCTCTATTATCCCAGACAAAGTCTTATCTGAGGGTAATATAATTACTGTGGGTAGCCTAGATCTACATGTTATCCATACTCCAGGCCACACCCCTGGGGGCATCTGTCTTAAAATAAAAGATACCAATATCATCTTTACAGGAGATACTATATTTAAGGATGACTTAGGTAGAACGGATTTGGCAGGTGGAAGTGAAGACATGCTGAAGAAATCTATTACCAACAAAGTCTCACAATGGTCAGATGATACAATCATTTATCCAGGGCATGGAGAAATAGCCACCATGAAGGAAGCTAGAAGGAGTGGCCATCCTTATTTAAAGTCTAAAAGATAGTTAAGAATGTAGCCTCGCTTTATATAAATATAGAGCGGGGCTTTAACAATTTGTTTTATATGAATTAAAATAACAGAATAAATAACAAATGGGAATAAATAGAAAGGATTTGTGAAAATATATAGATAACCTACAAGGGGTTACCTAATATGTGTTTAGTTAGAAATAAAGAAGCTTTTGTTTTTTAGGGGTCGTACCTTTGTGAATAATAAGGTTGTGAGTACGAAAGACTTAGAGGAGGACACTTGGTTCATGGAATATTTCAAAATAACTTTAAGAATCGTTACTATAATGGGATTATTATTGTTCCTTGTATTAATAACTGGACGAAGGAAAATCGGTGAACTTCCAGTGTTTGATTTTCTAACCATAATCATATTGGGAAATGTCGTAGGTGCAGATATTGCTGATCCTGAAATACCACACTTACCAACGGCATATGCTGTAGTACTACTTATAGGTATTCAGTATTTAATAAGTTATATTACAGTTAAAAACAGAAAGTTCGGCAGCAAGGTTACATTTGGGCCCACTGTAATTATTCAAAATGGTCAATTTATTAAATCTAATATGAAAAGGCTAAGATATTCAATAGAAAATGTTTTAATGTTCTTAAGAGAAAAAGAAATTTTTGATATTAATGAAGTTGAATTTGCTGTTGTTGAAGATAGTGGGAATATAAGTGTATTGAAAAAATCTCAATATCAGCCTTTGACACCTAATGATATGCAAATACCTACCAAATATAAAGGCATATCAATCCCACTTGTTGTAGAGGGAAAAGCATACGAAAAAAACCTTAAAAAGCTTAATCTAGATGTACTATGGTTAGAAAATCAATTAAAAAACAATAATATAAATAGCTTTGAAGAGGTAATATATGTAGATATCAATACAGAAGGAAAGTTGTATATATCTAAACAGATTGAACCTGATAGTATTGAAAGTGAGTTTATGGTTTAATAAATAATTTTATAAGTATACATAAAAAAGTTCAGTTTTAAGGCTGAACTTTTTTATTGTTTTCAATGGAACTGATGCTTTCTCCAGGGGAGAGGTTTAGCATTCTACTTTTAGGATCATATATTTTCTGTGCAGCATAGATACCGTGATGCCCAGAGAAAATGAAGCTAATTAGACAGGCTATAAAAAAATAAGTAATTCCTTGTCCCGTGAACATTTCAACACTAAAAAGAAAGGCAGAAATAGGTGTGTTAGCTGCTCCACTAAATACAGCTATCATGCCTATTGCAGCAAGGAAAGAGGTTGGCAAATTTACTATGGTAGATAAGGTATTGCCCAAGGTTGCTCCTATGAAGAAAAGAGGAATGACCTCTCCACCACGAAAACCTGTTCCCATAGTAACGGCAGTAAATACAATCTTGGCTAGAAAAGCAAAGGGAGGGACATTACCTTCAAAGGCTCTTTCCACCATTGGTAAACCACGACCAAGGTAGTCCCTAGATCCTATTATAAAAGTTAATGCTATGATGATCATTCCGCCAATCATAGCTCTTAACATAAGGTTTTTTAGGTATTTATCAGAAAGCCTTTTTATCTCATGTCTCAACTGACTGTATAAAACGCTGGTGAAGCCAAAAATAATGGACAAACCAATAACTTTCATGAGATTTATTGTGTTAATATCCGGTACATTCTGTATAATAAAATTGTCATGATGAATTCCCCATGCGGTTGCTACATAATGACCTACAAAGCTTGCTACCGTACAAGGAACTAAGGCTTCATATTTAGTCCTTCCTATGGTTATAGCCTCCATTCCAAAAATAGTTCCTGTTAAGGGGGCACCAAAGGCGGAACCAAATCCACCGCTTATGCCACTTAAAATTAAAATTCTTCGATCGATTTGGTCAACCTTAAATAATTTGTTTACCCCTTCAGATATACTTGCCCCCATCTGTATAGCTGCACCCTCTCTGCCTGTTGATCCTCCAAATAGATGTGTAATGAATGTACATACAAAAACTATAGGTCCCATCCTTAAGGGAATCTCTCCCTGACCATGATGTATGTGTTCAAGAATCAGATCATTTCCTTTACGGGAACCTTTTCCGTAATACATATAAATGTAGCCTATAAGGATACCACCTAGGGGAAGAAAAAATAACAAAACCGGGTTTCCTTGTCGCACCTCTGTAAGGAAATCATTTAGATTGATTAATAAAGCGGATGTGGTACCTACTATGATCCCAATAATACTTCCCCAAAAGATCCACTTAGTAAGAGTGGAAATAAAAGTCATATGCCTAGCTCTTACAGTGGAATTGAAAAATTTGTTTTTAATATACTTCATGATACAGCCTCCTGGAACAGCTTAAACACTACTTCTCTTGATTTAATGGATTATTTATAGTTAAATATTCTAAACGATTATTTAGAAATTCAATATGCCTATCCATATCAGCTTTCATAGTGTTGAATGTCTGCTTTGCTTGTTGGTCTTCAGTTGACTCGGCCATCAAGGCATAAGTCCCTTTTGTAGCTTCGCAGTATGCTATTGTTTTTTGCAAATCACTTTGAACTGTCATTATAGATTACCTCCTAAATTGAGTCTCATTTCATAGAGTTAGTTTAACCAAACTATATTTAAAAATTACACACTACTTAATGATAGAAGTGCTCTTAAAGATTTTCTTGCATTTTAATCAATTAGAATTTTTATTAGAAATATGTTATTATTAACAACAGAGATTTATAGTATCTTGAAAAGCTGTATGTTTCATCTATACATTCAGATGAATAATAAGTATTGAGTAAACAAAGGAGGCTGACATGGAGGAGATCATTTTAATTCTATTACTGCAATTGATCTATGTGCCGATCTTTACCCTTAGAACGATATTTCTTGTAAAAAACATGACATTAATAGCATCTTTTCTAGGGGTAATGGAGGCATTAGTTTATGTATTTGGCTTGTCCCTTGTGTTTAGTGGGGATACGGGAACGGTGGCACTAGTTGTATATGCAGTTGGATTTGGTGCTGGGATGCTGATCGGAGGAGCTATTGAAAACAAGCTTGCAATTGGATATAACAATCTTGCGGTGAATCTGATGGATAAAAATATGGAACTCATTAACCATTTGAGGGATGAAGGTTTTGGTGTCACTGTGTATGAAGGGGAAGGTCGAGACAGCAAGAGGTATCGCCTAGATATTCTTACAAAGCGAAGTAGGGAAGACGAACTATTGCAGAGAATTGAAGAATACGAGCCTAGAGCATTTATTATTTCTTATGAAGCCAGAAGGTTTAAAGGTGGATTTCTAGTAAATTCTATGAAAAAGGTAAAAACAAAAAAATAAGAAATATAGTAACGAATAAACTGGTACCTATAGACTGAACATATTAACAAAGTGTTTAGTTTTTAGGTGCTTTTTTTAAGTGGTGGCAATTTATTTTCAAATTAAGTATTAATTAATCGTAAAGATAGAGCAATAAAAACATGAGATAACGTATAAACTAATAGTAGAAAGTGAGGAAATGGGGAGACGTGATGCAAAAAAAGCAGTTATATAAAATAATTATTTTATTACTTGCTGTAATAGCAATAGGTGTATTGATATGGATATTAGGAAAAAATAAAGTATCGGAGTTTATCTCCATAGAATTTTTAAGAAGGTTCACCGGTAGAATTAGAGACTTAGGCTTCTTAGGTGTACTTCTTTATCTCTTAAGCTTTGCCATAGGAACCATGTTAATCTTACCTAGCCTACCTTTTGCACTCCTAGGTGGAATTACCTATGGTACTGTACGAGGTATTATATATGCATCTATAGGAGATTTATTAGGTGCATCCATGGCATTTATCGTTGCTAGATACATAGGGAGAGGTAGAATAGAAAAAAGGTTAAAAAGAAACAAGGCTTTTCATGAGATAGACGAAGGAGTTAAACAAGAAGGATGGCGTATCGTTGTTTTAACTAGAATGGTACCGGTGATTCCCCATTGGTTACAAAACTATGCTTATGGATTGACAGCAATTTCATTTACAACATATGCATTCGTGTCTCTACTATGTATTGTTCCTGGAACAGCTGCATGGATTTTTGCTGTAAATACAGTAGGCAAAAGTCAAGCAGATGCAAAAAAAACAGTAATTTATCTAGCAATTGCTGGAGTACTAATTGTAGGGGTTTCTTATTTGCCAAGATGGATATATAAAAAGAAGATGTTAGGAACCAAATAGAGTCTAATATGGCTCATATTAGACGATTTTGAAATTTTATTTCTAAAAAATTTGTAAAAATTTTCAATATGTGCTATAATGAATAAGTTAGTTTGTTGGTTCGATAAAGTTGGTTAAGATATAACCAAATTATTTTTTACAATAATCTTATCGTTAGTTTCAAAATTACTATGAAGATGCTTTTCATTTTATCTATAGAACTTATAAAAGTTAGATGCCTGCCTTAGTGTATATTATAGATTTTTAAAATGTTTAATGATGAAAGTAGATTTATTCTATTCTTGAATTTTCAATATGAATTATTAAAATAAATAATTACATGATTAATCCTTACATATTTATAGGGTGTTTTCTATTATTTTCTAGTAATAGAAATTACATATTCTGTTAAATGGTTTTAGGCTTAGTGATGTTTTAGAAACCCTGATTATTTACTAACATACTTCTATGTTAGTTTTTTTGTTATGTAGTAATTTTTTTGTTATGTCATAATTCCATGAGAGAAACAATATATTAACAAATGTGTTCAATTAGCTTGAGTACAATTAAAAATTAAAAAGGAGGTGTCTTAATGACACAACATATAATAGTAACATTGATCGGCTTGTTTTTAATAACAGCATTTACCAATATTTTAGCAACATTAAAGAGTATATTGCTGGCAAAGAAGATTATGAATCCGGTGTATTTCTTAGTATTTGCAGATGCTATCATTTTTGCAACAGTTGTTGGTAAGGTAGCTAATTCGGAAGGAATGCATTTTGCTGCTGCATATGCATTAGGGAAAACACTAGGAGTTTTCGTCGGAGGTAAAATTGAAGAACAGCTTGGTCTAGGGATTTTAGAAGTAGATATATTTTTAAATAATAAAAACAAAATGGTGGAAATAGCAGAAAAACTTAGAGAAGAAGGTTATACGGTCAATAACTTTTTAGCTCGAGGAAGTAATGGCCATAGAAGATACAAGATAGAGGTTGTTATAAGGAGAAAAGAATTTAAAATACTTGAAGATATTATGGAACAGTGTGGTGTAACGGATCCAACTTTAAAGATCAAAAATTTAAATAAAGTAGAAGGTAAAATTACTGTCACCAGAGTAAAGACAGTTTAACCCAAAGTAAGAACTGTAGAGATTTTTCTGCAGTTCTTTGCTATTACAGCTATTTTCTATTTGTAATATATTTTAATATTCTATATAATCAAATAAGATGTATTAGTATGAAAATACAAACCGGTTTTAAACTTAAGTTAAAGGAAAACTAATTTACAGTAGAACACTGAATTGAAACGAGGGGGACAATTATGAAAATCACTTTAGTTTTAGTTAATGGTAAAATTCATACTATGGATGGAAAAGATTGTGAAGCTGTTGCAGTATCCGACGATAAAATCGTGAAGGTGGGAACATCAGAGGAAATAAATCGGTTAGTGGACCATGATACAAAAGTTATTGATCTTGAAGGCAAATCTGTGCTCCCAGGATTTATTGATACTCATACCCATTTGGTGGGTTATGGTGCTGCATTGAATTCAGTTGATTTAAGCACTGCCAAGTCAACTGAAGATATAATCGAGTACTGTCAACAATTTATTAAAAAAAATAAAACTCAACCAGGAGAGTGGCTGCTTGGTAGAGGTTGGAATCAAAATCAGTTCATCGGTGCTAAGGAGTTTCCCACAAAGGAGGATCTAGATAAGATTGGTGATAAAAACCCATTGCTATTGTTGCGAACCTGTGGACATATAGGGGTAGCTAATACGATAGCTTTACAGGATGTTGGTGTCACTAAAGATACCTTTATTGAAGGGGGAGCTTTTGATAAAGATTAAAAAGGAGAGCCTAATGGTGTTATCAGAGAGGCATCACTAGAGTGGTTTAAAAAGAATGGAACTGGAAACTTTGGGATATCAGAAATAAGAAAGTCAATATTAGATGGTGGTAAGGAGTTATTGAAGTATGGCATAACTTCTATACATAGCGAAGATTCCTATGACTTAGGGTACAGTGGGGACTTTCTAGACATATATGAAACTTATCAACAGATGGTTAAAGATGAGGAGCTTCCCATCCGAGTTTATCAAAAAATTTCCTTGCCTAAAAAACAGGATGTTAAGATGTTTTTAGAAGGCAATTTAAGAACGGGTGATGGAGATAAGTACTATAAAGTTGGCCCTATGAAACAATGGTGTGATGGAACTATGGGCGCCAGAACAGCAGCTCTTCTAGAGCCGTATAGTGATGATCCTGATAATAAAGGAATACTGGTATATACAAAGGAAGAATTATATGAAAATGTACTGATGGCCCACAAGGAAAATATGCAGGTTTGTCTACATGCTATAGGGGATGCCGCATTGGAAATGATTTTAGATGTATATGAAGATGTACTAAGGGGATTCCCACGAAATGCACGACATAGAATCGTTCACTGTCAAGTAGGAAATCGTTCTTTATATGAAAGACTGGCAAAACTAGATGTAAGCATTAATATACAGCCTCCACAAACTGCAACTGACTGGGCTATGCTGAACAGTCGTCTTGGTGATAAAAGAGAGAAGGAGAGTCACAATTGGAGAACATTAACTGATCTTGGAGTTTGTGTTACAGGAGGTTCAGACATCCCAGTTGAAAGTCCCGATGTATTCTATGGAATTTATGCTGCTGTAACTAGACAGGATGCAGAGAGGAATCCTAAGGAGGGCTGGTTACCAGAACAAAAAGTTACGGTGGAAGAAGCCATAAAAATGTACACAATGAATGCAGCCTATTCAGCTTTTGAAGAGGACACAAAAGGCAGCATCACAGAAGGAAAATTGGCGGATATGGTTGTTGTTGATCATAATCCATTTGAAGTTCAACCAGAGTACCTAAAGGACATCAAAGTAGAACAAGTGATTTTAGGCGGTAAATTAAAGCTATCAAATGTAAAATAGAAGAGTACGTGGATCATAAAGAGAGGGGCTGTTTTACTTAAACAGTCTCTCTCTTTAATGTTATATAAAATGAATTTTTAGCTCTTTGATGGCAACTTGTTGTATTGCTAAGACTCCCACTTCCGCAAGTGGGAGATCAAGCACTACATCCTCGAAGTAAACTCGGCTACAATTCAGAGAGAGTACAAACTCTCTCTGAATTAAGTCTCGTTTTATCACTGACCTAAAGTGGATTCAAGTTATTTGTTTGTTGAAAAAATTTATGAAAATAAGAGTTCAAAGGATTAATTGGATTATTATAGAAGGTAAATAAATGATTACAATGTATTATAATATATGATATTATGTGTGAGATAAGATAGGATAGGAGGAGTGTTTATGGAGTGTAGGCTTGGGTGTGCAGCTTGCTGTATTGCACCATCGATATCTTCTGCCATACCGGGAATGCCTAATGGTAAACCTGCTGGAGTTAGATGTATTCAATTATCAAATGATAATAAGTGTAAGTTGTTTGGGGAAAAAAGAAGACCAACTGTATGTAGCGATCTAAAACCTTGTGATGAAATGTGTGGTAAAACCGCAAAAGAGGCATACCTATATCTAGAAAATCTTGAAAAATCTACATCTGTTATTGGTAGATCTATTAATTCCCTTATATTGTAGCAAATCTCTGTACATCCTAAAATTATAATATAAAAAAATTTTGCTTTATACTAATATGAATATTAAAAGGAAAACTAATTTATAGTTAAATAAAATAGGAAAACAATAGGAGGAAGATATAGTGAAGTTTTTGAGGTCACGTGATGTAAGAAATCTTGAAGAAAAAAATATGATGGAGGCCCAACATCAAAGAATTCAAAAAAGACTTTCCTTAGAGGGTGGACTTAGTGTAAAAGAAAGCTTAATTATGATGTTAAAAGGAATATTTTTTGGTGTCATATTAACGGCTTTTGAATATGCTATAAAAAATCCTGAGGTTGAAGGAACATTAGGAATAATATTTAGAATAGGCTTTTTTGTATCTGCTATTGGGGTGCTTCAATTTCCCTATGGTTTATATAATTTTATAAAGGGTGTTAAACTTAGTAGTAAAAATAACAGAAAAGAAGAGAAATAGGTTTCAACACCTATTCCTCTTCTTTTTTAATTATCTATTTTCTAAATAGCTCTACTTATTTAATTAATGAAAAGATTTAAACTTTAGCCTTCTATTTAGGCTTGCTATGCTCTAGGAATAAGTAAGAGAGATTTACCACAAAATATAGAAATAACTTATGTAGAAATAAGTAATATTTCTAGGTTATGAAGTTATTGTTAGGAGTGAAACAATGAATACTAAAAAAACTGAAATTATTTTTACTAATAATAGTCCCTTTTACTTAGTAAATGGGCAAAATGTCACCGATGAAAATGGTAATGTGTTGAAGGTTAAGGCAGTGTCAGCATTCTGTCGCTGTGGAAAGTCGAAATTCATGCCCTACTGTGATAATAAGCATGAAGTTGAGGGACTGCATACCGAAAAGTCCTATGACAGAGCTAAGAATAAATGGAAAAGCTATGTAGGAGATAATATTACTGTTCATTTTAACTTAGGGTTATGTTCCCATGTAGCCCTATGTCTGAAGTTACTTCCTGAGGTTTTCAACTTAGATGAAAAGCCTTGGATTAATGTAAATGGTGCTTCTGTAGAAGAAGTCATTGATGTAGTTTCCAAATGTCCCTCAGGTGCATTGACCTATACAAAAAATGAAAAGCATATTGTAGACTTTGACACTGATATTGCTATTAAAGTAATAAGTGATGGACCACTGGCTGTTCAGGGGGATGTGGAGCTTATTGATGATCAAGAGAGTATACAAGAGCTTAAGTCACTGAAGCGATATACCCTATGCAGATGTGGAAAATCAAAAAATCAACCCTTTTGTGATGGTGCTCATATATCAAGGGAAGATTAAAAAAATGAACTTTTTTGATAAAGAGATATTAAAAATTCTGCCAATTTGATATAATGAAGCTGTTATGATACTGCTTTCAGAAATAGCTTTTTTATGAAGGGTGGTTTAAACGTGAAAAAGGTTTTGTTGGTAATCGATATGCTTAAGGATTTTTGTACAGAGGGAGGGGTGCTAGCATCGGATCAATCTGGAAATGTTTATGCTGTAGATATAGTCCCTTTTGTAGTGGAAAAGACAAGAGAGTTTGAAGATGTTATCTTTATTTGTGATCATCATGAACCTAATGATTTAGAATTTAATCGATTTCCTGTTCACTGTGTAAAGGGGACAGAGGGAGCAGAGTTAATTGATGAGCTTCGGGAGTTTAAAGATAAAGGCATAGTTATTCATAAGCAACGCTATAGCAGTTTTTTTAATACAAATCTAGGAGAACTGGCGGAGGATTATGATGAGTTTCACTTAGTTGGTGTATGTACCAATATTTGTGTTCTTTATACTGCTGAAGAATTATGCAATCTAGATAAGCGAGTTTTTGTTTATACGAAGGGTGTAGCATCCTTTGATGCTGAAGGACATAAATTTGCTCTCCAACAGATGGAACAGGTGTTAGGGGCGAAAATAGTATAACTATAGTATAATTTTGAGTTAATAATAAGTTTTTAATTACAAATATAAGCTGAAGATATTGACAAATAAAATAAATTTGGTAAATTAGAATTAGCACTCTATTGAATAGAGTGCTAATTCATGGATAAAATTTTAAGTGGAAGGAGAGAAATCCAATGACAAAAAAGGAGTTTAAAGCAGAATCTAAAAGATTATTAGACCTAATGGTTAATTCTATCTATACCCATAAGGAAATCTTCCTAAGGGAACTTATTTCCAATTCCAGTGATGCCATTGATAAGATGTATTATAGGGCATTAACAGATGAAAATATAACCTTTAACAAAGATGATTACTACATAAAAATAACAGCTGATAAAGAGAATAGGACATTAACTGTACTTGATACAGGGATTGGAATGACAAAGGAAGAATTAGAGGAAAACTTAGGGGTAATAGCTCAAAGTGGTTCCTTCGCCTTTAAAAAAGAAAATGAATTGAAGGATGGCTTTGATATCATAGGTCAATTTGGAGTAGGTTTTTATTCGGCATTTATGGTGGCGGATTCCGTTACAGTGGTTACTAAAGCCCTAGGGGGTAATGAAGGGTACAAATGGGAATCTACAGGTGCTGATGGATATACCATCGAGTCTTATGAAAAAGAAGAGGTTGGAACAGAAATTATTTTAAAACTAAAGGAAAATACAGAGGATGAAAATTATGATGAGTTTTTAGAAGAATATAGATTAAAATCCATCATAAAGAAATATTCAGATTTTATAAGATACCCTATCAAAATGGATATCACCACCAGCAAACTAAAAGAAGGCTCAGAGGATGAGTGTGAAGATGTGGTGGAGGAACAGATTGTTAACAGCATGATTCCTATGTGGCGTAAAAACAAAAGTGAGCTTACAAAGGAAGATTATGAGAACTTCTATGCTGAAAAGCATTATGGTTTTGATAAACCATTAAAGCATATTCATATTAGCGCTGACGGAGCGGTAAGGTACAATGCCATACTGTTTATTCCTGAAAAGATGCCCTATGATTTCTATACGACGGAATATGAAAAAGGTCTAGAGCTGTATTCAAGTGGTGTGCTAATCATGAACAAGTGTGCTGATCTAGTGCCAGATTATTTTAGCTTTGTAAAGGGTATGGTGGACTCTGAAGATTTATCCTTAAATATTTCTAGGGAAATGTTACAGCATGATAGACAGTTGAAAGTAATTGCCAAGAGAATGAAAGAAAAGATCAAAGGTGAGTTACAATCCCTTCTTAAGAATGATAGAGAAAAATATGAAGCCTTCTATGAGAACTTTGGTAGACAATTAAAGTATGGAGTTTATAGTGATTTTGGACAAAACAAAGAGACCTTGAAGGATTTATTAATGTTCTACTCTTCAAAGGAAAAGAAAATGACAACCCTAGAAGAGTATGTAGACAGAATGAAGGAGGATCAAAAATATATTTACTATGCCTCTGGAGATTCTATTGAAAAAATTAATAAAATGCCACAAACTGAACTGCTAGCAGAAGAAGGCTATGAAATTCTATACTTTACAGATGATGTAGATGAATTCGCTATTCGTATGCTGATGAATTATAAGGAGAAGGAATTTAAATCTGTATCCAGTGGAGATTTAGGTATAGAAGAAAAAGATAAAGAAGAGGAAAAAGAGGAAGAAAATCAAGATACAAAAGAGGTCTTTGCATTTATGAAGGAGTCTTTATCAGATAAGATTAAGGATGTTAGACCATCAAAGAGGCTGAAAAATCATCCAGTATGTCTTGCAACCGATGGAGAAGTTACCATGGAAATGGAAAAAATATTAAGTGCTATGCCAAATAATCAAGGGATAAGAGCAGAAAGAGTACTAGAAATTAATGTGAATCATGATGTTTTCAATGCATTAAAGGATGCCTTTGAAAATGATAAAGAGAAGTTAAAAGTATACACCAATGTATTATATAATCAAGCATTGCTTATAGAAGGTGTAGCAATAGAGGATCCTGTAGAATTTACCAATAATATATGTAAATTAATGCAGTAGTTTAAAAGTTAAAGCCATCACCAAAGTATATTAGATTTGGTGGTGGCTTTTAATGTCAGCAGAAGAAGTTATAATAACAATGAACAAGAGAATTCTGATATAATAGTATTAATTACATATATAGTATTTAAAGCAAATTGGAGGAATATAAATGAAGGATAAAATGCCCATTATTTTTGTATTGCTGGCTGGGGTGTTATGGGGTACCACTGGAACAGCTCAAACGTTTGCACCTGAAGGTGCACTACCGGTAACAGTAGGGGCAATTCGTATGGCGGTTGGAGGAGTTACTCTACTTCTGTTTGCCACTATTCAAGGCAAATTAAACCTTAAGAATTGGCCATGGAAGACAACGGTGATAGCAGCAGGTAGCATAGCAGCTTTTCAACCTCTTTTTTTCTCAGCAGTGGCTATTACAGGGGTTGCTGTAGGAACGGTTGTGGCTATAGGTAGTTCTCCTGTTTTAGCAGGGATATTAGAAGGAGTATTTTGGAGAAAAATTCCAGAAAAGAAGTGGTGGGTATCAACCTTATTAGCTATTATAGGATGTGTACTTCTTTTTTCTAGTAACAACCAAGAGATCACCATAAGTCCCATTGGAATCGTTATGGCACTAGGGGCAGGATTAGGATTTGCTATTTATACTTTATTTAGTAAACAATTGTTACAAAATCATGCCACTGAAGCTGTTACTGCAGTTGTTTTTACTTTGAGTGGTTTGTTTTTAGCACCTCTATTGATTATATATGATACATCATGGTTATTAGAATTCCGTGGTATAGCTGTTGCCCTGCATCTTGGTGTAATTGCCACCGCTGCTGCATATCTTTTATTTGTCCAGGGACTAATTGGAGTATCGGCATCTACAGCCCTTACCCTTATTCTAGCAGAGCCCCTTACTGCTGCAATATTAGGAGTATTTATTGTAGGGGAGGAATTAACTCTATTGGCATGGTTTGGGGTAGCTTTGCTGCTCTTAGGTTTAGGGTTACTGTCTTATACACCTAAGAAAATAGCTGTTGAAGAAGTTAATTAAAATTAAAGTTAAATTAAACTCACTACTCAACAAAATGTTAACAGGAACATTTTGTTGGGTTTTTTTATTTAAAAATCATTGCACATATTTTATATCTGTTATATATTATATATAACAGATATAAAAGTAAGCCTAAGGATAAAATAAAGAGGTGATAAAATGTTTTTACAAATACAATTTGAATCAGAGATCCCTATTTATCAGCAGATAAAGAACCAGATTATTAGAGGAATAGCTTTAGGTGAATTGGAGTTGGGAGAGGACTTACCCTCTGTTAGACAGTTGGCTGCTGATATTGGTATCAATTTTCATACTGTTAATAAGGTGTATAATCAATTAAAGCAGGAGGGTTGGGTTGTAATTCACAGAAAGAGCGGTGTGATGGTGAATCCAGATTTAAAGCCTGAAAAAACTCCAGAATATATGGAGAGTTTAGAGGAGCTTCTAAAAATCACTACGGCAGAAGCCTATTTGAGAGGTCTTGAAAAAAAAGAATTTATAGCATTAATAGAAAAAAATTATGAAAGCTACAAATCACAGGAGGGGGAGTAAAATGTTCTTATTTACATTTCTATTAAACTTATTTACAGTATATATACCACTGTTGCTCATTGGTTTTTTTATGCCTAATTTTACAAAAAAGACTTTGCTCTTTGGGATCGTTATTCCGGAGGAAGTCAGTAAAAATGAAGAAGTGATAAAGCTAGAGAAGATATATAAAAGAAATTATGGTCTATCAGCAGTTTTGGTTAGTGTTGTAATAAATATAATTTCAATCAAGACTCAGAATGTACATTTATTATCCTGGGGCATTATGATATTGATTCTTATTATGACTGCAAACTATGTTTATGTACACAATAAAGCAAAATTATTAAAGAAAGAAAAGGGCTGGACTATTGACAAAAAACAGGTGGTAGTAGTTAATACATCACATCATCATAAACAAAGTTATTTATCTCCCCATTGGTTCTGGATACCTATTAGTATCATGTTGTTTACATTTGTATTTACTATGATACAGTATCCTCATTTACCTGAAGAAATACCAATTCGTTTTGACTATAGTGGCGAAGCTATAGGTTATAGCACCAAGAGTTTTTTCAGTGGTTTTGGATTGCCCTTAACACAGCTGGGAATCACCATCCTATTTTATTTTATCTATAGGATGATTAAAGGGGTAAAGCCTAGTATTCAAGCCTCCAGACCTAAGGTATCCCTACAACAAAATCAAATAGCGAAATACTATTGGGCTATATATTTGCTAGGAACCTTAGTAGTGCTACAGCTACATTTTAGCTATATTCAATTAAATGTTTTACAGGTTATCAATCCTGCAGCACCAGTGAATCTTTTAATTCATGCTTTCGCCATAGCAATTCCGATGTTAGGAGCGATATTAGTAGCAGTAAAAACCGGTCAAAGTGGCAGTAGAATAAAGGTAGAACTGTCAGAAGAAGCAGATACTAATGTGATTGATAGGGAAGATGATAGATTTTGGAAATGGGGGATGTTTTACTATAACCCTGAAGATCCAAGTTTAATGATAGAAAAAAGGTTTGGTATAGGATGGACGATTAATTGTGGCCGACCTATTGGCATGGCTATCACCATCATAATTTTGGTGGTGTTAGTTGGTGGACTTGTATTGCCTAGGGTATTAGGTGGAAATTGATATGGTTATTGAAAAGTAAGGAGAGGGTTAGATGAATAAAATAGATTTTAAAATTTCATTATTGTTAGCACTAGTATGTTTTGTTGCAGGATTTTTTATATTACCTTACCAATTGGAAGTATTGGAAACCACCCTTCCAGAACAATATGCTGAAATCATAGAGATGCTTCCTTTTCCAATGGGCATAATGTTGATTTTAACAGCGTTCCAATTTTTCGTTATATCTTTTATATTGAGCTTTGTTGGCATTAAGTTAGCGCGTAAGACTGGTTTTTCCTTGAATATTTTAGATTCCATGATTGGTAAAGAGAAGGTTGTTATAGATAAAAAAGCAACTTTGCTATCAATTGTTATTGGTATGATACTAGGCTTAATTATTATAGGAGCAGATAGATTTTATTTTCAATATGAAATACCTATGATGGGCCAAAACACACCTCAATTTTCCTTGCTTGGGCTAATAACGGGGGTTTTGTATGGTGGTGTTTTTGAAGAAATCGCAGTAAGATTATTTTTTATGTCGTTGTTAATTTGGTTATTTGCAAAGGTTTTGAAGTGCAACACAGAGGAGATTTCTAGTAAGTTTTATTGGTTGGCGATATTTATATCTTTGGTATTATTTGCGGTATTGCATCTACCAGCTACGGAAATGTTTTTCGGTGAGGTAACACCTATGTTACTGACTAGAGGCTTGTTATTAAACGGAATTGGTGGGTTATTTTTTGGATACCTCTATTGGAAGAAGGGTTTTGAATATGCTATTTTATCTCATATGGTTGCCCATATTTCAATGCAGTTGATTTTTATACCCGTTTTTTATTCATAGATACAAAAGCTTTTCAATAATCTACAACTCTTTTAAAGAGTTGTAGATTATTGATATCCGTGTATTTTGAAGAAAAATGAAGAAACAAGTCGACTCGTTTTATTTTTAGTACTATACTAACCCCTACACTATTTGTTTTCCACAAAATAAAGTAGTAATATATACTGTACATACATAATATAGTGCGGAGGGAATATAAATGTCTGAATTAACTCATAGTATAAATAAACAATTATTCATTTCGGTAGAAGGTCCCATTGGTGTTGGAAAAACAACTCTTACTAAAATCTTATCTAAGCATCTTAATGCTTTTTCACTTAGAGAAATAGTTGAGGAAAACCCCTATTTAAAGAACTTTTATGAAAATATTGGAGAATATGCCTTTCAAACGGAGATGTTTTTCCTATGCAATCGTATCAAGCAGTTAGAAGATGTACAAGTTAACAAACTGGATAAAGGCATATCTGTAGTGGCAGACTATAATATTGTTAAAAACATAATATTTGCTGGGTTAACCCTTGACTTAAATCAATTTCAAAAATACAAGCAAGTATATTCTATCTTGGTAGACAGTTTGATACACCCAGATATTATTATTTATTTACACGGAGATGTGGATTTTTTGATGAAGCGTATTGAAATGAGGGATCGACCCTTTGAAAGAAATATGAGTAGACAATACATAGAAAATCTGAGCAATGAATATGCACATTATTTTGACCCTTGTTCATTAAAGCATTACTTTACAGGTAAAATTCCGAAAATCATCCCTATTAATGTTAATTTTCGAGATTTTGTTAATAATCCTAAGGATGTAGAGGATGTCCTACAGAAGGTATATAAGGCTATAGAAGATACTGACTTATTGAAAGAGGTGCAATAATGTTGACAAAGCTAATCGTACATGATGACTACATTCCTAAAGACAGGAAATCAGGGGATGGATTCTTTATTACTATATCTGGAAATGTAGGGGCAGGTAAATCTACCTTTACTGAAGTTGTGGGAAATGCAATGAATTTTAATACTAGTTTTGAAAAAGTAATTGGTAATCCGTATTTAGAAGATTTTTATGAAGATCAAACTCGATGGAGTTTTCATTTGCAGTTATATTTCTTGAGTCAAAGATTTCAAGATCAAAAAAGAATAGGTATATTAAATGAAAATCATATACAGGATAGAAGCATCTATGAAGATGTGGAGATTTTTGCCAAATCCTTATATGAGAATGGAAAGATGTCTCAGAGAGATTTTGATACCTACTCAGAGCTTTTCTACTGTATGATGACTCCTTACCTTGTGAAACCTGATCTTATGATTTATCTTGATGGAAGTATAGACACGATTTTAAACCGTATAAATCAAAGAGGTAGAGATATGGAGAAAAAGATACCAAAGGAATATTGGATAGATTTACATAATCGCTATAAAAAATGGATAAGTAGTTATAACCAATCCCCAGTACTAGTTGTTGATATTGACAAGGTAGATCTTCTAAAAAATCCTAATCAAGCAGATGTGTTGGCTAAGGAAATAAAAAACATTCTTCAAAATCAACAACAGATTATAGCTGGTTAAGGGACAAGGTGGGAAGATTTAGTATGAAAATGAAGGTGTTATGGGCACAAATGAAAAGGAGGACTATAAAAGATGAGGTTTCAAGAATTAGCTGAAGCGATACAAGGGGATTTACAAGAAGGCATTTTATATTTTATTATCTATCAAGATGGACGACAATGGAAATATGAGAAATATGATAACGATAGTGATGATATTGATGAAGAGCAAAAAAAGTATTTAATTATTAAGCATAGAGTAGATGATAAAGCAATCATTGTCAATGGAAAAAAACATTTTGATTTCTATGATATAAAGTACATACAAAACCAGATAAAGCATCTGCGGAGATAGTAAAAGAAGGGAAAAATCCCTTCTTTTAATCATTATCGTAACCAATCAGGATTACCAGGTACAAAAGGTCTTTTACCATATTTTTTTCTAAACTCACTGAGGACAGTTGCTATAAGAAGGTCGTTACCTTCAAAGGTATCTACATCTTTAATAGATTCCATATCTTGGCTAAAGGGACAACTAGATATACACATACCACAATCAGTTCCTAGGTATCTCCATTTAACGTAACAGGTTTCTTGATCTATGACCCAATTTAAATTTCCATTGGTTTCTTTTTCTGTTTCATTGGATATAGATTGAGAGGGACATGTGATACCACAATTTTTACAGAGCTTGCAAAAGTCCTCCAATCCAAAGGATATAGGCTCATCAACATCAAGCTCTAGATTCGTAGTTACCACTCCCAACCGAACTCTTGAACCATATTCCTTTGTAGTAAGTATGGTATTTCTACCTATTTCACCAAGACCTGCATGTTTAGCCACCAAAGCAGGCATTAATAAATAATTGGCATCCATATGGTTTCTTGCTTCATAGCCTAAACTACGTATATAATAACTAAGAATCATACCTATAATAGATGCATCTACATAGCATTTTGAAGTTTCAATAACCTCTGCAATCATGGGTCCTCTGTTGATCATAGCCTTATCCATCTCAACGGCAAATACAATGCCGTACTTGTGACTTGGGTTGATTTCTTCACCATAGACCTCTTCATGCCTACCCCTGTGGGTGTAAAAATGATAATCCTTTAGCTCTGTAATACCCACTAGTTTCGCACCATATTGTTGAGCTAGTCCCTTTACTCTTTTAGTTATGATTTTTTTATTCCCTGTGACCTTGACTGGATTTACTGGACCTTCACACAAATGTTGTATATCGCTTAAGAAATCAAATGCAGAACTGGCCATAGGAGAATTCAATTCATTATAGGTCATGGTACCTTCGCTACAGAGGTTTGGTCTAGTTCTTATACTATCGTCAATGGATTTCTTTTCAGGATTTCTTTTATAATAGTCTTCATAAGCTTTGCTACCTTTTTCGTAATTTGCCCTAGCAAACATTGTATCTCTTTCATCAACCCTTTTCATTTTTAATCCCCCTCGTAAAAATTGGTAGTGTCAAGTTATTTAAGTTCAGTATACTATCAAAGTATTAATGGTGCTACCTGGTGAAGTAAATAATTATTTAAATCTTACACAATATCCATTTTATGGTTTACATTATAATAACTTATATTTATAATAAAACCATACTTGATAAATGTTATCTTATCAATACTATATAAGTGGGGGGTTGAAGGATGAGTACTTTAATAATTTATGCAACTAAGTACGGGTGCACAGAAAAGTGTGCTAAAATGTTGTCGGAAAAGCTTCAGGGGAAAGTTGAATTATGGAATTTAAAAGAGAATAAAACTATAGATTTTACACAGTATGATAAAATCATTCTTGGTGGGTCGATACATATGGGTAAAATTCAAAAAGAAGTAACAGAACTCTGTTCAAAAAATCTAAATCAACTAAAAGACAAAAAATTAGGCCTTTTTATATGTTGTATGAGGGAAGGGGATACTGCGGAAACAGAGTTAAACAGTTCCTTTCCTCAGAAATTACTAGATCATGCTGTTGCTACAGGTTGCTTTGGTGGAGAGTTTATATTTAAAAAAATGAACTTTATAGATAAAATGATTATTAAGAAAGTGGCTAATACAAACAAAGATACATCAGCTATCTCAGAAGAAAGCATATATAGATTTGGACAATCAATGAATAATGCATAGCCCATTAAAGAGTGACCTAGGTTATTTTATCTAGATCGCTCTTTAATTTTTTAGGTCAGACTTTATAAAGAGGAATCTTTTTTTTCAATAATAGTGAGGCGATAATCTATATCATTCACAGAAGCATATAAAATATCCTCGATATTATTACAACTTTGTTGTCTAATCTGTTCCTCCAACCATGCTTCACTCTTATTAAGTGAATGTAAATTTTTATGTTGCAGGGTACCTTCGATTACGACAGGAACTGGTAATCCTCCTGATTCAACATCTTTTTTTGGTATTATACTTAAGGCACCATTAGGTTCTAGGATAGCATATTGTATATCTTTAATGTGAGGATATCCTGCAGCCCTGGTGGTGGATATCAATTCCACCAAAGGATATCGAGCATTTCTTAAATTCTTTGTAATGATCTTACCGTGTCTAATCAAAAATATAGGCTCTCCTATAATAAATTTATTAAACTTGGGAAGAAAGCCTAGTTTGGAAAATACAATATAGATAGTTGCTATAAGAATCATGCCTACTATTGCCTGTGATATTCCCTCTACTTCGATAGGCGAAAAGGCTAGATATGCTAGAAAAACAATGGTCATAAAGTCATGGGGCGTTATTTGTGCTAATAATGATTTCCCCAATAGACGTATAGTAATGATTAGTAAGGAAAACATGAATAATAGTGTAACTATAAATTTAAACATTTCAACACCTCTTACTATTTCTTAAATTCATCTAAGATTAAGGTTACAGATGGAATGCATCTACTTTATTTATCTTGTATGAAATAGATTATTTTATGTATCTATTCCTGAAAGTTCTCCTATACATATATTGGGTCGATAAATAATAGATTACTTGAGAGTATTTTGATATAATTGTAATTCATAAGGAATATATGGCAAAACTATGTAAAAGAACCATGTAATATATATTGAGGAAGGTGAAGTTATGATAGAACTAGGTAAGATACAAGATTTACAGGTTGTAAGAATTACTTCGATTGGAGCATATTTAAATAGTAAAAATAATGCTGAAAATAATGATGATATTTTATTACCTAAGAAACAAATGCCTCAAGAAATACAAGAGGGAGAGGAAATACAGGTATTTGTTTATAGAGATTCTGAGGATCGTATGATCGCTACAACAGAAAAACCTAAAATTACCCTTGGATCACTAGCACTTCTAAAGGTAGTAGACATTACCAAAATTGGTGCATTTTTAGATTGGGGATTAGAAAAGGATTTGTTTTTACCCTTCAAGGAACAAAGGGGAGATATACGTAAAGGTAGAGAGTATGTAGTGGGTTTATACGTTGATAAAAGTGATAGATTATGTGCTACCATGAACATATATGATCTGCTAAGTAGTGATGCTCCTTACAAGGAAGAGGATATGGTGGAGGGAATTATCTATAATATTCATCCTACTATGGGGGCATTTGTAGCAATTGATGGGAAATACCATGGGTTGATAGGTGAGAATCATCTGTATGGTGATTATAGCTACGGATCTTCTTTAGAAGCTAGAGTAACTAAAGTAAAAGAAGATGGAAAGCTAGACCTAAGCTTAAGACAAAAGGCCTACAAACAGATGGATGAAGATAAGGATATTATTATCGAAAAGATAAAAAATGAAGGTGGAATTCTTTATTTAAACGATAAAAGTGATCCTGAAGATATAAAAAATGTATTAAACTTAAGCAAAGCAGCATTTAAACGGGCAGTAGGTAGACTTATGAAGGAAGGCAAAATTAAGATGACAAAAGAAGGTATTGAGATATTGGAAAAATAACAACAAATCCATAAAAAGACAATGGAAAAGGAAGTATTAAACCTAAAGATAATTTAGTTTAATACTTCCTTTTTTATGTACTTTGCCAACGGTATAAAACTTAAAGGGCTAGCAAAAAATAGGTTGAATAGTGTAAAAAAAGTGGGGTATTAAGTAGATTAATTATTCTAATGACAAATAGTTACATACGTAAACATATAGTAGAAAGTTAGTTAGGCATAGTATGGAAGAGAGGATGATTATGATGAAGGAAATTGTTATAGCCGGAGGTTGCTTCTGGGGTGTAGAAGCTTATATGGAGAGAATTGAGGGAGTTGTGGAAACAAAGGTAGGATATGCTAACGGTCATATCGAAAACCCCACCTATCAACAAGTCACAACCTCTAGAACTGGACATACAGAAGCATGTTATATTAAATACGATGAAAATATCATTGATTTACATGATTTATTAAAAAGATTTTGGAAAATTATCAATCCAACTATAGTGAATAGACAAGGTCCAGATAGAGGGCCTCAGTACAGAACAGGAATTTATTATATGGAGGATGAAGATTTAGATATAATCTTAAAAACCAAAGAAGAAGAACAAAAAAAATATGAGGAACCAATTGTTACAGAGATAGAACCACTGAAATGTTTTTATGAAGCAGAGGAATACCATCAAAAATATTTGCAAAAAAATCCTCGAGGATATTGTCATATAGATTTAAATAGTTAATAGAAAAAATCCCATAATGTTATGGGATTTTTCTATTAAGAGAAGAAACTATTGACATTTATAATTAACTTTTGCTACACCAGAATCATCCACTTCAATTCCACAGGATTTATCGGTATTGGAACCAAAAATACTTTGGTAAGTCTTATATCCACCATCTAGATTTTTAACCTTATAGCCATGCTGCATCAATATTCTAGCGGCAAGATATCCACGAATACCTACCTGACAATAAATGTAGATGGTTTTATCCTTTGGCATTTCAGAAAGTCTACTACGTATTTCACCTAGTGGAATATTAATAGATTCATTAATATAACCTAATTCCCTTTCAATCGGTTCTCTTACATCCAGAAGAACACCACCATTAGATAGGATATCTTCTACTTCATGCCACTGGATAGTGTCCACTAGATCCTCCATGATATTCGTAGCTACAAATCCTAACATATTGACAGGATCTTTAGCAGAAGAGAAGGGAGGGGCATAGGATAATTCTAAATCCTTCAAATCCATAGCAGCGAGATTTCCCATGATAGCTGTAGCTATTACATCAATACGTTTTTCTACACCTTCATGACCTACTGCTTGGGCTCCTAAAATTTTTCCATTTTTTGGATTAAATAAAAGCTTCAGAGCAATTGGAAAAGCTCCAGGATAATACCCTGCATGAGAGCCAGGATGAATATGGATAGCTTTATATTTCATACCAAGTCTTTTTAAAGCTTTCTCGTTATTTCCTGTTGCAGCTACTGTCATATCAAATACTTTAGCTACAGAGGTTCCCATAGTGCCTTCATACTCTTCTTTTTTACCAACTATATTATTTGCAACAATTCTACCTTGTTTATTAGCTGGACCCGCCAAAGGAATCATGGTAGATTGACCATGAATATAGTCTGCTACCTCTATAGCATCCCCGATGGCATAGATATTTTCATCTGAGGTTTGAAGGTAGGTGTTAGTTTGAATACCGCCTCTTTCTCCAACCTTCAATCCTGCTTCCTTAGCTAAATGGTTTTCTGGTTTAACACCAATGGCGAAAATAATAAGGTCTGTTACAATTTTTTTACCACTTTGTAATGTAATGGTCTTACCATTGTTTTCAAAGGATTTAACACCATCCTCTAGAATTAGATCAACGGATTTATCCTCTATATGGCTATGAAGAATAGAAGCCATCTCATAATCAATCGGTGCCATAATTTGATTTGCCATTTCTACTAGAGTAACGTCAATACCTCTATGATGTAGATTTTCTGCCATTTCTATACCGATAAAACCTCCGCCGATTACCACTGCTGATTTAGGTTTTTTATTGTCTACAAAAGATTTTATTTTATCTGTATCAGGAATATTTCTTAATGTAAATAGATTATCAGCTTCATCTATTCCTGGAATAGGCGGTTTTATAGGACCAGCACCAGGAGATAATACAACATAATCATAAGATTCATCATAGGTCTCAC
>JAFIFG010000026.1 GCA_020832135.1 Clostridiaceae bacterium
TGGGTCCTTTGAAAGACTCTATCAAGGAATATCTAGAACGAGATTATATCAAAAGCTTAAGGATACTTTATTACATGAATTTACCCATCATTTAGAATCTCTAGCAGGAGAAAAAGGTTTAGAAATAAAAGATGCTAGAAACCTTCATAAATATAAAAATAAGCATAAAGACTAGGGGTAATATATATTATACAGACCATAGCTTTAGATATGTAGTAGTGGTTGAGTTGATTATAATACTGGATTATATAGGTAAATGAAAGGATAGAGAGTAGGACTGTGGTATCCAACACCACAGTCTCTTTAGCACTCTAAATATTTTTTTAGAAACTGTATTACTTCATCAAATGCTCTTCTTACCTGTAGATCCTCCATGTCATAATCAAAATCGTGTCCTTTTCCTTGAAGTGTAATGAACTTATTCTCAACATTGTTCTCATTAAGCTTTTCCTCCAATAAAACGGACTGTGAGAAGGGAACATCTTGGTCTTGATCTCCATGTAAAAGTAAGGTTGGGGGATAATCTGTTCCAATTTTATATAAGGGACAAAGACTTAATAGTACTTCCTTGTTTAGTAGCATAGTGTAACCGCTTATTTCGCTGGTCCAGATGCCATTTTGTCTACAGTATAAATAATAGATATAGCGTTCTCTTTCTCCTTCTGTAATAATCGTATCTCCCACAAAGCTGTAGGCATCTTCTTTACTTATAATAGGCTTTTGAAGATAGTGGTTACTGGGCTTGCTATACCAATCTCTAACTATATCACCATAGCCATAAAAGGATACAATGGCTTTTGGCTTGTTTATAAAGGTTCCCGTCATTAGGCTTAAATAGCCTCCGGCAGAAGAACCTACAACCGCCATTTTGTCGGAGTCAAAACCATAATTATTTTGACAATGTGTTTTGACCCAGGTAACAGCATCCTGTATATCCTCTATAATATTTTCTAATTTTGTTTCTGGTGCCAATCTATAGTCTATTGAAATAACATGAAAACCTGCTTCGTGGTATAAAGCCACCTGTTCCTTCGAAATATATTCTCTATTGCCCCATATTAATGCTCCTCCATGAATATATAAAATAACTGGTGCATTCATTTCCTTTGCGAAGTAGACATCAGCCTTTATAGTGCAATCATTTATTTCCTTATATATAAAGGTTTCTTTGGTTATATTCACTTTGTGTTGCCTCCCATCATTTTTTCTCTCTTAATTTACTTATTCGACTTTTTTCTTTGAATTCCTACAGTTTATCATAGAAATCAAAAAAATAGACTGGAGATTAATCCAGCCTTTCCTGTTGCTTATTGGCAAATTGTCTTTCTGCTTCTTCAATTATTTCTCTAGGTATAAGATCTCCAGAGTCTACATACATAAATTCATCATCTATATACTCATCTTCAGGTATGCCTATTTCAGCACCCATTTCTAATTTGAAATCTTCTATGGCTTTCACTGCATTAGGATCTAATATTTTTTTTCTACTCAAAGTAATTCACCTCTTGTTTTAGATTCATACTTCAACTATTATTATTTGCGGTGTTTTTTTAAAAATACTAGGCAATATAAGGTGATATTTTGAAAAAAAGGTTTATAAGAAGGGGAAATTAGTGGAATAGTTGGCTATTTATTTTCTACTTCTTAAAACGTTGAGTTTTATACCATGTTATTTCTTGCTTTAAAATTATCCGCTTTATTTCTAAATAGGATGCATTCACAACTAATAGTAACCAGATCTGAGAATAGCTAAAGTACATGAGCAAGATAGTAAAAAAAATTTTAAAATTCAACTGATTTTTTTCTATACTTATTGCTAGCAATGCTTCTGTAACAAATAAGAGAAACCCTAATCCTAATAATACATAGGAAACAAGGCCAATCGTTAATTTTAGATCTACGAATAAATTAGTAATGAGGATGCCATGTGAGATGAGAACTCCCCCTATAAACAAAAAATACGTTAACAAAAAATAAACCAAATCAATAAATACCTTTTTATTCTCCAATTTATTGAAGCTTAATAGATATTTTCCAATGACATAGATGTTTCCACGAGCCCATCTGGTTCTTTGTTTCCACCATACCCTCCAGGATTCTGGCTCTTGCTCCCAAGTCACCGCTTCTGGAAAGAATCGAATATAATAGCCTAGGTTATAGACTCTAATACTTAATTCTGTATCCTCTGACAAAGCCTTTTCATCCCAGCCTCCTAGCTTCTCTAAAATGGTTCTTCTGATTGCAAAATTCGTACCTGGAATGGTACACAATTTAAACCAATACCATCTCCCGGCTTGAGCTAACCACTGAAAAGCAAGGGTTTCTATATGAATGAATCGTGTTAGTAAATTTTTATCTGCATTAATCACTCGAAATTTTCCAACAGAAACACCAGCCTTTTCATCTTTTTGCAGAACAAGGACTAGATTCTGAACAGCATCTGGCTCCGGTGTATTGTCGGCATCATACACAACAATAATCTCTCCTGTGGAATGCTTAAACCCTTGGTTTAATGCAATAGATTTACCTTTACCTACAAGGGAGGGTAAGGTGTAAACTGCTTTTATATAGGGGTATTGACGAGCATAGGACTCTACAATCATACCTGTTGAGTCTGAGGAATTATCATTAATGATGATGATCTCTAGTTTATCCTTAGGATAGGTCAGATTTATCATTGATTTTATTATCTCTTCAATAACAATCTCCTCATTGTGGGCTGGAATGAGGATGCTAACCATAGGCTGTGGAGGTATATTATGAAACCATAACTCCTTTATAGATCGATTGCTTGAGGAGAGCAGAAAACCTCCTTGCATTAAGAATATATGGTACAATAACATGATCCAAATAGTAAATAAGGAAATATATAGTAATACATCGGCCAATTTGCTCCCTCCATTCTTTTTATTTATTACGGGTACTAGATATTAAAATATTAAAGAGAAAAATCAGTACTGCCAGTGAACCTATACCTGCTATACCCCATATTAATGTTTTTATTAACACTTTAATATGATAGGTAAGGTAGTCCATGGAAGTAAGAAATAGGCCACTACGATTAAGCTTTACTATTAGCTCTCCATCCTCTGTTTTAATTTCAACATTTTCTGCACTTACTCTATTGTTTATTTGTCTTAAATCAATCCATGATATATTCGGTATTTTTTCCATCCTTTCAATTAATTCTATAAACAATTCCACCCCTAAGTAGGGATGATAAAAACCGGACACCACTCCATCTCTAACAAACTGATAGCTCTGTGCAAGGTTAATCATCTTGTCTATCCCATGTGGGTCATCCGGGACGACGTAGCCCATTGTTTCGGGAAGTAGTGTCATTCCATGTAGGAAGGTTGGTTTTGTGATATAGGGTGCTGTTGTCATGATCTCCCAACTCTCATCACTTAATTGAAGTTGACCTACATAGGTGGAAAAGTACTCTGAAGTCACCTGATATCCATGTTGGGACATCGTATAGTGAGGTGCTTCAAAGGCCAGAGGATACAATCCATAGTTAGCTAATTCTTGAATCCCTCTTGTGAGTCTTGTTTCTATATAGTTTCTTTCAAATGCTTTCTGTTGGGTAAGGTGATCTTCATATGCTCCTTCACTTTCAAAATCCTTTCTTGTCTTAATAACTACCTCATCATCCTGGTTATGGTAAATAGGCATGTTATGCTCTACATCCCAAAATTCAAACCCCTCACCTGTTTCACTCAACCTAAATTGGTGCGTATATCCGTGTAATACTATGCTGCCTCCATTTCTTTGCATATATTTAAGCACTCTTAATAGCTTAGGGGAGTCCGAAAAGTGGTACTGTTCCCCTGTGTCTGGATTGGTATAGACGGGAATCACTGTAATCATATAGGGAATATTTTTTTCCTTTAGAATTTTTGCGATGTCCATCATGTTTTTAGGATCTACTAAGGGATGAATATCCTCTAAACGGATATAAGCTGGATTTGTCATCTGACCTTCTTCTTTAAAAACCTCATAAAGCACTTCTGCGAAGGCAATAGAAAAAGGTGGCATAATATATGGGGAGGCAAAATAGTAGTTTGTATGCTGGTGAACAAAAAG
>JAFIFG010000115.1 GCA_020832135.1 Clostridiaceae bacterium
TTTTCTATCCATCCTATTACCCTCCTGAAAAATTTAAACATTCATTACTTTACATTGTTCTACACATACGTCATAAATAATTTGTATAATCTATTATCTATCTTGAAAACACTTCTTTTTTATTAAACAAGACCCTAAAAAACAGCCCCGATATCATCATTTCCTATAACGGTCCGAGGCTTAGCGACGTCGGACTTTCCCTAAAAAGCTACATCCCGATGTCTGCTAAGCCTCTGTTATATGCTGTCCCGTTAACTGAAAAATCTCTACTTCCACTCATTTATTGCTCTTTGCGACGTATAGAATAGAAATTACGAAACATTTATTAATTTAACTCTTTCGTAATTAATAAATGATGTGGCATAACAATTAATTGTATTACTTCATAATTCAATTGAGTTATATCAATATTTATTTATCTTTCTATAAACTTCTTAATTTCATTAATATCTTCTGGGTTATAATACTGGTTCGGATATATTGTTGTGGTTTTAAGTTTAAAACTCTGTAGCTTATTTTTATTGATATCAATTTTAATGTCTTTTATATCTTCCCATTTAGCCAAACGGATTCTTAATCCTATTCGTCCATAATAAATTCCTTTTTCGTGAATTCCTTCTCCTACTACCCCAGATATTATAAATACAGCTGCCGCAAGTGAAAGCACATAATAATACCATAAATTTCCCCCTGCATATGCTATAATACAAAATATAAAAGGTGTGATTATTGATATTAAAATCCTTGGTTTTGTTAGCCTCACTGAATGAATGCACTGTTTTCTTATTCTAAAATGGTATACACTACCAAAAACAAATGCTAATAATAATAAAGCATATACTGCTATTTGCTCACCCATTTACAATTCTCCTTCTTTATAAATATAAACTTTCAAAAACTTAATGATATATCTTCACCTAAAAATAAGATAAGTCCCATTTAACTCTTTTTTAATAAAGGATCTTTGTATCTTGCACAAACTATTAGACTTATTGTTGTTACGTATTTTTCATCTGATATTACCTTTTGATCATTTTCCTTTTTACCTCCTGCAACTACTTTAAGATAGGGATGGCATATAACGGTCTGGGGCTTAGTGATGTCGGACTTTCCCTTAAAACCTTCTGTCCGATACCTGCTAAGGCTCTGTTATACGCTGTGCCGTTGATTCTAATCCTTTCTATTGCCACTAATTTATTACTTTCTTTTTCTACATAAAAGAAATGCTACCACACTGAATTTATTAAAATTTTTCTATAGTCTTTATGTAACATCAAATTTTTTAAAGATATCTATTTTTACATTATTACTCTTTTCGTTTCTTTAGTTGAAGATATATAATTTCATCCTGTTTATCTTCAAATTTTGTAATATTAACGGTTATTCTATCTCCCACTGAAAAATCTTCAAACATTATATCTATAGGTTTAGAGTCAATTACTTCAATAAAATATGTTTTCATATCACTGCAATTTACATAGTATTTATATCCTAGAACACTGTCCTTGTCTAAAGCTTTAACTAACAAACCTTTTTCATCTGAGAATATCTCTAAAACTTCTGCATTTACTCCCATGTGGCTTATCCCATCTTTATTCTTACAACTACTCAAACATAGAATAAGAATTAAACATAAAATTACGATAAAAATTTTTTTCATGTTAACATCTCCTTTAAAACAAAAATTACACCATTTTTCTTGCAACATGTCGATAAGAATTATATAAACAATCTTTGCCTCCTATTTTTCATCTAATATGACTCTCTCTATCATCTTGATTTTACCTACTACCACTACTTTTCGCTAGGTATGGCATATAACGTTTTGCCATTCCCGCCGCCTTCGAACTGGACCCTAAAGGAATACCCCCTAGGCGGTGCTCCCACCCAGTGAGAAGGTGTGGTGCTCTGACCTTTCAATAAACACGTGCTCACTAGCACCCTTGTGGGAATGGCTTGTTATATGATGTCCCTCCTCCACTTCACTATTTATCTGCACTAAAATTTCTATAATTAATCTCCTTAGTTGGAATTAAATGCATAAGATAGTTATACAATTCAGGTTCAAAGAATAAATATTTTTCAATATTATCTTCTCTTACGATTAATAATGTCTCTCTCTTATCATGAACCTCTGTACTGCTAACTATTGGGTTTCTACTTGCAATAATAGCGCCAACGTCTCCAGCGAGTAGATATCCTAATGCCGCTCTTTCAAAAGAACTGTCTCCTCCTTTAATATTGGATGACGTATAAAAATCCCCGTACCTTAAAAAACAAATAATATTGTTTATATCTATTTGAATTTTACCAATATCATTAGTAAATTCACGACCAATCACGTTAATCTTATCATTATCATACCAAATTATCACATGCGCATTTTTTGCATTAATATTATATGTCTTACAATCTAAACATTTAATATAAATCGCATCATTTCCAACATTATATTTTTCTAAATAATCTTGTTGCTTTAAGGATCTTTCTCTAAGCTTTTTTGCAGCATTTCTTTTAGAAATAATACTTGAATTCACTAGTGTTCAAAACTTAGAAAATGTTTCTATTGACTTTCATAAAATTGCCTAGATATTTTTCCAAAACCATAAGATCACAGGCTTAGGAATTAATTTCCATTAAAAAGGTATACACCTAACCCCGAGAACATACATT
>JAFIFG010000122.1 GCA_020832135.1 Clostridiaceae bacterium
AAACACACATGCGGGTGTGGCGGAATTGGCAGACGCACTAGACTTAGGATCTAGCGGGCAACCGTGGGGGTTCAAGTCCCTCCACCCGCACCATACTCAAAAAGATAGCAATATTATATTGCTATCTTTTTTTATTAAATAAAGTCTTCCTTTATATATGAAGTAAAGGGGGACTTTATTTGTTTTTGTATAAATCATCTAAAATATGGAAAAAATTATTAATAGCTTAAAAGAAGGGGTGATACTGTGGATGCACATGGTAGTGTAAAGGATAAAAAAATTTTTTCTATGGATGATGCATTAAACTTAAAGAAAAAAGAAATTGATGAAAGTTATAAGCAATATGTTAACCCACAACTTGTAAATCTTTTGAATCTATTAGGGTTGAACAAAAATTTCATAAAGGCCGAGAATACTAAAGTATGGGATGATGATGGTAGAGTATATTTAGATTTTTTAGGAGCTTATGGAGCATTAAATGTAGGTCACAATAATGAATTTATAAAAAATAGTATAGAAAAAGCAATGCAATTTCCAAATCTATTGCAAATAGCTACTAATCCTATAACCTCTTTGTTAGCTAAAAACCTAGCCAGTATTACTCCTAGTGGTTTAAAACATACTTTCTTTTGTAACAGCGGAGCTGAGGCTGTTGAAGGTGCTTTGAAATTAGCTAAAATTGCTACGGGAAAGTCTAGAATTATATACTGTGAAGGTTCATTTCATGGCAAATCTATGGGAGCATTGTCTGTTACAGGTAGAGATAAATACAAGAAATACTTTGGACCTTTAGTGCCGTTATCTCATGAGATCCCTTATGGTGACCTTGAAGCACTGAAACGTTCTCTTGCAAGCTATGAGGATGTGGCAGCATTTATTATTGAACCTATACAAGGAGAAGGTGGTATTATAATACCACCAGCTGGTTATTTAAAAAAGGCTAAAGAAGTTTGTAAAAGGCATAATGTTTTATTTATAGCCGATGAAGTTCAAACTGGATTTGGAAGAACTGGGTACTGGTTCGCATGTGAAAGTGAGGATGTATCCCCTGATATACTATGTATGGCAAAGGCTCTCGGTGGAGGCATCATGCCTATAGGAGCATATATAAGTACAAAGGAAGTTTGGCAAAAAGCTTATGGAAGTATGGAAAGATGTTTACTTCATACCTCAACTTTTGGAGGGAATACATGGGCATCAGCAGCAGCTATGGCTACTATTCAGTACATAGATGAAAATGATTTAGCACAAGAAGCAAAGGAAAAGGGAGAATACCTTTTGAGTAAGTTACAAGACTTAAAAAACAAGTATTCTTTATTAAAAGATGTCAGAGGAAGAGGGTTAATGATCGGGCTAGAATTTAATTCAATTACAAAAAATAAATTATTAAATACTTTTTTAAAAGGTAAAGTTCCAGAAATGCTTCAAGAATACATTGGTGGATTGGTTGCTATGGAACTCCTTAATAAACATGGTATTATTACGGCATACACTCTTAATAATCCCAATGTTATACGTATTGAGCCACCGCTAACTATAACTTATGAAGAAATAGATACATTTATATTGGCTCTAGAAGACACTCTAATAACCCATAAAAATTTTGGTAAGCTAGCAATAAATAATTTTAAAAATATCTTTGATTCTATAACGAGGAGTTAATGTAATATGGAAAAATTCGCTTTTTTAATACACCCAATTGAAGTAGACGATATATATAGAAAATACAAATACTTAAAATATTTATCTGATAATACAGTGGAAAAGTTAGCATCTTTACTGCCCCCTTCTAAGGTTTCAAACATTTGCAACTTGAAGAGTGACTATAATGAAGGAGAAGGTTGGTTCATAGGTATTCCTCTTACTACAAAAGAAATCATGTGTTCAAAAGAAGAAAAAGTAATAGCTAAAATAATTGAAGCAGGTAAAAAGGCTGAGAAATTAGGTGCTAAAATATTAGGCTTAGGAGCCCATACATCTGTGATTGGGGATGCTGGTATAACCATTGCAGAAAATCTAAATATAGCTGTAACCACCGGCAATAGTTATACTGTAGCAGCAGCTTTTGAAGCTACAAAAGAGGCTTGTAGATTACTGGGAACAGATATATCTGAAAATGATATAGCAGTAATAGGTGCTAATGGGTCAATAGGAAAAGTTTGTGCTGAACTAGCATGTAGAAGTAGTAAAAAGGTTATTTTAATAGGCAGGGATAGAAATAAACTAGAAGCATTAAAGAAGCTCCTTGAAAAAAAGTATGAAGGTGTTAATATCTACTGTAGTACTAGTATAGCTGGAGGAATTTCAAATGCTGGTGTTGTATTTACTGTCACCAGTAGTTTAGACCAAATTATAGAACCACAATATATAAAAACAGGTGCTGTAGTTTGTGATGTGGCGAGGCCTAGAGATGTATCTAAAAAGGTACAAAGTCTTCGCAAAGATGTTTTAGTTATAGAAGGCGGTGTGATAGAAGTACCTAAAGGTGTAGAATTCAATTTTAATTTTGGCTTTCCAGAAGGACTAGCTTATGCTTGTATGGCAGAAACAATGATATTAGCTCTAGAGGGAAGATATGAAAATTTCAGTATAGGTAGAGATATAGATATAGAAAAAATAGATGAAATTAATAGATTGGCAGAGAAGCATGGTTTTAAATTAGCGGGATTAAGAAGTTTTGAAAGGGTTATCGACAAAAACTATATAGAATCAGTAAAAAATTATATCAAAATGAAGAAAATAGTAATGGAAAATGTAGAAAGAGTATAAATAGTTCTATTTATTTATAATTATACAAACAAACCATATATAAATATCCATTTAAGTGTATAAATATTTAAAAAATAAAAGCAGAAGAATTCTCTGCTTTTATTTTAAGTTTATTGTTAGCACATGTATCTATAAAGTAAAAAGATCAAGAAATAAGTATAATGTTTTATTAGAATTATTCTCTGATTTTAAGGTTATTTCTTACCTTAGTTACTCCTTTTACACTCATTGCTATTTCTTTTGCCATTTCAATATCTTGATGGCTATCTAAGCCTCCAGATAAAGTAACTTCTCCATTATTTACTTTTCTATCGATATCTCTATAGTCTAAAGGGGCTTTGCTGTATTCTTGAAGAATTTTGTTGTTAATTGATTCATCGGTATAACTACCTTCAGTTTCTATAGTAACATTATTTACAACATCCTTAACTCCACGAACTTGTGTAGCTAGGTTCATAGCATCATGACAGTTCTTCAGTGTGTTGACATGACCCATTAAGTTAACTACACCACCTTCAACCTTAGCACCTATGCTAGCTGTTTGACCATGGGCATGACTTAACTTATCCATCACTTCTTTTTCAATATGTTTATCGGTAATATTACTATCCATAGCTATCGTTATTTTATTTTCTATTTTTCTTACACCTGTGATTTTTCGGGTAACTTCTTCGGCGAATTTCTTTTCAGCTAGAACATCTACCATGCCAGACATATGAACATATCCATCTTTACAAAACACATTGATGTCCATTGCACTTGCTTGCATTTTTTCCTCCAATTGATCCTTAATATAATCAACTATAAGTTGATCTTGTGTTGGAATCTTATCATCTATTATTTTATTTTTACGTTTATTATTTCCATTTGTAGACATAAACATCATCCTCTCTTATTATTTATTAATTAGTTTATCTAAAATCAATTAAATTATGTTTTGAAGATACTCTTAAATTTAATTTTCATCTTTAAGTACCAGTAGAATCATGCTTTTTTGACTATAATACTTAGTAAGACTATCTTTAGATAGATAGTCCTTATATTTGTAAAAGGTATTTAAAAAAATGGTGAAAAAGCTTATAATGAAATTATTAGTAATTTTTTCTATTTTATATGAACTATACTAGAAGGGTTTTTAGATAATATATGGAAATACTTATATAACAAACAATAGGATCAGAGGTGTTCTAAGTGCAGGTATTAATAGAAATATTTAGAAATATAGGAATTCGCGATATATTAGATATGGCAATTGTTGCATTTGTATTTTACAAACTGTATATGTTAATTAGAGAAACTAGGGCCGAACAATTAATTAAAGGAATCTTAGTCTTGCTTTTTGCTACTCAGTTAAGTGAGTGGTTTCAATTACATGCTATAAATTGGATATTGAGAAATACAATGACGGTAGGATTGATAGCCCTATTAATTGTTTTTCAACCTGAACTCAGGAGAGCATTAGAATACATAGGAAGAACAAAGTTTCTTACAAAATCCATTGTTGATATAGAACATGAAGAAATAAAAGTAATGGTGGAGGAGATTATAGAAGCTGTAGGCTCTCTATCTAGACAAAAAATTGGAGCACTTTTAGTGTTGGAAAAAAATACTGGACTTAATGAAGTGGTTGAAACAGGTACACCTCTTAATGCACAAATCTCTAGAGGATTATTAATAAATATATTTATGCCCAATACTCCCTTACATGATGGTGCTGTAGTTATCAGAAAAACAAAGATCTTAGCTGCTGGATGTTTTTTACCATTAACAGATAATAATCATTTAAGTAAAGAGTTGGGAACTAGACATAGGGCCGGAATAGGTATGACAGAACGTTCAGATGCTATCGTCGTTATTGTATCTGAGGAAACCGGTGCTATTTCAGTAGCCGATAATGGAAAGCTAACTCGTTTCCTAGACTTAAATGCACTAAATGCCTTATTAACTAATGGCTTTAAGCCTGATGAAAATAAACAATGGCAATTTTTAAAACTGAAATGGAGGCATAAAAAATGAACAAGTTTTATAGTAGGAATGTGATGCCAAAAGTTATCTCCATTTTTTTTGCCTTGACTATATGGGTATATGTTATGAGTGAAATCAATCCCCGTATAACTAGAGATGAGCAGAACATTCCAGTAAACTTTATAAACATAGAAGAGATAAGAGAAATGGGGCTTGTGTTAAAAGGATCAGAGGAATACACTATACGAGTTCGTATGACAGGAAGAAGAGATGAGGTTCACGGTGTAACACGGGGGCAGATTAAAGCCACAGCGGATTTATTAGGTTATAGGACAGGAATTAACAATATTCCTGTGGAGGTGTCGGTACCTGGAGAAGTAGATGTAGATTATTCACCTAAATTTATTAGAGTTGAGTTGGAGGAAATAGTAAGTAGACAAAAGCCTGTGAATGTAACGATAGAAGGAACACCCAGAAGAGGATTTCTATTAGGAGATGTACAATATGAACCTACTGTTGTATGGGTGGAGGGTGCTGAGAGTCTTGTAAATGCAGTGGAAAGAGTAGAAGCTACAGTAAGGCTATCAGAGGAGTTTCAAAACATTTCAACACAACTAACCTTGAGACCTGTAAATAGCAGAGGAGAAGAAGTAAAGGATGTTACACTACAAACTACAAGAGTAAATATTCAATTGCCAGTAGATCAATTAAAAACTGTGGAAGTCGTTCCTGTGGTGCAAGCCACTACACCTGAAGGATATGAAATTAACAGTATAAATGCAAACCCTAACACTGTTACTATACGAGGACAAGGTGAGATTTTAGAAGGTATAAACTATGTAAATACTGAGGCAGTGACTATTGATAATATTACAGAAGACAGAAATGTAACTGTTGATTTAGATTTACCAGAAGGTGTTTCTATTGTAGAAGCAGATAATATCAATATAAGAATATCAATAGAAAGAATAATAGAAGAGACTTATGCTATATCTAGGGAAGATATTATTTTTAAAAATCTTGGAGACGGTTTAGTGGTAGATAAAAGCAATATACCTGAAACAGTAGAGGTAAAAATACTAGCTACAGAAAGCACTATGCAAACTATAAATAGAGGTGACTTAGAAGTTGTTGTAGATATGGAAAGTCTTGAAGCCAATGACTATACCATAGAGCCTGTAGTGAACCTACCTTTTTTAATAGAAAGAAGAATTAGAGGCTTGCAGTTAATTCCCTCATCTATAAATGTCAGAGTGATAGATCCAAATAACGAAGAGCAAGTATAAAAGCCACTTAAGTGGCTTTTAACTTCGGTGTATTGCTAAGACTCCCACTTATATAAGCGAGAGATCTAAGCACTACATCCTGAAAATAAACTCGACTACAACTTAAATAGAGTTTTTATTTTAAAGGATGGTGTTTAAAGTGATAAGAAAACAAATGAAACAGCATATAGATGTAATTTTAGAGAGTACTAACGATGCAATGATAGCTATAAATGCAGAAGGGAACATTACAATATTTAATCGTGCAGCAGAAAGAATAACTGGATTTAAGGAAAAAAATGTAGTGGGTATGAATATTAAACAGGTAATAGCTACTACTAGACTTCCTTATGTCTTAAAAACTGGGGAATCAGAATTAAACCAAAAGCAGCCATTAGGAAACACAACCATCATTACCAGTAGGATGCCTGTTAGGGATGAAGAGGGAAATATAATAGGTGCTGTGGCGATATTTAGAGATATAAGTGAAGTGATGGATTTAACCTATCAAATTTACAAGTTAAAGGAAATGCAGAGTCTTTTAGAAGGTATATTTCACTCAACACAGGATGCTATTACTGTATGCGATGAAAAAGGTATAGGTGTTTTGATTAATCCCGCCTACACGAGGGTAACAGGACTTACAGAAAAGGATGTTATAGGTAAGTCAGCTGCAGTGGATATAGCAGAGGGAGAAAGCATACATCTACAAGTCATAAAAACAAAAAAACCGGTTAAAAGTACACGGTTGAAGGTAGGGCCACAAAAAAAAGATGTACTAGCTCATGCAGCTCCAATTATAGTGGATGGGGAATTAAGAGGGAGTGTGGGAGTCCTACATGATTTAACAGAAATCAAAAAGTTGAATGATGAACTAATGACAGCAAAACAAATTATACGAAAATTAGAGTCGAACTACACCTTTGATGATATTATTGCAAGAGATAAAGAAATGATTAGAGCTGTAGAAAAAGCAAAGCAAGCAGCAGTAACTCCAGCAACCATATTATTAAGAGGAGAAAGTGGTACTGGAAAAGAGTTATTTGCCCATGCCATACATAGTCTGTCACAAAGAAAGTACAATCAGTTTATAAGGGTGAATTGTGCTGCTATCAGTGAGGGTCTATTAGAAAGTGAATTATTCGGATATGTTGAAGGTGCTTTTACAGGTGCTAGAAAGGGAGGAAAACGAGGAGTATTTGAAGAGGCACATGGAGGCACTATTTTTTTAGATGAAATTGGTGAAATCCCCATAAGCACTCAAGCTAAGCTCTTGAGAGTGTTACAAGAGAGGGAGATTACTAGAGTTGGCAGTACAAAATCTATGACAATAGACGTTAGAGTCATTACCGCTACCAATGCTCCTCTTGAGAAGGCTATAGAAGAGGGTAAATTTAGAAAAGATTTATACTATCGTTTAAATGTCATACCAATAGAAATTCCTTCTCTTAGAAATAGGAAAAAGGACCTACAACCTTTAGTTAAAAATATAATCAATAAATTCAACCAAGAGTACGGGAGAAATGTAGAGGGCATAACTGAAGAAGCATTAGAGACATTAATGAAGTATGAATGGCCTGGAAATGTAAGAGAGTTACAAAACTATATTGGAAGAGCTTTTATTAACATGAAATATAGTGATAACTATATAGAAGCAGAAAACTTACCACAATTTTTTGATAAGCATATTAAAACAGAATATGAAAAAACACAAGTGACAGAAGAGTTTGATGACGAAGAAAATCTAAAGGAAGTAGTGGAAAAGGTAGAAAAACTACATATTGAAAAAGTTCTTCAAAAACACCATGGAAATAGAACCGTTGCAGCTAAGGTGTTAAATATATCAATACGGAGTTTATATTATAAGATTGAGAAATATAATATTCAGCATCAGTGAAAAAAATTGCATGCATATATGCAATTTTTTTCATGCAAAATTTTGCATACAGACATTCAAAGTACTATTAGTAATATAAATTTCTAAAAGTTAATCTATGAATGTTGAAATAGCAACAAAAAAACAAATTTATATAAAAGTATAAAACTGGCATAATTTTTGCAAATTAATAGATAGATCTAGAATATAGAAAGATAAATTGTGGGGTGAAAATATTGAAGGAATATGTACTAGTAATTAATCCAGGATCAACTTCCACAAAGGTAGCACTATTTAAAGAAGAAATATGTCTAGCAGAGAAAAAGCTTAATCATTCTCCTGAGGAATTAGAGGAGTTTGAAAAAGTTACTGATCAATATGAATTAAGAAAGAACATCATATTAAAGTGGTTAGATGAAGTTGAGGTCAAAACAGACAGACTTTTAGCTGTAGTAGGCAGAGGAGGTCTATTAAGACCAATGCCTGGTGGAACTTACAAAGTTACTAAAAAGATGATGGAAGATTTAAACATAGGAGTTCAAGGAGAACATGCTTCTAACCTTGGAGGCATCATAGCAAAAGCTATAGCTGAAACCGAAGGGATAGAAGCTTATATAGTGGATCCTGTTGCTGTCGATGAATTTGAAAACGTTGCCAGGGTTTCTGGTATGCCGGAGATAGAAAGACGATCTTTAGGACATGCTTTAAACATTAAGGCGGTAGGCCATAGAGTAGCTATGTCATGCAATAAAAAGTTTAATGAAGTGAACCTTGTAGTAGCACACTTAGGTGGTGGAATTTCAGTTGCACCTATTCAAAAAGGTAGGTTAGTAGATTATAACAATGCAAATGAAATGGGACCATTTTCTCCTGAAAGGGCAGGTGGAGTTCCAATGGGGGACTTGGCTAAATTATGTTTTTCAGGGGAGTATACTTATAGTGAAGTAAAGAGTAAGTTAAGAGGTAAAGGTGGACTAACAGCATATTTAAACACCAATGATGCTCAAGAAGTAGAAAAGAGAGTAGAAATTGGAGATGAAAAGGCAAGACTGATTTATGATGCTATGTGCTATCAGATAGGGAAGGAAATTGGTGCTATGGCAACTGTGTTAGATGGAAAAATAGATGCCATTGTATTAACAGGTGGTATCGCATATTCTCAATATGTAACAGACTATATTAGCGAGATGGTTGAATTCATGGCACCAGTTATTGTCCATGCAGGAGAAGACGAGATGCAGGCTTTAAATGAGGGTGCATTAAGGGTTCTGAAGGGCGAGGAGAACTACAAGATCTATGAAGAAGAGGTGAAGATGAATGATTAGAAATTTTGATGAAGTTATGAAAATAGCGAGAGAAAGAGGACCGAAAATTGTTTCTGTAGCCTGTGCTCAGGATACAGAAGTACTATTGGCATTAAATGAAGCGAAAAAAGCAGGAATTGCTGAAGCTATACTGGTTGGAGATAAAGAAAAAATTACATCTATTGCCACAGAAAAGAATATTGATTTAGCCCAATTTGAGATTGTAGATATAAAGGATATAACTGAGGCTTCTAGAAAAGCGGTAGAATTGGTATCTACAGGGAAAGCCCATATGGTTATGAAGGGATTAGTAGATACATCCATTATATTGAAGGCAGTATTAGATGGAGAAATAGGACTAAAAACAGGAAATGTTCTTAGTCACGTTGCACTGTTTGATGTTAAGGGATATGACAGAATGTTCTTAGTTACAGATGCAGCAATGAATATTGCTCCAGACTTAGAAACAAAAAAACAAATTATACAAAATGCTGTACAAGTAGGCCATGCTCTAGATATAGAGGAGCCGAAAGTAGCAGTAGTATGTGCAAAAGAGAAGGCTAATCCTAAAATGCCTGATACAATGGATGCGGTAGCTTTAGAAGAAATGAACCAAAAGGGAGAAATCACCAATTGCTTAATTGGCGGACCTTTTGCCCTAGACAATGCAGTATCCATCGAAGCAGCAAAACTTAAAGGGATAGATCATCCAGTGGCGGGATTTGCCGATGTATTAATGGCTCCTGATATTGAAGCTGGAAATGTATTATACAAATCTATGGTATTTTTCGCTAATGCTAAAAATGCAGGGATTATTGTAGGAGCAAAGGCTCCTATTGTATTAACATCAAGAGCTGATAGTGAAGAAGCCAAGTTATACTCCATCGCTTTAGGAGTATTATGTGCAGCAAAATTATTTTAGTGAGGAGAATAAGATAATGAGTGAAATTTATAGAATACTAGCTATTAATCCAGGATCAACATCAACAAAGATTGCTATATTTGACAATGAAAAACCTGTATTTGAAGAGGTTTTAAGACATTCAACAGAAGAAATAGCTGAGTTTAAAACTATATTTGATCAATATGAATTTAGAAAAAATGTTATTTTAGACACATTAAATGAGAAGGGTATAAACCTTTCAAAATTATCTGCTGTAGTAGGTAGAGGTGGATTACTTAAGCCTATCGCAGGAGGAAGCTACAAAGTAGAAGAAAAGATGCTGGAGGACTTAAAAACTGGTGTTTTAGGAGAGCATGCTTCAAACTTAGGTGGTGTATTGGCTTACGAAATAGCTGCTCAATTAAATATACCTCCATTTATTGTTGACCCAGTAGTAGTAGATGAGATGCATGATGTTGCTAGAATTTCTGGTATGCCGGAATTAGAAAGAAAAAGCATATTCCATGCCTTAAATCAAAAAGCTGTAGCTAGAAGAGCAGCAAAGGATAAAGGTGGAGACTATGGAGATTTTAATTTCATTGTAGCTCATCTAGGTGGTGGAATATCAGTAGGTGCCCATGAACAGGGTAGAGTAATAGATGTAAACAATGCCTTAGATGGAGATGGACCTTTTTCTCCTGAAAGAAGTGGTGGTATTCCAGCAGGAGATTTTGCCAAACTATGTTTTTCAGGAAAACACACACACCAAGAAATTAAGAAAAAGTTAGTAGGTCAAGGTGGGTTAGTAGCTTATTTGAATACCAATGATGGTAGAGAAGTAGTGAAGATGATCGAAGATGGAGATGAAAGAGCCGAAACAATTTATAAGGCAATGGCTTACCAAGTAGCTAAAGAAATTGGTTCATGTGCAGCAGTTTTAAAAGGTAAAGTAGATGCTATTATATTAACTGGTGGAATAGCCTATGACAAAATGTTTACAGGTTGGATTACGGAGAAGGTCTCCTTTATATCAGAAGTGCTAACTTACCCTGGAGAAGATGAAATGATTGCTTTAACAGAAGGAGCATTGAGGGTTTTAAGAGGAGAAGAAGAAGCCAAGTCATACCAATAAAAGGTGATAAACATGTTAAAAGACAATAGAGTTCGCATCATTATTGGCCATTATGGTAGTGGAAAAACTGAATTTGCTGTAAACTATGCTATGAATTTAAGCAAAGAAAATCAAGCAGTAGCTTTGGCTGATATGGATGTTGTAAACCCATATTTTCGAAGCAGAGAAAAGCAAAGTTTGCTTGAGGAACAAGGCATAAAGGTAATTTCTAGCTATATAAAAGGCTCAGGTTCAGATTTGCCTTCTGTATCAGCCGATGTTTTGGGACCACTTCAAAACAAAACATATAATCTAATATTGGATGTAGGTGGAGATTCTGCAGGTGCTAGAACCTTAGCACGATTTAAAGCATATTGGGTTCTCGGTGATTACGATATGTTTTGTGTCATTAATGCTAATCGTCCTGAAACATCTACAGTAGAAGGCATATTAAATCATATTGCATCTATAGAAAATGTAACGGATGCTAAGGTTACAGGTCTCATCAACAATACTCATTTATTGAGACACACTACGGTGGAGGATGTTTTGAGGGGACAAGAGCTGTGTGAAAAGGTTTCAGAGGAGCTTCAAATACCTATAAAATATATAAGTGTGATTGAAAAACTTGTAAAAGAGCTACCAGATGATCTTGCAGGTGAAGTAATGCCTATCAAGATGATTATGAGGGAAGATTGGATGTAAATTACCTATATTAAGAGGAGGGTTTGCAATGGCAAAAGCAAAGGGAAAAGTAAGATTTAATGAAGATCGCTGTAAAGGTTGTGAATTATGTACAACAGCCTGTCCAGTGAATATTGTAATAATGGATAAAAAGAGAATTAATGTAAAGGGTTATAACCCAGCAACTGTTGATGAAATGGAGAAATGTATTGGCTGTGGGAATTGTGCTACTATTTGTCCAGATTTAGTTATTGAAGTAGAAAGAGAAACTAAATAGACTATGAACCTGTAAGGAGGGAATATAATGGCAAAAGTGTTAATGAAGGGAAATGAAGCAATAGGGGCTGCTGGTATTAAAGCAGGATGTAAGTATTTCTTCGGCTATCCTATTACACCACAAAATGAATTACCAGAATTTATGTCAAAGGAATTACCTAAGGTAGATGGTGTCTTTGTTCAAGCAGAATCAGAAGTAGCTGCTATTAATATGATCTATGGTGGGGCAGGTACAGGAGAAAGAGTTATGACTTCCTCATCATCACCAGGGATTGCACTAAAGCAAGAAGGTATCTCTTATATTGCAGGTGCAGAATTACCTTGTGTTATTGTGAATATAAGTAGAGGTGGGCCAGGTTTAGGTGGTATTCAACCTTCGCAGGCAGATTATTTCCAATCTACAAGAGGTGGG
The DNA here is from genome assembly GCA_020832135.1 of Clostridiaceae bacterium. Classification (GTDB taxonomy): domain Bacteria; phylum Bacillota; class Clostridia; order Peptostreptococcales; family Natronincolaceae; genus JAFIFG01. The sequence goes on from JAFIFG010000122.1 coordinate 12,546, forward strand.
GGAAATGGTGATTATAGATTACCAGTTTATGCACCTGCAAGTATTCAAGAGGCTGTAGATTTAGTTATAGAAGCTTTTGATGTAGCGGATTACTATAGAAATCCAGTAATGGTTATAGGTGATGGAATGATCGGGCAAATGATGGAGCCTGTTGAATTTAATGAGCCTGAGAAAAAGAGAGAGCTTCCTGTAAAGGATTGGGCAACAACAGGAACTGAAGGAAAAAGAAAGCCTAATATCATCAACTCTCTAGCCCTTGACCCAGCGGAATTAGAAAAACATAATATTAAGCTGCAAGCTAAATACGATGAGATGGAAGAAAAAGAAGTAAGATATGAAGCATATAAGCTAGAAGAAGCGGAAGTTGTGCTTGTGGCTTATGGAATGACTTCAAGAATTGTAAAAAATGCTATGGATATTCTTGAAAAAGAAGGTATCAAAACAGGTTTAATAAGACCTATTACTTTATGGCCATTCCCAAATAAAGCCTTTAATGAAATACCTGATACAGCAAAGGCTTTATTAAGTGTAGAAATGAGTATGGGGCAAATGATCGATGATGTTAAAATCGCTAACAATGGAAAATTACCTGTAGAATTTTACGGAAGAGCCGGTGGAATGATCCCTACTCCAGAGGAAATTGTAAATAAAGTGAAGGAAATCTTAGGGGGTGGAAAATAATGGCGGTTGTATTTAAGAAGACAGAAGGATTAACTGATAAACAATTTCATTATTGTCCAGGATGTACCCATGGTATTATCCATAGATTAGTAGGAGAGGTATTAGAAGAATTAGAAGTTGTAGGTAAAGCTATTGGAGTAGCACCAGTAGGCTGTTCTGTATTAGCTTATGATTATTTCAATTGCGATATGCATGAAGCTGCCCATGGTAGAGCACCTGCGGTAGCAACTGGAATAAAAAGAATATTACCTGATAATGTAGTCTTCACTTATCAAGGGGATGGGGATTTGGCTTCCATAGGAACAGCTGAGATTATACATGCAGCCCATAGAGCAGAAAAGTTTACAACTATTTTTGTAAATAATGCCATCTATGGTATGACAGGGGGACAAATGGCTCCAACTACATTAATTGGTCAAAAATCAACTACTTCACAGGCTGGAAGAGATGCTGCAACTACAGGTATGCCTCTTAGAATGTCAGAAATGTTTGCAACGATAGATGGAGCTGTATTTGTAGAAAGAGTTTCCGTTCATGATGTAGCACATATAAGAAAAGCAAAAAAAGCAATTAAAAAGGCATTTGAAGTACAATTAGAGGGCAAAGGGTTTGGTATAGTAGAAGTACTATCAACTTGTCCTACAAACTGGGGTATTGCACCAGTGGAATCATTGACATGGTTAAAAGAAAATATGATTCCTTATTATCCATTAGGAAATTTCCGTACACCAGAGGAGGGGAAATAATATGGCAACAGAAAAAATAATTATGGCTGGGTTTGGTGGTCAAGGTGTTATGTCTATGGGACAGCTTCTAACCTATTCAGGCATGTTAGAAAATAAGCATGTATCATGGTTACCCTCTTATGGACCTGAAATGCGTGGAGGTACAGCCAACTGTTCAGTAATCGTATCAGATAATTTAATAGGATCTCCTATTATTACTGATGATGCTACAACTGCTTTGGTAATGAACTTGCCTTCATTAGTCAAATTTGAAAATAACATAAAGTCTGGTGGGAAATTACTAATTAATAGTTCCTTAATTGAAAAGAAAGCAGAAAGAGATGATGTTGATGCTTACTACGTTCCAGCTAATGAAATAGCTAACGAAATCGGAAATAGTAGAGTAGCAAATATGGTAATGCTAGGAGCTTATTTAGAGCTAACAAAACTAGTATCGGTAGATTCTGTAATTGAAGCATTTAAAAAGGTATATGGAGCTGGTAAGGAGCACCTTATTCCACTAAATAAAGATGCTCTTGAACGTGGAGCAACGGCGGTAAGAGGATAATAAGAAAAAGCACCCAAAATGGGTGCTTTTTTTCATGGTACACAACTATTGTTACATTTTCACCAATGATTATGATGCATTACAATAATTTTTAACAATTGACAATGAATACTAAAGGTTGTAAAATAAATAAAATATAAATAAAATATAAATATAAATATAAATATAAATATAAACATAAATATAAATAAGCAATAATGATAATTGAATCAAATTACATTGATAGAAGGTGCTTATATGAATTCTAATGAACTGATAGGAAACATACAAAACAAATTATCTAAATATTTCGACATAGAGGAAACTTACACTTATAAAAATATAGACTTCAATACTTTTGCTAAATCCTATGTTAGAAATGAAAAATATATTGCTAGCAAAAAGGCGGTAATATATGCTTTTGAAAATAATGAGTTCATTTTTGTAAAATCTTATGCAAATCTTGATGAGAAAAAACTATTACAATTTCAAAGTACACTTATAAATGCTACTGAAGATTTCGTAAATCCCCATAGCGAACATATGTCATCTATTGTTACAGGAATTATTGTACTAGAAAGTAGCTTGAACAAAGAGCTAGAGAAAGAAATCAAAAAATTCAAATTTACTAAAAATTTCGCCTTTGGACTCAAGGGTTGGGTATACATCAGGTTGTTAGTCATAGACCTTTCCAAGGGGGAAATGATCACAAATAAAAGAGGAAGGGAGGTTAGGAAATTTTATCAAATTTAATTAAAATATAAAGGAGGAACACTATGAGTGCATTATTACTAGTACTAATTGCAATTGTTATATTTTTTATTGCTTATGTAACCTATGGTGGTTGGTTGGCAAAACAGTGGGGTGTAGATGATAGTAGGAAAACTCCAGCTCATACCAGAGGTGATGGTGTAGACTATGTACCAGCAAAATCTCCGGTATTACTAGGACACCACTTTGCATCTATTGCAGGGGCTGGTCCTATTGTCGGACCAATAGCTGCAGCAGTATTTGGTTGGATTCCTGTATTTCTTTGGATTATTGTAGGTAGTATTTTCTTTGGAGGTGTACAGGATTTTGGTTCATTGTTTGCTTCAATCAGACATGATGGTAAATCCATAGGTGAAGTTATAGAAGTAAACATGGGTAGAAGTGGTAAAAAACTATTTGCGGTATTTGCTTGGTTAACTTTATTATTGGTTGTAGCTGCCTTTACTAATATAGTTGCAAACACATTTGTAAGTGTGCCACAAGCAGCATCAGCCTCCGTATTATTTATTGTCCTGGCTATTGCATTTGGGTTTGCCGTCCATCGTAGAGGGGTTTCTCTAGGGCTTGGTAGTGTTATTGGGGTGATCCTATTATTTGTATGTATTGCCTTAGGAAATATGTTCCCATTAGCATTAAGCAGAAATATGTGGATTGTAATCTTATTAGGATATATTTTTGTTGCTTCCGTTACACCGGTTTGGATACTATTGCAGCCTAGAGATTATTTGAACTCATTTTTATTATACTTTATGATGGGTGGAGCTGTATTAGGCTTATTATTAACAAGACCTTCTATTCAGTTAGCAGGATATACTGGTTTTAATGTTGGTGGACAATATTTATTCCCAATGTTATTTGTAACAGTTGCCTGTGGAGCTATCTCAGGATTCCACTCTTTGGTTGGTTCTGGAACATCAGCTAAACAGTTGGATAAAGAAAGTGATACAAAGATCGTAGGTTATGGTAGTATGTTGATAGAAGGAGTATTGGCTGTAGTAGCTATCATAACAGCAGCCTATGTATCACAGGATAAATTAACGGCTTTGTTAGCAGATGGTGGACCAGTAAATGTATTTTCTGATGGTATAGGGGTGTTTATGACTAGTTTTGGCATTGATTTTACTGTTGGTAAATCCTTTGTTGCCTTAGCGGTATCGGCCTTTGCTTTAACCAGTCTGGACACAGCCACAAGATTAGGAAGATTTATCTTACAAGAATTCTTCCATGATGAAGAAAAAGAAAGCCAACATCCATTAACAAATATGTATATAGCTACAGCTGTAACTGCTGGTTTAGGTGGATTATTGGCTGTTACAAGTTGGGCGGTTATTTGGCCAATATTCGGTTCTGCAAACCAATTATTGGCAGCCCTTGCCCTTATGGCAGTTGCAGTTTGGCTTAAAAAGGCCGGGAAAAATAACAAAATGTTTATTATCCCTATGATTTTCATGTTTGCTGTAACATTATTAGCTTTAGTTTTCTTAATTCAAGGCAACATTGCCTCTGGCAACTGGATATTAGTAGGGTTTGCAGTAGCCCTATTTATACTAGCATTGATATTGGCACACCAAGGTTATATTCACTTAGCAAAAGATGATGAAGAAACAACAAAAGCATAGTTAGGTTGAACAGATAAAACAGGAGAAAGCACCTCCTGTTTTATTTATGTTCTTTCTGCATTGAGTTAAAAACACATATGTGATAGAATATAGAGGATACCCACCTAGAAGGGAGTAAAGATCTATGGGGAAATTATTTGGAACAGATGGTGTTAGAGGTATTGCTAATAAAGATTTAACACCAGAACTTGCCTATAAATTAGGTAGGATAGGAGCATATGTATTACTAAAAGGAACAACAAAAGGAAAAGTAGTTATTGGGAAAGATACTAGAATTTCTGGCGATCTTTTAGAATCTGCTATGGCAGCAGGATTTATGTCAATGGGTATAGATGTTGTCAGCCTAGGTATAATACCAACACCGGCAGTAGCTTATTTGACAAGACATCTTAAAGCTAACTGTGGTGTTGTAATTTCAGCATCTCATAATCCAGCAGAATACAACGGCATCAAATTTTTCAATGAAAAAGGATATAAATTGCCAGATCAAGTAGAAGAAGAGATAGAAGATTATATACTTCATGATAAAGATGTAGAATGTCGACCTGAAGCAGGGGATATAGGCCAGCTCACGACTTTAGAAGATGCATCAAAACTATATATAGAATATTTACAAACTACAATTGAAAAAGATTTCACTGGCTTAAAAATAGCTGTTGATGCAGCCAATGGTGCAGCCTATAAAGTAGCTCCAGAAATACTAAGGAAACTAGGGGCAGAAGTTTTTATTATCAATGATAAGCCCGATAGTGTAAACATCAATTTTGAATGTGGCTCTACACATCCTGAAGTATTACAGCAGTTGGTAAAAGAAGTAAAAGCAGATCTAGGAGTTGCATTTGATGGAGATGCAGATAGATTAATTGCTGTTGATGAAGAGTGTCAAATTGTAGATGGTGATCATATAATGAATATATGTGGTTTGCACCTTAAAAAGCATAATAAATTAAATAAAGACACTGTAGTAGTTACTGTAATGAGTAATATCGGTTTGGATATTGCTTTAAAGGAACAGAAAATAAACATAGTTAAGACCAAGGTAGGAGATAGATATGTTCTAGAAGAGATGAAAAAGGAAGGCTACTCCCTTGGAGGAGAGCAATCTGGGCATATTATATTTCTAGATTATAATACAACAGGAGACGGACTACTAAGTGCAATGCAATTAATTAGCACTGTGAAAAGTGAAAAAAAATCCCTGTCTCAACTAGCTGCTATGATGACTTCTTATCCTCAAGTGCTGGTAAATGCTAAGGTAAAAAATGAAAATAAGCAGGCTTACCAACAGGATGAAGTGATTATGGAGGAAATAAGTAAAATGGAAAAGCTTATGGAGGGTGAAGGCAGAGTATTAATAAGGCCTTCAGGTACAGAGCCGTTAGTAAGGGTGATGCTAGAGGGAAAAGACCAACAGCAATTAAATGAATTAGCTACAGAACTTGCAAATTTAATAGAAAAACGACTGAATTAAAAAAACACTTGGGGCTGATGGCGAAATCAGTCCCAAGTAAAAAATCTAAGGAGGGATGCTATGGAAAATAATTTAAAAGTCCAATGAAAAGCGCCAGGACTTAAGCCAGTGCGGAAAAGCTTAAGTTGACGAGGAACAGG
>JAFIFG010000128.1 GCA_020832135.1 Clostridiaceae bacterium
AGAAGGTAAAAAAGAAGGTGAAAAGCCGAATGCCTCGTTGAACGGACCTAAAATTGTTGCTGGAATGACCTATGGAAAAGGCCAATTAAATGATCATGTTATAAATAATGAAAGCAAATGGGAAAAAGGATAGAAATCACACCGTCTTAGGACGGTGTTTTTATTTGACAAAGCTTATCAAAAATGGCATCATACTTATTTGAGTATATTTATCTTTAAATAATTCATATTATCAAATGAATAACATGGTAATCGATATTTAACAGATACTAATAAATAAGCATAGGATAATAGATAATAGGATATATACTCATAATATGAATAAATAAGGAGCTATAAACCATGATAAGAATATTTCAATATGTGGGAGAATATATGACAAAATGGTTGATTGTTGCCACTTTAGTAGGTATTGGTGGTGGACTTTCTGCTGTGGCATTAAGCTATGCTATTAATTTTGTAACAGAGATAAGCTACTATGTGCCATTATGGATCGCTCCAGTTATAGGGGGTATCTTAGTATCAATTTTATATTTAAAGGATCCTAGGGCTGCGGGGTTTGGGACTGATAAATATATTTATTCAGTAAATAAAAAGAATAAGCCTTTACCCTTTAGAATGTTGTTTAGCAAAATAATAGCCACAGCTATTACTATAGGCTTTCAAGGGAGTGGTGGTGTAGAAGGGCCTATGCTGGTGATAGGAGGGAGTATTGCCAATGGTATCAGGAAGATAAAGAGATTTAAAGCCTACTTCCATGAGGAAGATCGTAGGATTTTGGCTATTTGTGGTGCCGCTGGTGCTATTGGTGCTATTTTCCGCTCTCCCTTAGGTGGAGGAATTTTTGTTGTGGAGATTTTATATAGATCTTCTTTGCATTATTCTGATCTTTTTCCTGCTATGCTTTCCTCAACTATGGGGTTTGTTATCTACAGTATGATAGCTCATGCAACACCTTTATTTTCAATTCCTAATTATCTTCCTAATGCAATGAATGTACCGGTTTTCATATTGGCAGGGATTTTGGCTGGAATTGTATCTATGCTATTTATGACAGCCTTTAAATACGTCCAAAATATATTCGAAGATATACCTCTAAAAAAAATCCATCCTATTATTGGTGGCATGGTAACAGGACTTATCTTAATAGCTTTACCTGACGTGGCGGGAACAGGTACAGGAGTTATCCAAGAGATGATTGATGGAGTATTTCCAATAGAGCTATTGATCTTATTGTTGGCAGGTAAAATTATTGCAACTTCCTTTACTGTAGGATCTGGAGGAAGTGCCGGTTTAGTAATACCAGCACTATTTATTGGAGCTGCTAGCGGAAATGTAATAGCGGCTTTATTAGGAAATGGTGATGCGGGGTTATCTGCTTCTCTTGTGATTACTGGTATGGCGGCAAGTCTTGCAAGTATTGCTAATGTTCCTATTGCAGCAGCCATCATGTTGGTGGAGATGGTGGGGCTAAAATTGGGAGTTCCAGCTACACTAGGTAGTATTATAGGTTATGCTATAGGTCATAGCAAGGTTATATATGGTGTTACTTCCCCTGACCACTGGCAAGCGGAGGAAATGAAGGAATGGAGAAAAAATGATCTCAACAAAAAAGATCATTAAAATATGATATAATATATTAAGATTAAGGCTAAGGTTAAGTGAGATTAAAACTTAATCTTGGCCTTAATGTTTCATATAATGGTAATAATAGAGATACATATATATAAATAATGGAGGCTGCTTATGGATATTATTAAACAACTGATAGAAGAATTTCAATTGAAAAAGTTTCAAGTGGAGAACACTATCGCTTTAATTGACGAGGGGAATACTATCCCCTTTATTGCTCGTTACCGTAAAGAACGAACAGGAGAATTAAGTGATGATGTTCTAAGGGATCTAGGGGAGAGAATAAGTTATTTAAGAAACTTAGCTACAAAGAAAGAGGAAGTCATAAGACTTATTGAAGGGCAAGGAAAACTGACGGAGGAAATTCAAACAAAGATTGATCATACCAAGACAATGCAGGAAATAGAGGATATTTATCGACCCTTTAGACCCAAAAGGAGAACAAGAGCTACTATTGCTAAAGAAAAGGGGTTAGAGCCATTGGCTACAACTCTTTATGCTCAAGATCTTTATGAGGGAAATATAGAGGAGATAGCTAAGGAATATATCAATCCCGAGAAAGAGGTTAACACTGTAGAAGATGCTCTACAGGGAGGTAAGGACATCATTGCAGAAATCATTTCTGATGATGCTGATTACAGAAAGGCCATCAGAGATATAACCTTTAAAGAAGGTATCATTCTTTCAAAGGCTACAGATGAGGAAAAATCCTCTGTCTATGAAATGTACTATGATTACAAAGAAAAGGTAAAAACGGCAGCAGAACATAGAATCCTAGCCATGAACCGTGGTGAAAAGGAAGAGTTTTTGAAGGTTAAAATAGATATTGATGAAGATAAAATATTTCATTACTTAAAGAAGAGAGCATTAAAGGCGAAGGTAAGTATAACCACAAACTATGTAGAAGATGCTTTAGAGGATGCCTATAAACGACTTATCCAGCCCTCCATTGAAAGAGAAATTAGAAATAATTTAACAGAAAAAGCAGAGGAAAAGGCTATTAAAGTATTTGGAGAAAATTTAAAAAGATTATTGCTACAGCCTCCAGTGAAGGATAAAGTAGTCATGGGTTTTGACCCTGCCTATAGAACAGGATGTAAAATAGCTGTAGTAGATGGCACTGGAAAGTTATTGGATACAACCACAGTCTATCCTACGGCTCCTCAAAACAATGTAGAAGGTACTAAGGAAAAATTAAAAGAGATGATTGAAAAGTACCATATCGATATTATAGCTATAGGCAACGGTACTGCCTCTAGGGAATCAGAGATTTTTGTAGCAGAAATGTTAAAGAAGGTAGAGAGAAAAGTATATTATATGATTGTAAATGAAGCTGGTGCTTCTGTTTATTCTGCTTCAGATCTAGCTTCAAAGGAATACCCTGACATCAATGTTTCCATTAGGGGTGCTATATCTATAGCCAGAAGACTACAGGATCCATTAGCGGAGTTGGTGAAAATTGATCCTAAGCATGTAGGTGTGGGGCAATACCAACACGATGTTAATCAAAAACGTTTGGATGAAACCCTAAAAGGCGTAGTAGAGGATTGTGTTAATAGTGTAGGTGTAGATTTAAACACAGCTTCAGCATCCTTATTACAGTATGTTGCAGGAATTAGCAAGACTGTTGGAGAAAATATTGTAAAGTATAGAGAAGAGAATGGAAAATTTATCAGTAGAAAACAGTTAAATAAGGTCAAACGCTTAGGTCCCGCAGCTTTTCAACAGGCGGCAGGTTTTTTAAGGATTTCCGATGGGAAAAACCCTTTAGATAACACAGGAGTGCATCCAGAGTCCTATGATGCCACAGAAAAGCTACTGACAACATTAGATTATTCTTTTCGACAATTGAATAAAGAGCAGTTAAAGGATATAGATGAAAAGATGAAAATGTTAGATGAACACGAGGTGGCAAATCAATTACATTTAGGTATCCCTACCCTAAGAGATATTGTAAAAGAACTAAAGAAACCAGGTAGAGACCCTAGAGAGGAATTGCCAAAGCCTATTTTAAGGACAGATGTATTAAAGTTAGAGGATTTAAAGGTGGACATGACACTTGCGGGTACTGTTAGAAATGTGATCGATTTTGGAGCTTTTGTGGATATCGGGTTGAAAAATGATGGGCTAGTTCATATTTCAGAGTTAAGTGATAGATTTGTAAAAAATCCTATGGATGTAGTAGCGGTGGGAGATATTGTTAAGGTTAGAATTATTGGTGTAGACATGAAAAAAGGAAAAGTTGCCCTTAGCATGAAGGGAATGTAGGAAGACATTGCATGGGAGGGGATAAAATGACGGAAGAATCAAAGAAAAGAAAACTCTTAACCTATAGGTGGATGGTATGGGGTACCTTAGCTTTGGCATATATTATCGTTTTTTTTCATAGAATGGCTTTAGGTGTAGTAAGACAAGAATTAGTGGATGCCTTTGACATCACAGGAACTACCTTTGCTAACTTAGGTGCTACTTATTTCTATGCCTATATGGTCATGCAAATTCCTTCAGGAATTTTGGCTGATTCATTGGGGGCTAGAAAAACGGTTACCATAGGAACTTTAATGGCGGCTGTGGGTTCTATTTTATTTGGTTATGCCCCAAATATAGCTATGGCTTTTTCGGGTAGACTCTTGGTGGGTATCGGTGTATCAGTGGTGTTTGTAGCTATATTAAAGGTACAATCCCAATGGTTCTTTGAACGAGAGTTTGCCACTATGTCGGGAATTACCTCCTTTGTAGGAAATTTAGGGGGAATTATAGCTCAGACCCCGTTAGCATTAATGGTGGTGTATTTCACATGGAGAACCACCTTTGTAGCCATTGGCTTCATTAGTTTAATTATTGCAGTCCTATGTTATGTTATTGTTAGGAATTCACCCGGTGAAATGGATCTTCCAACGATAGAAATGTTAGAAGGGAAAACGTCAGAAAAAAAACCTGCACAAGCACTACCTATAGGAGAAAGTCTTCGTAAGGCATTGTTGAATTGGAGAACATGGCCTCCTATGTTAGCCTTTGCTGGACTATTTGGATCCTTTGTGTCCTTAACAGGAACATGGGGGCCTAGTTATTTAGTCCAAGTATACGGTTTTTCTCCACAGGTTGCACCTAATTATATGACGGCAGGGATTTTAGGGTTGGCTATAGGCGGGATAGTCATAGGGCGAATTTCTGATGCAGTGGGAAAACGTAAAACACCTATGGTGGCATTTACTGTTATATATATATTCACATGGGCTGTTTTAGTGTTTGCTGGTGGAGGAAAACCACCTGTAGCAGTTCTGTATCCTTTATTTTTTGTGATGGGCTTTACTTGTTCTGCTTTTGTTCTGGGTTGGGCATGTGGCAAAGAAATCAATCATCCAAGTATTGCCGGGATCTCTACATCTATTGTAAATATGGGTGGGTTTTTAGGAGCTGCTATCCTACCTCCATTATTAGGTAGAGTATTTGATAACTATGAAGCCGTGTTGGATCCAACAGAATTATTTCAAAAAGCTTTTATGTATTGTTTTATTGCAGCAATAATAAGCTTGGTGTTTATGTTACTTGTAAAGGAAACCAATTGTAAAAATATATATGTAGAAAAATAAAAAAAAATGGGAACTTTTTTCATATTTCTGTGTCTAATATATAGAGGGAATTTGGGGGGAAAGAGGTTATAAGATGTATGCTATGCCTTTTGAGGTTTTAATTTTAAACACAATGCCGGAGGCAATGGTTACTATTTATTTGGGATTAATTTTAATTGGTATAAGGCCACAGAAAAGACGAGTGTTTTTAGCGGGAATACTTCAAGGAATAAGTTATTATTTTATAAGTAGAAACTTTGGATTTGGCATGCATATTCTTTTGCAGTATCTCTCCTTTGTTTTATTAACTTATGTAATAATAAATATTAGGTTTTCAGCTGCACTTATTTCAAATTTAATAGCCGTAACGATTGGAAAGTTGGTGGAAGGATCTATAGGATTGGTCTTACCCTTCATCACTGGTCTAACCCCTGCAGAGATCATGTCCAGGGATTGGATTAGAGTGATGTGTTTTATGCCTTATTTAGGAGTTCTGGTTGTTATAGCTCTATTGTGTTGGAGATATAATTTTACCTTGGAGCATGAAATTAAAGGCTTGAAGAAAATAAATGGCAAAATAAGCAGATAAAAAACCATTGCAATAGAAAAGAAAAAACGGTATAATATAGTTAAATTAAATACAAGTTGTTATTCTTCAGGGCAGGGTGAAATTCCCGACCGGCGGTTAGAGTCCGCGAGTCGATATGTTTATCGATTGATCTGGTGTAATTCCAGTACCGACAGTAAAGTCTGGATGGGAGAAGATATAAAGTTTACTATGTTTTTTTGCATAGTACATACTACACCTGGAGAGTCTATCTTTAGGTGTTTTTTATTGTTTTATAGACTCTCTCCCGAGGAGGATTTAGTAGCCGAAGGATACTATAATTTTCACAACTATAAGGGAGGTATTTTTATGTTAAATGTAGGAAAATCTATGAGTTATAGAAAAACAAAGGTTTTTTCAACCAGTAATTTGGTGAAGATGTCCATTTTAGGTGTGCTTTCTTTTGTATTGATGTTGGTTAGTTTTGCTGTACCGGTATTTCCAGGTTTTTTAAAAATTGATTTAAGTGATGTACCAGCATTAATTGGAGGATTTGCCCTAGGACCTGTAGCAGGAATGTTAATTCAATTACTGAAAAATTTTCTGCACTTTATTACTAAAACATCAACTGGTGGAGTAGGAGAAGTATCTAATTTCATTGTAGGAACAGCTTATGTGGTACCAGCGGCTATGATTTATCATCTAAAGAAGGATAGAACTCATGCTATTATAGGTGTATTAGTGGGAACCGTTGTCATGGCAGCTGTAGGGGCATTATCTAATACTTATTTAATCATTCCTTTTTACTCAAATTTCATGCCAATAGATGCAATTGTACAAATGGGGACTGTTGTAAATAGTAGGATTGTAGATGTACCAACACTAGTGCTTTATGGAGTAACCCCTTTTAATATTTTCAAGGGTCTTGTTATAGCTGTTGTAACACTATTTCTTTATAAAAAAATATCACCTATACTAAAAAAATAATTAATATAGTATAAACACTGATAAATCCGAGGATTTATCAGTGTTTATTTATTTATGAGGAAAAAATAAAAAATTTCTGAAGGAATTTTCTGAATTTTGTATAATATATATAGTAACGATGTAGACTAATCTTTGAAACAATTACCAAATAATACTTTTTAAACCATTATCATTAAAAGGGAGGAATTACCATGAACAATTTGCATTATTGTATGGATTGTAGAAGGATTGCCAGTTTTAATGAAGGGTGTACCTATTGTGAATCGGAAAATATTAAGGGTCTTACTAAAAAAGCCCCTGTAAATGTAATAGGAACGAAGGTAAAGGGTAATGTATTTAATAGCAATGGCGAAACCGTAAACTTAATTTGTGTAGGGCCAGACAAGGAAAAAACCATTAGAGAATATGAGGCTGATCAACTGCAAAAAATTTTATAAAGAAAAGCTCCTTGCTGACTTAGAATCATTTAATGATTTTAGCCAGAGAGGAGCTTTTTTTAGATTTTAAATACACTTATATTATTTTGCAAATCTTTAGCTACTTCTTTGAGTTTTTCAGCCATCGCTGCAATTTCTTCTACAGTAGCAGTTTGTTCTTCAACAGAAGCCGATACTTCTTCTGTTGATGCAGAGGATTCTTGGGTAACAGCTGCAATGGTTTCTATAGATGAAGATACATCATCACTATATTGTTGTACTTCATGAACATCATTTAATACATTTTCAATTTGTTTTAAGATGCCATTCAGTGATTCTGTTGTATGATCAAAAGCCTTCACTACTTCCAGTGCTGTTTCATCAGCTTTTGTTACAGCAGACTTGGCACTAAGCATATTTTCATTGGCATTGTTAACTTCTTTTTGTATATTTGTTGTAATATTTTCAATGTCATGGGTAGAAGATGCTGTTTCTTCAGCTAACTTCCTAACTTCATCAGCAACAACGGCAAATCCTCGGCCCGCATCGCCGGCTCTAGCTGCTTCAATAGCAGCATTTAAAGCTAAGAGGTTTGTTTGCTCTGCTATAGAACGAATAGTACTTACAATTTCACCTATAGATGCAGATTGTTCTGAGAGTTTCTCAATACTTTCTGCAGTTCTTGTTGTTGTATCGTTATTTACTTCAAAACTTTTCTTAAGCTCTTGCATTTTCATTAAGGATTGTTTATTTATTTCATTGGTTTTTTCCGCATATCCATTCATAGATTGAGAGTTATTTATAAGTATCTGTATTTTTTCTTTAAGGTTTATTAGTTTTTCTGTACCATTAGTAGCTTCAAGAGCTTGATTTTCTGCTCCGCTGGCTAATTCTTCTATTACTTTTGCTACCTCGTTCAAGGAAGTGGAGGTTTCACCTGTATTAACTGTTAATACCTCAGCACTTGTCAAAAGGTTCTTCGATTGCAGCTTAGTTTGTTCTATAATACTTTTTATATGCTTGACTGTTTGGTTAAAGTGTCTTCCTAGATTTCCAATCTCATCTTGGGAATTAATATTAAAAATAACATTTAAATCTCCATTTCCTACACGTTCTACTTGTGTTACTAGCTGTGTTATAGGATTTAGAATTTGTTTTTTAATAAGAAGAATAATAATGATGGCACATAGAATCAACACAATACCCGTAATAAGTAATATGTTATTTCGTAACATGTCTACATGGGATGCAAATTCATAGGTTGGAATAGCCGCTACAATAATAAATTCTCCAAGATTTCTATAATTTGCATATATTTCTTCATCACCGTCCCAATAAGTAATAGTTCCTTCTTTTGCAGTTAAAATGGCCTCATCTTCAGTTAATTCTCTAACATTACTACCAATTTGACTTGTTCTTGGGTGGGCCATAATATCTCCAGAGGTATTTAAGACATAAGCATAACCTTCTTGTCCAACTTGCACTCTTTCAATTGTACTTTGAATATCCATAATACTCATAAGTCCCTGAATGGCATCGGGTGTAACTCCTATTTGAATGATTCCCTTTTCATCTAACCTGGGGACACCTATGTATTGGAATAACTCACCAGTTGTTCCTCGGATTTCAGGCTCCTGTGCTAATACAAAAGTACTGTCATTAAGAATTTGCAAAAAAGGAATTGTCTGTTGGCTTGTTGCGAAGTCAAAGCCATAAAAATCTACAATATTTCCATATCTCAATACACCATCACCATCAATAATATGTATTTCATCTACTGACAATGCTTTAGCTAATTCAGTGATATTTTCTGTTGATAGCATTGCAGCATCTTTCTCTATGATTTGTGCCACAGCATGTGCTAAGGAAATATTCTTTTCGTCTATTTCTCTTTTTGTTACCTCCATTGTCTGTATACTTGAATCAATCATGTTGCTAACAGTATCGATTTCACTGTCCATTTGGATTTCCACCATAGTTAATACGATATTTCTGCTATAAAAATAACTATATCCTCCTAAAACTGCTGTTGCTAAAAATACAATAATTAATACTGGTGTCAATATTTTTGTGGATAACTTCATTTTTTTCCTCCTTGTAAAATTAATTTTATCATCATAGTATAAGAACTTCCTTAGTTGTATCGGATACATTTAAACCGTTGTGAAGCAGTTAATTTACTTTTAGTAGTACTCTATGATACAGCTAAAGAAATTTTATAAACTTTTAATATATATTTTAGTTTTTATATAATATTTTTTTGAAAATATGGTTTTGTTAAATTGAATTGTTAATTTAAAGTTAATTAAACTATATTAGAAGGGGATATTAGTGAGTCTAATGGAAATAATCATGTAAGGGATTTAAGTAGAAATTATTTTGCAATACCACTCAATAAAAAAACTCCCATCTAATTGAGAGCTTTTTTATTTTTGTTTAGAGAGGAATTTCTATTTTAAATTAGTTATTTCCTCTACCATTTCCCTTATTACCACTATTGCCTCTTGCACTATTATTGCTATTGCCTCTGTCGTTGCTAGATTTACTTTCACTTCTTTCGACTTTAGCAGCTGCTCTTTCTTCTTTACGCTCTTGAATTTCTTGTTTCTTTGTTTCTTTACGTTCTTCGTTTTGTTGTTTCTTTTCTTCTAAAAACTCTTTTTGGATTTCTCGTCTTAATTCCTTGATATCTGTATCGTTATTTTCCAATAGTTCTTGAAGTTCATCTGTCTTATCTATTTCCTCTTGTAGCTTTAGAACCTTTTCTTCTAGAGCTTCTCTTTCTTCCTCTGTCAATTCCTCATTTAAAAGTTCTTGTTGTATTTCCTCTAGATCTTCCTTAAGAGCCTCTAAGGCCTCGGTATCAATAGCTTCTACTATTTCTTCTCCAGTTTCAACATGGTGTACTAAAATTTTCAGTTCTGTCTTACGGATGTTTTTCATGATGGCTGGCTTTGCTGGAGCAGGAAGACGATCATATAGTGCTTCGAAGTGGGCTACTTTTCTATATAAATCTTCAAGAATTTCATCAACTGGCTCTTCCTTAGCATCTTCTTCATTTTCATCAGTATCTACATCTTCAGCATCTGTTTCTTCTATCTCTAATTCCTCTAAACTGCTTTGGAAAAGAGATATTAATTCTTCAGTAGTCATGGCTTCTATAGTTTCATCTACTGCATCTTCTACTAACTCTTTTAAAATATCTCGTAAAATTTCCACCATTTCTTCATCAGAGATATCTTCTACCCCCAGTAAATCCTTTAATGCATCCATATCACTTAATTCTAAGTTATCATCTGCATCTACGGTAATAACAATAGTATCATCTTCTAATTCCTTTTCTTTATTCCCTCCATCAATTGCAAAAGCATAGGTAGCAGAACCTACCAATAAAGAACCACTAATAATTAAAGCTAAAGTTTTTTTCATCTTTTGTTCCCCCTTATGACTTCTATTCTCTATATTATACGACAAAAAATTTTTTTTAGGGGTGAACAATGGAGAAATAGGTCTAAAATACTAAATCTTTATGACTAAGAGAAAGGTTTTTGTCAAGGCATGTAGATAAAAAGTGGAATTGTGTTAAAATAAAGTATGGATAAATAGAAATTCAATCATACTTAAGAGAAGGAAGTAGCGTAATATATTTAATAGAGAAGTAGGTGTTATGGATGAAATGTGTAAAGGTTTTTACTGAGCAGGAGACACAAGCTTTAGGGATAAAGCTAGGTAAGTTAATAGGGACAGGAGATGTAATATGCTTAATAGGTGATTTAGGTGCTGGAAAAACCACCTTTACTAAAGCCTTTGCAAAAGGGTTGGAGATAGAGGAGGACGTTACTAGTCCTACCTTTACTTTGATACAGGAATATGAGGGAAGGCTACCTTTATATCATTTTGATGTATATCGCATAGGTGATGTCAGTGAAATGGAGGATATAGCCTATGAAGAATATTTTTATGGTGAAGGTGTATGTGTGATTGAATGGGCACATTTAATAGAGGAAATTTTACCTAAGGATTATTTACATATTGAAATAAAGCATGTGGCTATCACAGAAAGAGAGATGTGCTTTAAAGGTACCAATACTTACTATGAAGATTTAATAGAGGAGTTGTTAAAGGAATGAAAATATTAGCTTTAGATACCTCGTCTACCGTGGCAACTGTGGCTGTGATGGATGGAGAAAAATTGGTGGGAGAATATATTTTAAATCATAAAAGAACCCATTCCCAAAAGCTGATGCCTATGGTGGATGAAATACTTAAAAGCTGTGATTTAACTCCAAAGGAGATGGATGTATTTGGTGTATCCTTAGGGCCTGGTTCCTTTACAGGACTAAGAATTGGCATAGCATCTATAAAGGCAATGGCTCAATCCTTGAATAAACCCGTAGTAGGTGTTTCAGCATTGGAGGCGATGGCATTCAACTTGATCTATTGTAAGGAAATGATATGTCCTATTATAGATGCCCAAAGAGATATGGTGTATGCCGGTGTTTACCAATGGCAACAAGAAAACTTAGAAAATACTATGGAGGATCAGGTTTTACCGATAGAGGATTTATTGAAATTTTTGAAGGACAAAGAAGAAAAGATTGTATTTGTGGGGGATGCAGTGGAGAAGTTTAAGGAACTTATCGTGGAGAAAATAGGGAATCTAGCTGTATTTCCACCGTCGGCTATAGCTATGCCTAGGGCTTCCTCTATAGGTGAAATTACTAGAGTGCGAGCTGTGAAGGGTGAAATTCAAGACTTTTCTGAAGTATTACCTATCTACATGAGAAAATCCCAAGCTGAAAAGCAATGGGAAGAAAAAATGAAAAATAGGGGATAGAGGACTATGGAGGATATACATATAAGGAAAATGAAGGCTACTGATATAAAGGATGTATTGGTGGTGGAAAATGCTTGTTTTTCTACACCTTGGACGAAAAATGCCTTTGAAATGGAGATTAAAAAAAATAAGTTGGCTATTTATCTGGTGGCTACTATAGAGGACAAAGTAGTGGGGTATGGAGGTATGTGGCTTGTTGTAGATGAAGCACACATCACTAATGTAGCAGTACATCCTGAATACCAAGGGAAAAAAATAGGTGAAGCTATTGTTAAAGGATTGACCCGAGAAGCAGAGGAAAAGGGTAGTGAACGTATGACCTTGGAGGTTAGGAAGTCTAATATTCCAGCACAAAATCTATATAAAAAAATCCAATTTATTATGTGTGGCATAAGACCAAGCTATTATAGCGATAATGGTGAGGATGCCTTGATTATGTGGAAGGAACTAGAGAAAACATCTATGTGAAAATATAGATGTTTTTTATCGTTGAAGTAGTTGGAATTTCTTTCTTAAAGTGATATTATTTCAATTGTGCTAATATATAGAAAAGCAGTGCTTTTTTAAGGTAGGAGAGGAGAAAAGATGTCTAAGGGAAAATCAAAAAAGAAAATGCTAATTGCTGTTGTAATATCAATGATAATTATTGTAGCTGTGGGTGGAATCACCACCGCTTTAAGGGGGAAGGAACAGGGGATAGCTGTTAATGTTATGGCTGTTGAAAAGGGAGCTATTATTGTAACGGTTCCTGCTAATGGCATATTGGAAGAAATCGATAGACATATGGTTTTTACTGAGAATGCAACAAAAGTACTTTCAGTAAAGGTCCAAGAGGGTGATTATGTACAAAAGGGGCAGTTGTTGGCGGTGTTAGATACTAAGGATCTAAGTCATCAGCTAGAAATAAAGAAACATATGTTGGATATTGATAAAATTGAATTAGAAAAATTAGAGACTATAAGCAATCAAGCCATAGCCTCTCAAGAGAGAAAGATAGAAAGTAGTTTGGGAGCTATGGAGGAAGCTAAAAAGGTATGGGAGAGAAAAGAAGAGCTTTATCATAATGGTGCTATAGCTAAACAAGAGTATGAAGCAAGCCAAAGAAATTATGAAGATGCTAAAAGAGCCTACGAAGAAGCAAAAGCAAATAATAATACTACAGAATTTGATATAGAAAGAATGAGAAGAAGAATTAAAATAACGGAGTTAGAAATTGAAGAATTAAAGAAGGATATGCAAAGACAAAGTCCTAAAATCACCAGCCCTATAGAGGGAATTGTTATAGATATTAATCTGCAGGAGGGTGCTATGTCTAACCCTACAAATCCTAGCTTTATCGTTTCTAATATAGAGAATTTAGAAATTCAAATTAATGTTAGTGAATACGATATTGCCAAAGTAGAGGTTGGGCAAATTGTGACAATTGAAACCGATGCTATACCGGGTGAAAGCTTTGAAGGGATGGTAGAAAGAATTGCACCTGTAGCTAAAAGGATGTCTACAGGACAAACAACAGAAACCATCATTCCTGTAACCATAAAGGTCAAGGAAACCGATGCTGTACTAAAACCAGGCTTTTCAGTGCGGACTAAAATCATTAGTGAGGAAAAGGAAGATGTCCTTATTGTCCCCTTCGATACTATTATTACGGAGGCTAATGGTGCTAAGGTAGTGTTTGTAGTAAGGGAAGGACTTCTCCATAAGGTAGAGGTTCAAACAGGGATAGAGTCGGATTTTGATGTGGAGATTATAGATGGACTTCAAGAGGGAGATGAAATTGTTGCAAATCCTTCAGTATCTTTGCAAGAAGGAGATACGGTTATTATTAATGGGAGGCATGGGAATTAATAAATTAATAGGTTAGGAAGGATTCATATGAATTTTATAGAGAATATCAGATTAGCCTTTTCATCTATCATGGCCAATAAGATGAGATCCCTTTTAACCATGCTGGGGATTATTATAGGGATTGCTGCAGTGGTGGCCATATCAGCTATTGGAAACGGTGGGAAATATCAAATACAACAAAGTATGGAGCAATTTGGTACTAATCGTTTGATGGTTTATATGAATTGGGAAAAACAAAATGAAATCACCAGTAGGGATTATATCAATGAGAGGGACATTGAAGCCATAAAGAGGGTTGAGGGAATAGAGGCCATGACACCATTATTTGAACAATGGACTTCTATTAGGGCAGAAAATAGATCCATTGATATCGTTTTGGTGGGGGCCAATAGTGACAGTCAAATTATTACCAATGTTGAAATGCTACAGGGGAGATTTATTAACCAGAGGGATATAGATAATTATAGTAATCATATTGTTATTTCTGAAAAGGAGGCCCGAGAGCTATTTGGCACTGTGGAGGCTATAGGGAAAAATGTAACCTTAAATACCAATAGAGGATCTATTGATTTTAATGTTGTAGGGATTACCACCTATGAGGAGAATCTTTTTAGTGGTATGATGAATAGTGGTCGGGCTCAAGTTTATATTCCTATATCTACCATTATGAGGGTATATAATCAAAGCCTATATTATGGTGTAAATTTAAAAGTTACCAATAGAGAAGATATGGAAATAGTAGGTCAACAGGTGGTTAGACTTCT
Source organism: Clostridiaceae bacterium (assembly GCA_020832135.1). GTDB lineage: Bacteria > Bacillota > Clostridia > Peptostreptococcales > Natronincolaceae > JAFIFG01. Next base: position 14,604 of record JAFIFG010000128.1, read on the forward strand.
AGAGCGACTTCATAATAATGAAAATATGTATACGGTATTTAATCTTGAAGAAATGATACAGACGGTAAATAATGTCACTGCTACCATCACCAGTGTTTTGGGTTTTATTGCAGGTATTGCTCTCCTGGTGGGAGGTATAGGTATTATGAATATTATGCTGGTATCCGTCAGTGAAAGAATAAGAGAGATTGGTATAAAAAAGGCTATCGGTGCACCTAAAGCTGCTATTTTAGCTCAGTTTCTAATAGAGTCCTCTATTTTATCGTTAATAGGGGGCATTATAGGCATCATTATAGGATTTCTATTGGGCACGGTTGCATCCATGGCATTAAATATGCCACCTCTAATTAGTATAAGAGAGGTTGTAATTGCTACTATCTTAGCTATGCTCATAGGAATTGTATTTGGGGTTTACCCAGCAAATCGTGCTGCAAAGTTGGATCCTATAGAGGCATTGAGATATGAGTAGAGCAAATGAAAAGTTAAGGGGAAGATTTATATGTTGTTAATAGAAACCTTTAGAGTTGCATTGCAGAGTCTTTGGATAAATAAGCTACGTTCTAGTTTAACGATATTAGGATTGGTTATCGGCATTTTATCTGTTGTCGTGATTACAACCTTAGGAAATGCAGCACAGGCGGATATGACTAGTGCATTTGATGAGTATGGTAGAGGAAGGATTAATGTAAATCTTCTGTTTAATGCCAATAGAAGTGTACAATATCGTGATTTTTTCAGTGATGATGATATAGATGCCTTGGAGGGAATGGAGTCGGATGTTGCCGCGGTATCACCTGAGTTAAGAAGGTGGATGAATATACAGCATGGGAATAAACAAATGCGAATAGATATGATGGGGGTAAATAGCAATTATAACAAGGTGGAGAGGATAGATTTAATTAGGGGACGTTTTTTTACAGAAGAAGATGTACTAGGTAGAAGGAATGTTATGGTGCTTGATGAAAAGGCAGCTAGATATTTATTTGGGAGTGTTGATATTATAGGGGAGGTAGTGAGTCTATCCACCGGTAATTTTTCAGTTGAATTAATGATTATAGGGGTTGACAAACTTCCAGATTCGGCAATTTTAAATATGGCTCAAGGTGATTACTCCTATGGGTATATGCCCATAACTGTAGCCTCAAGAATGTATTTTACTGACAGATACCCTAGATTTATGCTACAGGCCCAAGAAGGATTGGATTTAAATATAGTGAGTGAAAGAATATTAAATTTATTGGAGAGAAGAAATAAAGAAAGAGGTATGTATAGGGTATTTACTAGAGAAGGGGAGTTTAACCAAGTGACTCAAGGTCTTGGATTTTTAACTGCTACAGTCTCAGGCATAGCAGCTATATCTCTATTGGTGGGGGGCATAGGCATTATGAATATTATGCTGGTCTCGGTAACTGAACGAACGAGAGAAATAGGGATTAGAAAGGCTATTGGTGCAAAAATGTCAGTAATTATGCTACAATTTTTAGTGGAGGCAGTGATTCTTTCTATTGTAGGAGGCTTCTTAGGTTTACTTATAGGTGGGGCTATAAGTTTTGGCATTGTTAATATGCTAGGGTTGCCCTTTCTTATATCAAAGAATTCCATTATGCTTGCTTTTCTATTCTCTACAGTTGTGGGTGTAGTTTTTGGGGTTTATCCCGCCCATAAAGCATCAAAACTGGATCCTATAGAAGCGCTGAGATACGAATAAATGAGGTGTGAAAATGATTGATATTAAGGAAATAAATAAAATATATAAAACTGGAAATATAGAAGTACATGCATTGAAAGACATTAATTTACAGATACAAGAAGGAGAGTTTGTAGCCATTACGGGACCTTCTGGATCGGGAAAATCCACTTTTATGAATATTATAGGTTGCTTAGATAGGGCCACCTCTGGAATATATATTCTTGATGATGCCATGATCGATGATCTTTCTGATAATGAACTGGCTAGTATTAGAAATGAAAAAATAGGTTTTGTTTTCCAGTCCTTTAATCTGTTGTCAAGAACCTCTGCTTTAAAAAATGTAGAGTTACCTATGATGTATGCAGGGGTACCTAGAAAAGAAAGAAAAGAACGAGCTATGGAAGCACTAAGGAGGGTGGGACTGGAGGATAGAGTTGATCATAAGCCTAATGAATTGTCAGGAGGACAAAAACAAAGAGTTGCTGTTGCAAGGGCTTTAGTAAATAAACCTGCTATTATTTTAGCGGATGAACCTACGGGAAATTTAGATTCAAAATCTACACAAGAGGTGATGGACTTATTTAAAAGTCTTAACGAAGAAGGAGCTACTATTTTAATTGTTACTCATGAGCAGGAGATAGCGGAACAGACCAAGAGAATGATTACCTTTAAAGATGGAGAGATTATTGTAGACAAAGAGCTAAAAAGGGAAGGAAATATTTAAAAAACTCGACAGAAGATTAATCTTCCATCGAGTTTTTTCCTTCAAGTTCTTTTAAATTGGGCATATCTTTTGGAGCATTACTGGTTACTTCGAAATTAGCTATATCTGTAGGACTAATCGGCGGTAGTAAGCCGTTAGACAAAACATTTTCAATGCCTAAGCGTTGAAACATGGATCGTTCTTCCTGCGATGCATAATTTCTTTTATCCAAGATCATCAACTCCTCTGTATAAACCCGGGGTTTTCATCTAACCCTAATCATAGTATTTACAAAAATAAAAAAACTAACCTGATAAAAAAAGGTAAAAATTCCATGAAAAAAATTTTCAACTAGTATATAATCAGGTTATAATAATTAATGTGAATAAAAGGAGAGTAAAAGGTATGACAGATATTTTTACCAAAGAAGATATAATTACATTGGCAATAGAAACCAGCTGTGATGAAACCTCCGTCAGTGTATTGAAGAATGGGAGATATGTTTTATCCAATATTGTTTCTTCGCAAATTGAACAACATAAAAAATTTGGTGGTGTAGTTCCAGAAGTGGCATCTAGAAAGCATATAGAGAATATTAATTTCGTTATTGATGAAGCTATGAGGGAAGCAGAGGTGGACTTTGGTGATGTAACCCATGTGGCGGCAACCTATGGACCAGGTTTGGTGGGAGCCTTGTTGGTGGGGCTATCAGCAGCTAAGGCCATTGCTTTTGCTAGAGAGATTCCTCTGAATGGAGTGAATCATATAGAGGGTCATATTTATGCTAATTTTATAGAAGATAAAGAGCTAGAACCTCCCTTCATTTGCTTAATCGTTTCAGGAGGACATACTCATCTTGTCTATATGAAGGATTACGGAGAATATGAAGTACTAGGAAAAACCAGAGATGATGCGGCGGGAGAAGCCTTTGACAAGGTGGCAAGAACATTAGGACTAGGCTATCCTGGTGGTCCAGAAATTGATAAATTAGCTAAAATTGGAAATCAAAAATCTATAGATTTTCCTAAAGCTTATTTAGAAGAAGGAAGCTATGACTTTAGTTTTAGTGGACTGAAATCTGCTGTGTTGAATTATTTAAACTCTCAAAAAATGAAAAACAACCCCATTGTAGTGGAAGATGTAGCCGCAAGCTTCCAAAAATCTGTGGTGGAGATTCTAGTGGAAAAAACTATAGCCTGTGGATTAGAAAAGGGTGTGGATAAAATTGTATTGGCAGGAGGTGTAGCTGCCAATAGTGGACTAAGACAACTGCTGGAAGAACAATGTAAGCAGCATAATATACAGCTTAGGTACCCTTCCTTAAAGCTTTGCACTGATAATGCAGCTATGATAGGCTGTGTTGGTTATTATGATTATATAAAGGGTCACAGATCTAGGTTAGATTTAAATGGAGTACCTAATTTAAAAATAGGCCAAAGAATATAGAAAATTTCAAAAAAATACCAGTGCTACATAACATTACTTGTATAATAGCCCCTAACCCCTATGCTATAATATAGGGGACATATTATTTAATGGGAGGGAGCTTATATGGAAATGTTATCATGGATGAGAAAAGTGGATGCCGGTATGGAAAATAGGGATTTATTGGAGCTAATTGATAATATGCACGAGGTGATTGATGCTCTTATGATGAAGAACAAAGAAAACGAGAAAATCATAGGACAATTAAAAGAGGAATTAAATAAATAATAACATTTAAACTTATTACATAATAATTCATATTAAGGCTGAGGATAAAATTTAGGGCAGAACTATATTTTAACTTTTGTCTTAATTTTTTTGTTTTTGAATAGAGCATTACTTAAAATTCATACCCAATTTTTAAAGTTATACACATAAAAATAGTAGTAATTCTGTTAATAATGTGAAGGAATTGTCAGTAAGTGTAATTGCAACGAACAAACCTGTGCATAAGTCTGTGGGTTATGTGGAAAACCTGTGGACAAGCGTGGATAGAACCTCCCTTCTTTAAATATATGTGGGTATTACCAGAAATATGACTAAAATTTTTATTTAATAGAAAAGTAGAACTTTCCTATTAAATAAAAGACTGCAACTATAATATAGAAAATAGTTGCAGTCTTTGTACTATCTAGACAACTCATACAATGCTTTAGCATAGATATAAGTAATCTTTAAGAGGTTATCAATAGAAATATACTCATCTTTTTGATGAACAACATCCTCATCACCAGGGAACATGGGGCCAAAGGCCACTGTATTAGCTAAGGTTCTAGCATAGGTACCACCACCAATGGTGATAGCTTCAGCATGTTTATCGCCGGTTTCTTCTTTATAAACCTCCATCAGTTTTTGAACTAGCATATGCTCCTTGGGTACGTATAGGGGCTTTGCATCCTCTTCTACTCTTAATTGAAGCCCTGTTCCCCTTAGCTTTTCTTCTATGGCGGTTACGACTTTTTCACCTTCAATTGTAATAGGATAACGTATATTTATCTTCATAGTAACCCCGTCTTCATTGACATCTATCGTACCTACATTAAAAGTAAGTTTTCCAGATACATCATCTTCAAAGCCACAACCAATAGATTCTCCATAATACTCCATACCAATTTTTCTATTATAGATATGAATTAACTCTAAAATATCACATTGACAATCCTCCAACACCGCTAAAAAGGATAAAAGCTGTGAGATAGCATTTTGACCTTTTTCTGGTGTGCTGCCGTGGGCAGATTTTCCTGTGGATTTTATGAGAATATCATCATTTTTTTCTTCTAGGGATAATGCAAAGCCTGTTTTTTTAATAAAAGAATCCAATTGATCCTTAATTGATTGTGTACTTACTTTGTTTAGCTCTAGTATTGCTTCGCAAAAATCTGGAACTACATTAACTCTAGTACCGCCCCTGATACTTTTAATTTTTATACTGTTGGTACAATCACAATTTTTTCTCCATTTTTTATTTAAGGAAAGTATCTGTATCCCTTTTTCCCCGTGAATAACAGGAAAATCAGCATCTGGGGTAAATCCCAGGTCAGGAGCCTTTTCTTTAGATAGATAATAGGGTATATCCTGCATACCACTTTCCTCGTTAGTGCCAAAGATGATCCTAATTTTTTTATGAATAGGTATATTGGACTCCTTTAAGGCCTTCATGGCAAAAAGAACTGCGATCATAGGGCCTTTATTGTCGATAGTGCCCCGTCCATAGATTTTACCATCATGAATTTCTCCTCCATAAGGGGGATAGGTCCAGTCATCGCCTTCTGGAACTACATCTAAATGACCTAATACACCTATAGTTTCTTTACCCTCGCCCATTTCTCCGTATCCGGCATAGCCCTCTAGGTTTTTAGTTGTAAAACCCATTTCTTCAGCTAAACTTAAAGCATATTCCAATGCCTTATGAACTCCTTCACCAAAAGGCATTCCGGGCTTCTTGGTTTCCTCTACACTTTTAATTTGTATTATCTCTTGAGTCTTTTTAATAAGATCATCTCTATAATTATCTATTAATTGTTTTAATTCATCCATTCCTTTCCCTCCTTTATTTTACTTATTCTCATTATATTGATTTTACCAGTGGTTTATAACCGTTAGCAATAATTATGAGTCTTGATACCCCTCCCATTGTTCATAAAGTATATCAATTTTTTCTTTCGTCTCCAGCACCTTCTGATGAATTTCTTTACTTTTTTCAGGATTAGAATAAATCTCTTCTTGACACATTAATGCTTCTAACTCTGATAATCTTTCTTCTGATACCATGATTTCTTCTTCTAAGCTTTGTTGTAGCTTTGCCTGTTGTTTCGTTCGATTACGTTCTTCTTTTTCCTTACGTCGCTCATCTTTTAATTGAGTTTTGGTTTTAATTTGAGCGTCTTCATTTTCTTCTTCCAGTAACTGCTGTTTTTTCTTTTCCATACAATAATCATAGTTTCCTAAAAACATCTCTGCACCATTAGGTTTAAGCTCTATAATTTTAGTAGCTACACGATTTAGAAAGTATCTATCGTGGGATATGAAAAACACAGTACCATCGTATTGTAATAAAGCATCTTCTAAAACCTCTTTAGATTCAATGTCTAAGTGATTTGTTGGCTCGTCCAACAATAAAAAGTTAGATTTTGAAAGGATTAATTTCAGGAGAGATAACCTAGCCTTCTCTCCACCACTTAAATTTAAAACAGGTTTAAACACTTCCTCATCTCTAAAAAGAAAAGCACCTAACAAGGTTCGTATTTGTGTTTGATCCATATGAATATGGTCATCCCATATTTCATCAATAATGATTTTATTAGGATGAAGATTCTCCTGTTCCTGATCATAATAACCTATATCAACATTATGACCAAGTTTAAACTCTCCATCGGTTAAAATTTCTTTATTTAAAAGAATTTTAAACAAAGTTGATTTGCCAACACCATTGGGCCCTATTAAGGCAACTCTTTCCCCTTGATAGATATCAAAAAATACATTTTCAAATAAAGGCTGATCTCCGAAGGATTTCTGTAAATCTTTTGCGGATAATATATCGTTACCACTTTTCATGCCTGTCTGAAATCTTATTTTGGCTTTATCATGGGACATTTGAGGTTTGGTAAGGACTTCCACTTTTGATAGTTGCTTCTCCTTACTTTTAGCACGATTCATTAGTTTTTCCGTACCATGTTGTCTAAGTCTTCTAATCACATCTTTTTGTCTATCTAGTTCTTTTTCCTGGGCTAGATACTCTCTTAACTGCTGCTCTCTAGTGATTTGCTTTTTCTTCATAAAATCCGTGTAGTTACCATTATAACTTTCTAATCCATGGTTTTCGATCTCCATAATACGACTTACTAATTGATCTAAAAAGTATCTATCATGAGAAATCATTAAAATAGTACCATTGTAGTCCTTTAAGAATCCCTCTAACCATTCTACTGCCTCTATGTCTAAATGGTTAGTGGGCTCATCTAACATTAGAATATCTGGTTTTGTAAGCAGGAGTTTAGCAAGGGAAATCCGAGTCTTTTGACCACCACTTAGTTGGAAAATAGGTTGATGAAATTCCTCCTCAGCAAAACCTAGGCCCCTCAGTACTCCCCTCACTTCGCTTCGAAAACCATAGCCATTCTTTTGATTAAAATCTTCCAGTAGAGAGGAATAGTGGTTCATGGCCTCATTCAACTGAAGAGAAGATGGGCTTTCTTTACTTAGCTCTGCGATGTTTACTTCTGCATCCCTTAATTGTTTCTCCATTGCCATTAGATCAGAAAACACCATGACTACCTCTTCATAAACGGTATGATCCATATTCAAAATATTATTTTGCTCTAAATAGCCTATTTTTGTAGACTTAGTTATATATAATTCTCCAGCTTCATAGGGAAGCTGTTGAGATATAATCTTAAAAAGGGTAGACTTCCCAGCTCCATTTCCTCCCACTAAGCCAACCTTCTCCCCTTTGTTGATGCTGAAGGTAATGTTTTTTATAATAACATCAATCCCGAAGGACTTTGTTATATTATTACATGATAAAACAATCATATTTTTTCCTCCTACAGGTTTTCTATATATCCTTCACTAATTTTCCTATTCTAGTTATAGTTTAGCAAAAAAGAAGGCAATAATAAAGGTAAGTATGGAGTTAAGAGGTAATGAAATTGATGATTTACACAAAAGAAAATATTTGATATAATTGTTAATTATAGAAAATCGGGGGGAATAAGGTTTTTTAGTAATATTTTTTTGTTATTTTTTTTGCAAAGTGGGTATAAATATAGTTAAAGATAAAATTTAATTAGCATATAGATTTATATATATATGATAAATAAACTAAAGTGGAAAGAATTCCGAATATTGGTAAAAATATACTGCTTTGCAACAAGTAATGACTTTAAATAAAAATTCATAATGGGAGACGATCATATGGGTAAAAGTTACAATAATATTTCAATGGCGGTTATTAGAAGATTGCCAAAGTATCACAGGTACTTAAAGGAGCTTTTAGATAAGGAAGTATATAGAATTTCCTCAAAAGAATTAAGTGTTATGATGGGCTTCACTGCTTCTCAAATACGTCAAGATTTAAATAATTTTGGTGGATTTGGCCAACAAGGTTATGGATATAATGTAGAAGAACTGTATGGAGAAATCAAAAAAATATTAGGATTAAATAATACCTATGGTACTGTAATAATAGGGGCCGGTAATTTGGGGCAGGCAATTGCAAATTATGCTAATTTCCAAAAATATGGATTTAATTTAAAGGCTTTATTTGATGTTAATCCTAAGATGGTAGGCATAAAGATTAGTGATATACCTGTGTATGATGTAGATGAACTACAGGAATTTACTGCTAAAAACAATATTGAAATAGGAGTCATCTGTACACCTAAGGAATTTGCTCAAGATATAGCAGATAAATTGGTGAAATCCGGGGTATCCTCAATATGGAATTTTGCACCTGTAGACCTTGATGTGCCAGAGGATATTATTATGGAAAATGTACACTTAAGTGATAGCTTGTTTATTCTTTCCTATCTGTTAAGTAATAATAATGAAGAAGCATAATCTTAAAAATATAAATCAAGAAATCATCCTATTGGCTTTTAAAAGGATGATTTTTTTAGGTGGAAAATAAGAATTACTATATACTAATAAATATTTTTTTAATACCCCTTTTATTTTATGAAAGAATATGTTAATATATTATCAAATAAAGTGTTAAAAAAATATCAAATACAACGACAAACTATTCTGGTTTAAAGAAACTCCAAACAAGGTATATAAGACATATCGCTATGTTTGGATAAAGTCATATGATTTAACTTATTAAAAGGGAGGAATTCAAGATGGATTTTGGTTTATCAAAAGAGCATAGAATGCTAAAGCAAATGTATCAAGAATTTGCTAAAAATGAAGTAAAGCCTCTTGCAGCAGAAATAGATGAAGAGGAAAGATTTCCGTTGGAAACTCTTGAAAAACTAGTAAGGTCTGGATTTATGGGAATTCCCTTTCCTAAAAAATATGGTGGCGAGGGTGGAGACAATCTTGGGTATGCCATGGCGGTTGAAGAACTATCAAGGGTTTGTGCCACCACTGGTGTTATTGTATCAGCCCATACTTCGCTAGGTGCAAATCCAATTTTTGAATTTGGAACAGAGGAGCAAAAAGAAAAATATTTAATACCTTTAGCAAAGGGTGAGAAATTAGGTGCCTTTGGTTTAACTGAAGCCAATGCAGGAACAGATGCATCAGCTCAACAAACAACAGCTGTATTAGATGGTGACCATTATATTTTAAATGGTTCTAAGATTTTTATAACTAATGCAGGGTATGCTCATACCTACATCATTATGGCAATGACAGATAAAAGTGCAGGAACTAGAGGTATATCGGCCTTCATAGTAGATGCAGATACTGAAGGATTTACTATAGGTCCAAAAGAGAAAAAATTAGGGATAAGAGGTTCTGCTACTTGTGAATTAATATTCGAAAATTGTAGAGTGCCGAAGGAAAACCTTCTTAAAAAAGAAGGTGCTGGATTTAAAATAGCTATGCAAACCTTAGATGGCGGAAGAATAGGTATAGCTTCTCAAGCCTTAGGTATAGCTCAAGGTGCTATGGATGAGTGTCTTAACTATGTTAAGGAAAGAAAACAATTTGGTAGATCAATAGGTCAATTCCAAAACACACAATTTCAGCTAGCTGATATGCAAACAAAGGTGGAGGCTGCAAGGTTATTAGTTTATAAAGCTGCCTACAAAAAAGATAATAAATTACCATTCTCTTATGATGCAGCTATGGCAAAACTATATGCTTCAGAAGTTGCAATGGAGGTTACAACAAAGGCTGTGCAAATTTTCGGTGGCTATGGATATACAAGAGAATATCCAGTTGAAAGAATGATGAGGGATGCCAAAATAACTGAAATATATGAAGGAACATCTGAAGTGCAAAAAATGGTAATCTCTGCTCATTTATTAAAATAAGGAGGTATAAACGATGAAAATAGTTGTTTGTATAAAACAAGTTCCGGATACAACGGAAGTTAGAATAGATCCAAAAACTGGAACCCTTATCCGTGAAGGTGTTCCAACAATCATTAACCCTGATGACAAAAGTGGTTTAGAGGCTGCTTTGCAATTAAAGGATAAGCATGGTGCAGAAGTTACTGTAATTACTATGGGACCTCCTCAAGCAGATGCAGCCCTTAGGGAAGCCTTAGCAATGGGAGCGGATAGAGGTATACTTCTTACAGATAGAGCCTTTGCAGGAGCGGACACATGGGCTACTTCATCAGCACTAGCGGGAGCCCTTAAAAAATTAGATTTTGATGTTATTATAGCAGGAAGACAAGCTATTGACGGTGATACAGCCCAAGTAGGTCCACAAATAGCAGAACATTTAAGTTTACCTTCTATCACTTATGTAGAGGATGTTGAAGTAGTGGAAGAAGCAATTATTGTTAGAAGATCTTTTGAAGATGGATATCATAAAATAAAGGTGAAAACACCGTGCTTAATCACAACCCTTCAAGGAATGAATCAACCAAGGTATATGCGTGTATCTGGTATATATGATGTCTATAAAGAAGATAGAGTAGAGGTATGGAGTGTAAATGATATTGAAGTGGATCATGGTAACTTGGGTCTTAAGGGATCACCTACCAAAGTGAAAAAGTCCTTTACCAAAGGTGCAAAGGCAGCTGGAAAAGTATTTGATGTAGAAGCACCAGAAGCAGCTAAAATAATTATAGATAAAATTAAGGAAGAGTACATTATTTAGGACTATAATCTTAATGATAGGAGGTTAGTAAAGGTGAATATAACAGATTATAAAGGTGTTTTAGTTTATATAGAGCAAAGAAATAAAGAAATGATGAATGTTTCCTTAGAGCTTTTAGGTAAGGGAAGAGAACTAGCAGACAAACTAGGAGAAAAACTTATAGGAGTTTTAGTAGGGCATGATGTAAAGGGATTAGCACAGGAAGTCGTATATCATGGTGCTGATAAAGTAGTTACAATAGATCATAAAGTGCTTGAAAATTTCAGTAATGAAGCCTATACAAAGGCATTGACTGCTGCAATTAATCAAGAAAAGCCAGAGGTTGTTTTAGTAGGGGCTACTACAATGGGAAGAGATATAGGTCCGAGAGTTGCTGCTAGAATAGCTACTGGACTTACAGCGGATTGTACTTTACTTGAAATAGAAGATGAAACTAGAGGTCTTCTTATGACAAGGCCTGCCTTTGGTGGTAATTTGATGGCTACAATTATTTGTCCTGACCATAGACCTCAAATGTCAACAGTAAGACCTGGGGTTATGGTAAAGCTTGATAGAGATGAAAATAGAACTGGGGAAATTATAGAATTAGATGCCGGACTTTCAGAGGCAGATCTTAATATAGAAATTCTTGAAATCGTAAAGGAAGAAAAGCAAAAAGCCAATATAGAAGATGCAAAGGTTCTTATTTCAGCAGGGAGAGGTATGGGCTCAAAAGAAAATGTTTCAGTTCTTTACGATTTAGCAGGAGAGTTGGATGCTGAGGTATCAGGTTCTCGTGCAGTAATTGATAATGCATGGTTAGATAAAGCAAGACAGGTTGGGCAAACAGGAAAAACTGTAAGACCTGATCTATACTTCGCTTGTGGTATATCTGGAGCAATACAACACGTTGCTGGTATGGAGGAATCACAACTTATTATAGCAATTAACAAAGATGCAGGTGCACCTATATTTGAAGTTGCAGATGTAGGTATTGTAGGAGATGCTACTAAAATCGTTCCATTGGTTACAGAAGAATTAAAAAAATTAAAAAAACAGGCAAATAGCTAAAAAAACTATAGTATTTTTGAAAAAATTGATATAATAATAAGAAATAAGTGCTTATTTCTTATTAAAATTAAAATAGTATAATATTTTAATTAAGTTAAAGCATCCTTACGGGTGCTTTAACTATTTTGAGGTGAAAAAATGAGAACCTATTATATTGAAATCAAAACCTATATGGAAAAGCTAATTAAAAATATTGCCATCCATGATAAAAAAGAAATTCCGTTTGATGAGCTGACTTTGGGCATTATAGATTTAATGATTTTAAAGACTATTGGGGTAGAAACAGATAAAAAGTTATTTGAAATTATTAAAGACTTTGATATGGATAGGAATTCTTTAGTGGCTTCTGTAAATAAACTACAACAACAGGGTCTTATTTCTAAAAGAAAATCTCAACGGGATAAAAGGGTTCAAGTCCTTAATTTAACTACTAAAGGAAAAAAACTGCTAGAGGAAATAAACCACAAAGAAAGAGGATATTTAAATACGTTACTGAAGGATTTTTCCTTCAACGAAGAAAGGGCTATATTAAAGTTTTTAGTAAAGCTAGATATGTTAAATAAAGAACAAAATAAATGAGATAGACTGACTTGTCTATCTCATATTTCTGCAAAATTATATTATGTATAAATTACTCTTGAACTGGAGCGTCTACAGGGCACACATTAGCACAGGCACCACAATCGATACATCCGTCTTGCTCAATTACATAAATGTCATCTCCAGCCGATATAACGTCTACTGGACACTCAGGCTCACATGCTCCACAGCTAATACAAGAATCATTAATTACATATGCCATAATCAGTTCCTCCTCTAATTTTTTTATCTTACAATTAGTATTATAACAATGCAAAAGAGATATAATCAATAAATATAATAAAATTTTTGTTATATTATATAATATATAATGATTTTCATTATAAAACATCATGTTTTTCTTTGTTTAATTATGATAAAATGGAAGCAAAGGATTACATTTCAGGAGGCTGTATAGATGAGGGTTATCGTATTAGTAGGATCCAGTGGAACGGGAAAAAGCTATCAGGCTATGAATATAGCGAAAGTAAAGAATATAAAGTATATTATAGATGATGGATTATTAATAAAAGAAAATAAAGTTTTGGAAGGTTCTTCAGCAAAACGAGAAAAATCAAAGATGGCTGCTGTCAAAAGAGCTTTGTTTATTGAGGAAGATCATAGAAAAAAAACCATAGAGACTTTGAAAAAAGAGAATCCTGAAGGGATCTTAGTGTTAGGCACCTCTGATAAAATGGTTGAAAGAATAACCAAGGCATTGGAATTAGGTGAGATTCAAGAAAAAATATTTATACAGGATGTGGCTTCGCAGGAGGAAATATTAATTGCTAAAAAAAGTCGAAAAAAAGAGGGAAAGCATATTATACCTGTACCTACATTTGAAATTAAAAAAGAGTTTTCGGGATATTTTCTAAATCCCCTGAGAGCATTTAAAAAGCGGGGAAAAGGAGAGGTACAAGAGCTAGAAGAAAAATCGGTAGTGAGACCTACTTTTAGCTATATGGGAAAATACACGATATCAGATCGTGTTATTAGAGATTTAATTTTTTATGCTGCAAACAAAGTAATAGGTATATATAAAGTAGAAAAAATTGACATAGATAATACAAAAATAGGATTGATCATAGAAATGGAAGTTAAGGTTGTGTATGGCAACCCTATAAAGCCTCTAATGGAGAGATTACAGGAAGAGATTATCTACGAAATAGAAGGAATGACATCTTTAAATATTGTTTCTGTAAATGTTTTGGTAAAAAGTTTAATAAGTATTGAGTAAGATGTTTACAATTTGAAGAGAGATATGTTATAATTCAAGTGTAAGTGAGGGGGACATAGTTATACATAAATTTTTTTTGTCCTTTAGCTTGCAATACGGTTAAAAAGTTAACACTAAATACAACACAAGAATAGCTGATTAGCATGAACTGTTAATTTTTTAACGGGAAAAGGTTTTCAAAAAAGTTCAACTTTTTTGATATATATTATTACAGTTATTAGTTTTCACCACTATTTAAAAAATATATTTTTAGGAGGGTGTTGTAAAATGGCGGAAAAAACATTAAACCCATTTGAGATTGCACAGCAACAGGTAAAAGAGGCTTGCGATAAGCTAGGAACAGAACCAGCGGTATATGAGCTTCTTAAAAATCCAATGAGGGTAATGGAAGTAGCAATCCCTGTAAAAATGGATGATGGAACTATAAGAACTTTTGTAGGTTACAGATCACAACACAACGATGCAGTAGGTCCTTTTAAAGGTGGAGTTAGATTCCACCAAGATGTACACATGGATGAAGTAAAGGCTCTTTCCACTTGGATGACATTTAAATGTGGAGTTGCAGGAATTCCTTATGGTGGAGGAAAGGGTGGAGTTATCGTTAATCCTTCAGAACTATCTCAAGGAGAATTAGAAAGATTAGCTAGAGGTTATTCAAGGGCAATTGCTCCAATGATAGGTGAGAAAAAAGATATACCAGCACCAGATGTTGGTACAAATGGACAAGTTATGGCTTGGATGGTGGACGAGTATGAAAAAGCTACTGGAGAGTTCCAACCAGGTGTATTCACAGGAAAACCTGTTGCATATTACGGTTCTTTAGCAAGAACAGAAGCTACAGGATACGGTACAGCCATCATGGCAAGAGATGCTGCTAAAAAGTTAAACCTAGACTTAAATAATGCTACAGTTGCTATACAAGGATTTGGAAACGTAGGTAGCTATGCAGGTAAATACATTGCAGAAATGGGTGCCAAAGTAGTTGCTGTTGGAGACCATACGGTTACAGTTGTAAATGATAATGGCTTAGATGTAGATGCATTAATGGAATATGTTGCTGCTAACAAAGCTGTAAAAGGTTTCCCAGGAGCTGAGAAAGAAATAGATAGAAGTGAAGTGCTTACTATGGATGTTGATATTTTAATGCCTTGTGCTTTAGAAAATCAGCTTACTTCTCAAAATGCTAATGACATTAAAGCAAAAATCATAAGTGAAGGTGCTAATGGACCTACAACACCAGAAGCTGATAAAATATTTAACGACAAAGGCATTATCGTTGTTCCTGATATTTTAGCAAATGGTGGTGGTGTAACCGTTTCTTACTTTGAATGGGTACAAAACTTAATGAGATATAGCTGGACATTTGAAGAAGTACAAGAAAAGCAAGCTCATATTATGGAAAAAGCTTTTGATGATATTTGGACATTAAAAGAAGAGCACGGTGTAAGCATGAGGGTAGCTGCATACATGATGTCTATCAAGCGTGTTGCAGATGCTATGAAGCTTAGAGGTTGGTACTAAAAATTAATAAATTAAAATAGAGTTTAAAAAGACTAGATCCTTTAAAGGATCTAGTCTTTTTAAAGTTTTTGCAAACGAATACTTTGAATAATAACCAACACTTTTAATAAAAGATTTGTAGCAACAGTATTATACCTGAAGAAAAAACGCTATACTATAAAGGAGGATTCATTCAGAAGAAATTTTATTTCTGTGAAAAATCAATGTAACTTTTAATTTAGGAGGTATTTATGTATTATAAATTTAGTTTACTGTATGTGCTGTTATATTTTGCACTAGGATCTATATATCCTTTGCTGTCTAGATATCTTGAAGAAATAAATTTAACTGGATCGCAAATAGGGATGATAACTGCCACTGGATCCTTTGTACTAATATTTGCACAGCCTTTATGGGGCTTTTTTTGTGACAAAACCCAAAAGACTAAAAAGATTTTGAAGGGTACTATTTTAGTAGCAGCTGTTTTGATGTTTTTTATGTCCTTTTTTGAAAATTTCTACTTATTATTAGTAGGATTTGCTCTAATTTACTTTTTCCAAGGTGCCAATGGACCTCTTACCGATAGTTTGGCATTAAGCTATGTGGCAAAGAACAATACTTCCTTCGGTAAAATAAGGCAATGGGGAGCTGTTGGTTTTGCTGTAGCGGTATTTATTTCTGGTATGATAAGTGAAATCGTGGGATTGAAGGTAATTTTTTATTTGTACTTTTTAGCCTATACAATTTCTCTGTTATTTATTGATTTTTTACCGGAGGAGAAAGTAGTCATTTCTACCGGCATGAAGAAGGGTATGAAGCAGCTTTTAAAAAAACCTCAGTATACATTGTTACTAATTAGTGCATTATTAATTTTTGGGCCTATCAATGGAAATAATATTTATTTTGCTCTTTTAGCTAAAGACTTAGGGGGGAGTTTAACTGGTGTAGGAATAGCCTTCCTGTTATTTGCAGGCAGTGAAGCACCCTTTATGCTAATTTCTAATAAAATTATAAAAAAGCTAGGCCTCATCAATACCATTGTGTTTTCGGCAGTGATTTCCGCTGGAAGATGGTTTTGGTATAGTACTGGACCTAACTACAATTATATCCTTTATCTATTTGTATTACAGGGGATATCAGTGGGATTGTTTATTGTGGCATCTGCACAATATGTAAAAGAAAATTCTCCAGAGGAATTAAAGGTAACCGCCATGACACTTTTCACAGCACTGGCCTTGGGATTAGGTTCTATTATATCTAAGTTATTTGGTGGAATTATTATTGACTACTTTGATATATTAAAGGCCTATTACTTTTTTGGTTGGGGTACGGTTGCAGGCTTAGTTCCTTTACTATTTATTAAATACCGTTACGATGGAGAAACTAAGTAAAAGTTAATGAAGTAATTAGAGTAAGGAGAAAATAACATGTCTAAGGAGAAAAATGCAGCAAATAAGAGTAGTTCTGTTGTTATTATAGGTGGTGCCAATGTAGATATTACAGGGAAAACCAATGAGGCACCTCTATATGAAACCTCCAATCCTGGTAATGTTCAGGTGTCCCTTGGAGGAGTAGGGAGAAATATTGCCCATAACCTTCACTATCTGGGAGTGGAAAGTTTCTTAATAACCGCTGTAGGGAAGGATATATACGGGGATAAAATACTATCGGAGTGCAAAGAGATAGGATTAAACCTAGAACATAGCTTAGTTGTAAAAGGTGGGACTTCTGGAATATATTTATCAGTGCTAGGTGAAGATGGAGAAATGGTTATTGCTCTATCACAGATGGATGTATTTGAAAAGTTAACTCCTGCTTTTCTTGAAGAAAAGACTGAGATCATCAAAAATGCTAAAGTTATTGTTGTAGATACCAATATTCCTAGAAAATCTATAGAATTGATTTTGGAAATAGCTGTAAAAAATAACAACCCTGTCTTTTTAGATACGGTATCTCTAACTAAAGCAAAAAACATAAAGGACATTATTGGGCAGTTTCATACCATAAAGCCCAATCTGCTAGAATTAGAGTTGCTAGTGGAGAGGAAAATAGACACCCTTGAGGAAATCAAAATAGCAACAGAAATATTATTAAGTAAAGGTGTAAAGGAAATAGTAGTATCTCTAGGAAAAGAAGGAGCTTTTTACCATGATGGAAAATGCTATGGAAGAGTACCGGGTTTTTCTGCGGAAGTAAAAAACACCACCGGTGCAGGAGATGCTTTTTTAGCTGGATTGGTTTATGGTACTTTGTTTGAAAAAAGCTTAAGAGAAAAGGTTGTTATAGGTTTAGGGTGTGGTGCTATTACTGTGGAGTCCTATAATACCATCAGTGACAAACTAAACCCCAGTGAGTTAAAACGAATAATAAGAGACTTATAAATAATAGTACTTTCTGAAACTACATAAATATAAGGAGGAATCATGTTGAAAAATATAGAGAAATACTTAAGTTTATCTCCAGAAGTTAAAAAAGCAAAAGCGGAGGGTAAAGCTATTGTGGCCCTAGAGTCCACCATAATTTCCCATGGCATGCCTTATCCTCAAAATGTTGAGACGGCTAGGGAGGTAGAGAGGATTATTAGGGAAGCTGGTGCTGTGCCAGCAACTATAGCTATCTTAAATGGACAGTTAAAGGTAGGGTTAACAGAGGAAGAGTTGGAGTTCTTAGGACAGGCTAAGGATGTAGCTAAGGTGAGTAGAAGAGATCTTCCCTATATAGTAGCTGAAAAGAAAAATGGTGCAACCACTGTAGCTTCAACCATGATTATTGCTGAAATGGCAGATATTAAGGTGTTTGTTACAGGTGGTATAGGTGGTGTCCATAGAGGTGCTGAAGAAAGCTTTGATATATCTGCTGATTTAATCGAACTGGCAAACACAAGTGTAGCTGTTATATGTGCCGGTGCTAAGTCTATATTGGACTTAGGTCTTACTTTGGAGGTTCTAGAAACTCATGGAGTTCCTGTTATAGGCTATAATACCGAGGATTTTCCAGCATTTTATACAAGCAAAAGTGAGTTTTCAGTGGATTTTAGTGTAAAAGACACAGAGGAATTGGCCAATATACTAAAAACAAAGTGGCAATTAGGCCTAAAGGGTGGTGTTGTGGTGGCCAATCCTATTCCCGAAGAGCATGCTATGGAGGAAGAAAAAATGAATGACATCATTGAAAAAGCTTTAGATAAGGCGAGAGCCGAAGGGATCACTGGAAAGAAAGTAACACCTTTTCTATTAGCTACCATTAAAGAAATGACAAAGGGAAGAAGCTTAGATGCTAATATACAGTTGGTATACAATAATGCCAGAGTGGGAGCTAAGTTGGCAGTAGATTATAATATTATTTAATACAAAATTAAACTAGTGTAGCAGAGTGTTAATTCTCTGCTACTTTTGTTATGATAATAATAATTTTTTTGAAAGCCAAATTGAATATTCAATTTATGATGTTTTGTGGTATGATAATATAAGAAAGACAAGTTAAGAGGGGGTTTGAACGTGGACAGGTATAAGAAAATTATCATCTGGGTTATGTTAATTGGTAGTATCGCAACCAATATTTTTTACTATGCTCATTTTAGGGAGGCTAATGATAGAGCAGCTAGAGTCAATACTATTATAGCTTCTAATGTAGAAAGGAATGTACGCCAAAGTGTTAGACACATACAGGAATTGGTAGAGACGGAATCTCAAGAATCCATGAGGAATCTTGAACAATCTATGACTTCTCTGGTCTTATCCTTTAATCATTGGGTTGATTTAAATCAATCAGAAAGAAGACCCAATGAAAGGATGAATAGAGGTCTTAATAGCATTGAAATGTTAAAAAATACAATTAGTCACCACTTAAACAATCAATATAGAAAAAATGGGGAACAATTAACGAAATATGATGTTGAAATGTTAGAGAATGTGAGTCAACAGCTGAATAGACTCCTATTGACACATCATAATATAGAGGATCGGGTTCAAGATCTAAAGGATCCATTTACTAGTGATGCAGGATTGGTCCAAATAGCGGAGAATTTAGATGAAATAACTCGTCTCTATAGACATAGTCAAAAGCCCAATAGTCATCCGGATTATATAGTTTATGAAGAGGCAGTCCTTATGGCTGAAAAGTTTTTCCGTGATGAGTTACAACATCTAAGCATACGAGATGAAGCATTTACATTAAACATGAGGGATGGGGTGCATTATTATGAACTAAACTATTATAATGAAGATGAAAATTTATATACCATATGGGTAGATGCAATAGATGGAAATATACGGAATTTTGAGATGAAAAAAGATATTGTAGAAAATGCTGAAATAGGTGAAGCTAAAGCTATCGATATTGCTAGAAACTTTGTAAAGCAATTTTATAAAGGAGAGTTAAAAGAAGAAATATTTTATTTGGAGCAAAATGGAAGTGCTGCAGGGGTGTATTCCTTTAGATTTACTCCTATTAGAGATAAAGTAGAGATAGTAAGTGATGCTTTGACTGTAAACCTGGCGGCTAACTCAGGAGAAATTTTAAAGTTTACCAATGATTTTATCCATACAAAAGTAGTTTATCATAAAAAAGCAAATACTATAGAAGAAATAGAGGAAAAATACAGTGAGGAATTTGGAGAAATGCACTATGATGGAGAAGCTATTGTCAGGTCCTTCTTTACTAGGTATAAGCCTAGATTAACTTATGCTTACCGCACTATGCAAAATCAGCAAGAAGTTAAAGTATTCATCGATGTGACCACAGGTGTACCAGTATATCAGTTATATTATATATATCAACCTATTGTTGATTAACATAGGGAGGAAATTATGCTTATAAGAGAGCTAGAAAATGAAGATATAGAAAATATAAAAAAAATTTCCTATGGGTACAGTAGTGAAAAATATTATAGTTTAACGAAGGGTATATTAAGTTATTGCCTACAGGAAAAATCCCTTTGTGAAAAAGTACAAAAAAGCTATAGTACCCATCTATATGATGAGACATTAGAATCTTCAAAGGTCTTTGTTATTGAAGAAAAGAATGAGATCATTGGTTATATTGAAATGCTTTATGAGGAAAGTAGCAGGCTTTTAAAAATAGTTAATATATGTATCAAAGAAGAATATAGGCACAAAAATATTGCAAGGAAATTAGTGAAGGCATCTAAGGGCTATGCCAGATTTAATAAAGCAAAAGGCATCATTGTTGAAGTTGAAAATTACAATTTTCCCGCAATAAGGTTTTTCTTAAAGGAGGATTTTAAAATTTGTGGTATTAATGAACTGGCTTTTGAGGATGAAATAGGCATTCTTTTGGGATTTGAATTTAGTGCTATATAGGAAATGGTGGTAAAAATGAAATTAGAGATCATATATGAAAAGGATCAAGTGGTAATAAAGAATATGGACAGCTTTGAACCAAAACATATTTTTGAATGTGGTCAATGTTTTCGTTGGGATAGAGAGGAAGATCACAGCTATACTGGAATAGCCTATGGTAGGGTGTTGAATGTAAGTAAAAGAGGTAGCGATATTATCTTTAAAAATACAAATAAAAAGGATTTTCAAGAGCTATGGTATCACTATTTTGACTTAGATACCAACTACAATGTAATAAAAGAAAAACTAAGTCATAATGACCCCATTATGAAAAAGGCGATAGAGTTTGGAGCGGGTATACGGATATTAAAGCAACAACCATGGGAAACTTTAATATCCTTTATCATCTCTTCTAACAACAATATACCAAGGATTAAAAAAGCCATTGAACTTTTATGTGAAGGATATGGTGAATATTTAGGGGTGTTTCTTGGAAAGAAGAGGTATAGTTTTCCTTCACCCGAGACAGTAGCTAAACGAAGTATAGAAGAAATTAAAGCCTGTAATACAGGATATAGAGCTCCATATATTATAAAAACAGCTGAATCAGTGGCATCAAACCCAGAAGCTTTTCAAAAGCTATATAAATTCAATACAGAGGATTGCCAAAGGCAATTGTTAACCTTTAGCGGTGTGGGACCAAAGGTTGCTCACTGCATTTTATTTTTTTGCATGGGAAAAATGGATGCTTTTCCAGTGGATGTATGGGTTAAAAGGATCATGGAATATCTTTATTTCAAAGAAGATACTCCGTCCAAAGTAATACAACAATTTGCTAGAGATAAGTATGGAGGACATGCGGGGTTTGCTCAACAGTATTTATTTTACTATGCAAGAGAACTAGGGATCGGTAAAAATTAAAAAAAGTAAGAGGGGGACAAAGAATGTTAGGGACGATTGTAAATACAATAGCCATTGTTGTTGGTGGGTTGTTGGGAGTGTTGCTTAGAAAAGGCCTTCCCGATAACTATAAAAACACCATTATGCAGGGGCTTGCCCTTAGTGTGTTGGTTATTGGTTTGATGGGGGCATTCAAAAGTCAAAATATTTTAATTGTTATTTGCAGTATTGTCATCGGAAGTATTATAGGAGAAATGTTACAGATAGAAAATAGATTAAACAATCTAGGAAAGTGGTTGGAGAATAAAGTGAGCAATGGAAGTGATGAAAGTAATAAAGCGGGGACTTCTGTGGCTAAGGGCTTCGTTACAGCAAGCCTTATTTATTGTGTAGGGGCTATGGCTATAGTAGGAGCTCTGGAGAGTGGTTTAACGGGTAATCATGAAACATTATATGCAAAATCTGTTATTGATGGTGTTTCAGCTATTATTTTCGCCTCTACTTTAGGCATAGGTGTAATTTTTTCTTCTGTTGCTGTATTTATCTATCAAGGGTTTATAACCATAACAGCAGGAGCTATGAGTCATCTTCTAGTAGACAGTGTAGTATTAGAAATGTCGGCGGTAGGTGGGCTGCTGATTATGGGAATATCCCTTAATGTTCTGGAAATTAAAAAAATACCTGTAGGCAACATGCTACCGGCTATTTTTATGCCTATATTATATCAACTGTTTCTAACTATAAGCGGAATTATCTAGGATGCAATATAAAATTTTAAGAAAAACCATGAGAAAGTTTGAAAAACAAAGAGAACTGGGTATAATATTGAATAACTGGTTATAATAGGAAATGTCGGCATTTGCATCAGGAAAATCTTTTATATAATATTATAATTGTGATTAGCACTCATTGACAGTGAGTGCTAACAATAAGATGGGCAAAATAATTAAAAAATAAAAACAATAGGTTAGGGAGGTTTAAAACATGAACATTAAACCATTGGGCGACAGAGTTGTTATTAAAAAATTAGAAGCCGAGGAAAAAACAAAAAGTGGTATTGTATTACCAGGAACTGCTAAGGAGCAACCTCAAATGGCAGAAGTAGTAGCTGTAGGTCCAGGAGGAGTAGTGGAAGGTAAAGAGATCGTTATGGAAGTAAAGATAGGCGATCGAGTAATCTTTTCAAAATATGCTGGAACTGAAGTGAAATTCGATGGTGAAGAATACACAATCTTAAGACAAAATGATATTTTAGCTATCGTAGAGTAAGGAAAAAATACATAAAATAAAACACATAAGGAGGGTTTCTATATGGCAAAAGAAATAAAATTCAGTGAAAATGCTAGACGTGCATTAGAAGCAGGTGTAAATAAGCTTGCTGATACCGTAAAAGTGACATTAGGACCAAAGGGAAGAAATGTTGTTATTGATAAAAAATTTGGTGCACCACTAATTACCAATGATGGTGTTACCATTGCTAGGGAAATCGAATTGGAAGATGCTTATGAAAACATGGGTGCTCAATTAGTTAAAGAAGTTGCTACTAAGACAAATGATGTAGCTGGGGACGGAACAACGACTGCTACGCTTTTAGCTCAAGCTATTGTGAGAGAAGGAATTAAAAATGTAGCTGCTGGTGCTAATCCTATGATTCTTAAAAAAGGTATTGAGAAGGCTGTAGTAGCAGCGGTAGATGAATTAAAGAACATTTCAAAACCTGTAGAAGGTAGAGAATCTATTGCTCAAGTAGGAGCTATTTCTGCTGGAGATGAGGAAATAGGAAAGTTAATTGCTGATGCTATGGAAAAAGTAGGTAATGATGGTGTTATTACTGTAGAAGAGTCTAAATCTATGGGAACTACTCTAGATGTGGTTGAGGGTATGCAATTTGATAGAGGTTATTTATCTCCTTATATGGTAACAGATACAGAAAAAATGGAAGCTGTATTTAATGATGCTTATATTTTAATTACTGATAAAAAGATCGCCAGTATCCAAGAAATTTTACCTATATTAGAGCAAATCGTTCAACAAGGAAAGAAATTGGTGATTATTGCAGAAGATGTAGAAGGTGAAGCATTAGCTACATTAGTTGTAAATAAATTAAGAGGAACCTTTGAATGTGTGGCTGTTAAAGCTCCAGGCTTTGGTGATAGAAGAAAAGCTATGTTAGAGGATGTTGCTATTCTTACGGGTGGAACAGTTATATCTGAAGAGTTAGGTTATGAACTAAAATCAATTACACTTGATATGTTAGGAACAGCTAGAACTGTTAAAGTGGATAAAGAGAACACAACTATTGTAGAAGGTAGTGGAGATCAAAAGGCTATCAAGGATAGAGTAAATCAACTTAAAGCACAAATTGAAGAATCAACTTCAGATTTTGATAAAGAAAAGCTTCAAGAAAGATTAGCTAAGCTTTCAGGTGGAGTGGCGGTTATTCAAGTAGGTGCCGCAACAGAGGTTGAATTAAAAGAAAGAAAGTTAAGAATTGAAGATGCATTAAATGCTACAAGAGCAGCAGTGGAAGAAGGTATTGTTTCTGGTGGAGGTACAGCATTAGCAAATGTTATTCCTGCGGTAGAAGCTCTACTAGATACAGTAGAAGGTGATGAAAAAACAGGTATTAAGCTTGTAAGAAGAGCATTAGAGGAGCCAGTGAGACAAATTGCTGAAAATGCTGGCCTTGAAGGTTCTGTTATTATAGAAAAAGTAATGAGCTCAGAAAAAGGTATAGGTTTTGATGCATTAAATGAAAAATATGTAAATATGATTGAAGCAGGTATTGTGGATCCAACAAAAGTAACGAGATCTGCATTACAAAATGCTGCATCTATTTCAGCTCTGTTATTAACAACTGAAAGTGCAGTAGTAGATGTTAAAGAAGAAGAACCAGCTATGCCAGGAGGCATGGGCGGTATGGGCGGCGGCATGCCGATGATGTAATTAAAGTTTAGTAAAAGACAGATGCATAGGCATCTGTCTTTTCTATTAGATCTTCAAAAGAAAGATTGCTCTATTATTCAAGTATAGAAAATTTTAAATTATTTTTAAAAAAAAAGGTTGATAATTTTCAGAAGATTTGTTATACTATGTTTAAGGAAGTAGAAACTTCCTCAGAATCCTTTCTTAAGCTAGATCCTATAGAACATGATTACGAAGTGTCGTGAGAATTAAGTGTAAGTGTAAGTGTAGTGTTTAGTTGAAAGATTCTATTATGATAAGTAAAATGTAAGATGCAAAAAAGTAAAAAGCGTCTACCGTTGTTGAGTTAGTTAGTAGGAGATGACTTTAAAATTTTAAAGAAGTATAGAATGTAAATTTGTTTCATGAAAGTGTAGGGTAAAATGGAAGATGGTTAGTATAGAAGCAATGAATTTAAAGGGTCTACTTAAGAGGGATTCTAATAATAAATAAATCAAGTATTCATTCAAACGAATACTTGATTTATTTGTTTTTTGTTACTTACTGCAAGTCATTTTTCATTTGATTAAACTTGGTTTGTGCACTTTGTACATCTTGAGCTTGAGCTTGTTTTGTTTGATACCAACCTCTTTGTTGCATTGCATTAAATATATCATACTGAATTTGTTGACTATCATTTAAACAAGTGGTTAAATGTTGTCTTAAATTTTGGCAAGATGCCTCTGTAATCCCTACATTATAAGCTGAGGTCACTTGTTTCTCAGAAGCTAATAAATCATTCATCAATTCCTTCTCTGTAAAACTAGCCTGATGATTTGTATTCATAAAAAAACCTCCTAAATGTATTTTTATTATTGATGTGAGTTTAAATAGTTTAATAATTCATTATAATGTTGCTTATGCTTTTGACTTGCTTGTTGACACAAATTTTTAAGCTCAGTATCAGTACAATAATTGGCATAGGTAGTAAACTTTTTGTTCATTAAAGCCTCGTAGCCTAACTGATCTTCTAGAATTTTCAAATTGTTGGAATCCAGTTTGGGTGCTGTTTGATTGTTCATATTATTTACATTCATGTCTTAAAAACCTCCCTAAAATAATTTTGAGATTTATCTTTTTTGAGTTATGAATCATTTTATCTCTATACTATTATTTGATAAAATTCAAAAGATATAGGTTGTAAAAAAAGACAGATATGTACAAAATTATAAGAATAGATTTATTTGGAAATTATATAGTAAAAGATACAAAAAATAGAAAAATTAAAACTTTTCATGTATAATGATAATTAAACAACTAAGTAAGAGTAAAGCTCAAGAAAAGAGTTGAGGAGGGTTTAGATGATTTATAGGGATTATGGCAAAACAGGAAAAAAAGTATCAACAATTGGTTTTGGTGGTATGAGATTTGGTAAAGATGAAGATTATGCAGCTGAGGTAGTTCGTAGAGCCAATGAACTGGGAATCAATTATTTTGATACCGCTCCCTTTTATTGTAATGATCGTAGTGAGGAAATTTTTGGCAAAGCATTTAAGAATATGCCTGGAGAATTTTATGTATCAACAAAAAGTATGGTAAATAAAGAACCAGATGCTGATTCCGTAAGGAGAAGATTGGAAAAATCTTTAAAGAGAATAGGTGTAGATAAAATAAATTTCTTTCATATGTGGTGTATTATGGATTTAGAACAGTATAAAAAAGTAATGGCTCCTGGAGGCCCTTATGAAGGTGCTTTGAAGGCAAAGCAAGAAGGATTAATAGAACATCTTGTTTTCTCCACTCACTGTAAGGGAGAAGATATAAGAACTATTATTGAAGATGATGTTTTTGAGGGTGTATTATTGGGTTATAATGTAATGAATCATCCCTATCGTCAAGAAGGGATAAAAGCGGCTATGGAGCACAATATAGGTGTTGTTACAATGAATCCCTTAGGTGGGGGGTTAATACCACAGCATAAAGAATACTTTGAGTTCATCAAACAATGGGATGATGAAACAGTAAGCCAAGCAGCACTTAGATTTAATGCAGCTCAAGAAGGAATTACAGTATCCTTAGCTGGTATGGGATCTTTAGAGGAAGTGGAAGAAAATATAAACACATTGAAGCACCCTATTGCTTTCTCGGAGGAGAAGTTACAGGAAATAAAGAAAAAAATTATAAATGATATGGATTCTTTATGTACAACTTGTAGTTATTGTACAAAATGTCCTAAGAAAATACATATTCCTCATTATCTAGAGGCATATAATTTGATGATTTTGAAGGATGAAGCAACGATGAAAAAACATATAGATTGGTTAAAACAGGAAGGTAGAATAAAAGAAGAGAGTCCTTCACCAGATGAATGTATTGCCTGTGGTGTCTGTGAAGAACTTTGCACACAAAAACTTCCTATTATACAGAGGTTAAAGGAAATAGCTGAAGCATAACTAGGTTAATATAAAGAATGTAAAATCAATGATGGAGTTTAACGAAGTCTTACTTATTAGAAAGAAGGAATTATATGAATAAAAAAGCCAATAAGGTAACAATAGTAGGGAAAGATTTAATATGCCCTGTTTGTGATCATGATGAGTTTTGGACTAGAGAAACCCTAATGAATACTTCAGGTGCTACTTTTCTTGGTTTTGACTGGGCTAATAAAGCTGCTACTAATTATGTATGCAATGTCTGTGGCTATGTATACTGGTTTCTAAATAAGCAATAAATGTCTCTTGACAACAGTCGACATATTTGATAACTTATATTTAATCTTATTTTAACAAGTAAATAGACATATACACACTCGTATAATATCGATAATATGGTTCGATAGTTTCTACCCCAAGGGAACCTCAAATTCCGGGACTATGAGTGGAGTTATTATATTTTAGCGGGGCTGTGTAGAAAAGAATCCTATGTAGTTTTGCTGAGGTTTTTATATATTTTACTTAAAACCCGTATAATAATTTCACTCTTTTGAGAGAGTAATTATCATACGGGTTTTTGTTTTTGATTTTATTATTTTAGTATATATAAATAACTACGTAAAGGAGGGCTTTAAATGGAAGATAAAATAATAAAAGAAGGTATTACCTTTGATGATGTTCTGTTGATTCCAGCAAAATCTGAAATATTACCTAATGCAGTAGACTTATCATCATATCTAACAAAAAAAATCAAATTAAATATTCCGTTAATGAGTGCTGGAATGGATACTGTGACAGAGGCAAAGATGGCTATATCTATGGCTAGAGAAGGTGGTATAGGGATTATTCATAAAAATATGGCAATAGAGGAACAGGCAATAGAAGTAGATAAGGTAAAGCGAAGTGAACATGGGGTTATAGTAGATCCCTTCTTTTTATCTCCAAAACATGCTGTAGCTGATGCTTTAGAGTTGATGGAGAGATATCGCATATCAGGAGTACCTATAACTACGGAGGGGAAACTGGTTGGTATTATAACAAATAGAGATATTCGTTTTGAAACCAATTATGATAGACTTATAGAAGAAGTAATGACAAAAGAAAATTTGGTAACTGCTTTAGAAGGTATTACTATGGAGGAAGCACAGGAAGTATTAATGAAATATAAGATAGAAAAACTACCTATTGTAGACAAGGATCGTATGCTAAAGGGTTTAATAACTATTAAAGATATAGAGAAATCTATAAAATACCCTAGCTCAGCTAAAGACAGTCAATCTAGACTGATGGTTGGTGCAGCTGTTGGTATAACCAACGATATGATGGATAGGGTAGAAGCTCTTTATAATGCTAAAGTAGATGTAGTAGTGCTAGATACTGCCCATGGACACTCTAGAGGTGTAATTGAAGCTGTAAAGAAAATAAAGGCACAATATCCAGAATTAGAGGTAATAGCAGGAAATGTGGCCACTGGAGAAGCTACGGAAGAACTTATCCAAGCTGGTGCAGATGCTGTAAAAGTAGGCATAGGTCCTGGGTCCATATGTACTACTAGGGTTGTGGCGGGAATTGGTGTGCCACAGATTACAGCTGTATATGATTGTGCAAAGGTCGCAAAACGCTATGGTATTCCTGTAATCGCTGATGGAGGAATAAAATATTCAGGAGATATTCCAAAGGCAATTGCAGCAGGAGCCAGTGTGGTAATGGTTGGTTCTTTATTTGCTGGAACGGAAGAAAGTCCTGGTGAGACGGTAATTTATAAAGGAAGAAGCTTTAAGACCTACAGAGGTATGGGATCTATAGCAGCTATGGAAAAAGGAAGCAAAGATAGATACTTCCAAGAGGATAGCAAAAAATTAGTTCCCGAAGGTGTAGAAGGTAAGGTTCCTTATAAAGGTTATCTAAAGGATACGGTCCTTCAACTTATGGGGGGTCTAAGGGCTGGAATGGGTTACTGCGGAACACCTACAGTGAGAGATCTGCAAGAAAATGGAAAGTTCATTAAGATAACTGGGGCAGGGCTAAAGGAAAGTCATCCCCATGATATTGTTATTACAAAAGAAGCTCCAAACTACAGTATAGCTGACTAGAGGGGAAGGTGAGGATAACATGAAAAAGGAACTTATATTGATATTAGATTTTGGTGGACAGTATAATCAATTAATTGCTAGACGAGTTAGAGAATCGAATGTATATTGTGAAGTCGTACCTTATACAATCTCTATAGAGGAAATAAAGGCAAAACAACCGACTGGAATTATTTTTACCGGTGGTCCCGCTAGTGTATACGGAGAAACTTCTCCTACATGTGACAAAGCCATATTTAAGTTGGAAGTACCAATCTTAGGTATATGCTATGGAGGTCAGCTTATGGCTCATGCATTAGGCGGAAAAGTAAATGCAGCTGTAAAAAGAGAATATGGAAAAACACCCTTAAACTTAAATGGTGGTTCTTCCTTGTTCGAGGGAATATCACAAGATAGTATATGTTGGATGAGTCACACTGATTTTATTGAAAAAGCTCCAGAAAACTTTATAATCACTGCTACTACAGAAGATTGTCCAGTGGCAGCTATGGAAAATAGAGATGAAAATCTATATGCAGTACAGTTTCATCCTGAAGTAGAACATACAGAAGCTGGGAAGAAAATTATAAAAAATTTCCTATACAACATTTGTGGCTGTGAAGGCACTTGGACTACAGAAAATTATATTGATGAAGAGATAAAGAGGATTGCTGCTAAGGCTAATGGCAAAAAGGTGCTTTGTGCCTTATCGGGTGGAGTAGATTCTTCCGTTGCAGCGGTACTAGTTCATAGGGCCGTAGGTGACAATTTGACCTGTGTTTTTGTAGATCATGGTTTACTTCGTAAGGATGAAGGGGATCAAGTGGAAACACTTTTTAAAGATAAATTTAAGATGAATTTTATTCGGGTTAATGCTAAAGAAAGATTTCTTAGTAAGTTAAAGGGTGTAGCAGATCCTGAAAAGAAGAGAAAAATTATTGGAGAAGAATTTATACGTTTATTTGAAGAGGAAGCTAATAAATTAGGAGAAATAGATTATTTAGTACAGGGAACACTGTATCCTGACATTATAGAAAGTGGTACCGAAACAGCTTCTGTTATTAAAAGTCACCATAATGTTGGTGGATTACCTGAGGATATGCAATTCCAACTGATAGAACCCTTTAAATATTTATTTAAGGATGAAGTAAGGGCTGTAGGCTTAGAATTAGGAGTTCCAGAGGAAGTTGTTTGGAGACAACCCTTTCCAGGGCCTGGTTTAGCTGTAAGGGTATTGGGAGAAATTACAGAAGAGAAACTGAAGATTGTGGCGGAAGCAGATGCTATTGTGCGTGAAGAAATTAAAAAAGCTGGAATGGAAAGAGAAATATGGCAGTACTTTGCTGTACTACCCAATATTAAAAGTGTTGGTGTTATGGGGGATGAAAGAACTTATGCCCATACTATTGGTATAAGAGCCATAACCAGCTCCGATGCCATGACAGCTGATTGGGCTAGAATTCCCCATGATGTATTGGAGAGGATGTCCAATAGAATTGTAAATGAAGTAGAGAATGTTAATAGAATTGTCTACGATATTACCTCTAAGCCACCATCTACGGTGGAGTGGGAATAAACGAATTTAAAATTATAAAAATTACATTTAAGTTCGAATATTATAGAACTTAATTAAAAAATATATAAAAATAATTCGGAAAAACTATTGACCTTTAACTAACTGTTTGTTATTATAAAAGAGAAGTTAAGACACGGATATTTGACAACTTAAGACTCATATAATGTCGATAATAGGGTTCGACAGTTTCTAGAGGATCACCAAGAATGATTCTACTATGAGTGAAAGTGTACCTAGGATTCCCTTCTGTAAAGAAGCAGGTCCAAGTGGTACAGGCATTGATTCAATGTCACACCGATGGGATAAAAGTCCGGGCGTGTAAATTTCACTTTATGAAATTTAACACCTGGACTTTATTTTGTTATTAAACTAAAAATAAAAGAATATTTTTAGGGAACAATAAAGTAGGTAAACAATCTACTTTTATTGAAAGGGAGGAGACATCATGACAGAAAAAACAGCTACAACATTAGATACTATGTTTAAGCTCAAGGAAAATAATACTAATGTAAAAACAGAAATTATTGCAGGTATTACTACTTTTATTACAATGGCTTATATTTTGTTTGTTAATCCTGATATTTTATCAGCGGCAGGAATGGATTTTAATGCAGTATTTATGGCTACATGTATTTCAGCAGCCATTGGTACATTGATTATGGGATTTCATGCCAATCTACCATTTGCACAGGCACCAGGAATGGGACTTAATGCCTTCTTTACTTACGGTGTTGTTTTGGGAATGGGATATACATGGGAACAAGCTTTAGCAGCTATTTTTATTTCGGGAATCGTATTTATTATCTTAACTGTAACAGGTCTTAGAGCTGCTATTGTAGAAGCTATTCCTTTATATCTAAAACATGCAATTGGTGGAGGTATTGGACTTTTTATTGCACTATTAGGA
Source organism: Clostridiaceae bacterium (assembly GCA_020832135.1). GTDB lineage: Bacteria > Bacillota > Clostridia > Peptostreptococcales > Natronincolaceae > JAFIFG01. The sequence goes on from JAFIFG010000128.1 coordinate 46,211, forward strand.
TTAAAAAATGCACAAATTGTAGTGCCCTATGAAGCTACATTAGTAACTTTAGGGGATTTTACAGATCCAGGTGTGGCATTAGCCGCTATTGGATTGTTTATAACGGCAATATTAATGGTAAAAAGAGTAAGGGGAGCTATATTGATAGGTATTTTAACAACAATGTTACTTGGTATTCCATTTGGAGTAACAGATGTTTCTGTGGGATTAAACTACTCCTTTGATATTACACCTACATTATTCAAAATGGATTTACCGGGATTATTAAATATAGGTGAGGCAGGAATCGTGGGAGCTATAACAAGTGTATTAACTGTTGTTATCTCCTTCAGTTTAGTAGATATGTTTGATACTATTGGTACATTAATAGGAACTGGAGCAAAGGCAGGTATGTTAGATGAAAAAGGAAATCTACCTAACATGAACAAAGCTTTATTAGCAGATGCTGTGGCAACTTCTGCTGGAGCACTTTTAGGAACTTCTACTGTTACTACATTTGTAGAATCTACTGCCGGTGTAGCAGAGGGTGGAAAAACTGGATTAACTGCTGTAACAACGGGTGTATTATTCATATTAGCGATTCTATTGGCACCTTTTGCATTAATGGTGCCAGCACAGGCAACAGCTCCTGCACTAATCATTGTTGGTGTACTAATGATGGGGACTGTAACCAAGGTGAACTTTGACGACTTTACAGAAGCTGTACCAGCTTTCTTTACTATAGCAATGATGCCATTTACCTTCAGTATTGCAAATGGTATTGCTGCAGGACTTATATTTTACCCAATTACAAAAATAGCAGCAGGAAAGTCAAAGGATGTACATGCTATTATTTATGTACTAGCTATATTATTTATTTTAAGATTTGCATTATTACCTCACTAAATAGAAGAGCAGCTAAGTTTTGTCTTGGCTGCTTTTTATTACCCTAAAACTAAAATTTTGGTAAAAAAGAGGTTGTAGGGTATGAAAACTCCTGACCGTTTTTAAGAAAGTGCTCAGACGGTTTTGCTGTCGTCGAAGGAAACCTAGGGTTTTCTAGCGGAAACATCGTAGATGCTCTTTTTAAATGAAGATAGATGAATTCAGTATTGAGAGGGGGAAGTAATATGAAGACAATTGGTATAATTGGGGGAGGACAATTAGGGAAAATGATGATTTTAGAAGGAAAAAAGCTAGGTTTAAGTTTTATTATTCTAGATCCTACTACAAATTGCCCTGCCGCTTCTATAGCTGATGAACACATTGTAGGAGATTTTTATAATGAGATGTCTTTAAAGGAATTAGCAGAAAAAAGTGATATTATAACCTATGAATTTGAACATATAGATGCTCAAATATTGATAAATCTTCAAGAAGAGGGATATGTCATTCATCCATCACCAAACTCTCTAAAAATAATTCAAAATAAATTTCTTCAAAAAAATTTTCTGAAGAATAATAACATTAAAACATCAAGATTTCGGGCAATAGATTGTGTAGGAGACATTGACATTGCTATCAAAGCCTATGGTTTTCCTGTCATGTTAAAAAACTGTACCAATGGTTATGATGGCAAAGGAAATTATAGGATAGAAAAGCAAAATGACATACCTATCGCTTACAAGGCTTTAGGAGGAGACAACTATCAGTTGATGGTGGAGGAGTATATACCATTTGAAAGAGAAATATCCGTTATTGCGGCTATGGGAGTAACTGGAGAACAAACCATATATCCTGTAGGAGAAAATATACACCAAGATAGTATTTTAAAAACAACGATTGTTCCGGCTAAAGTCAGTTTAAATGTTGAAAGAAAAGCAAAGGAAATAGCCTCAAAAGTTATGGAGATATTTAATAGCCAGGGAATCTTTTGTATAGAAATGTTTGTGGATAAAGAGGAAAATGTCTTAGTAAATGAAATTGCTCCACGACCTCATAATTCAGGTCATTATACGATAGAGGGGTGTAGTACTTCTCAATTTTATCAGCATCTGCGATCAATTTTAGGGTTACCCCTTGGGGAAGTAGAACTCATAAAGCCAGCAGTAATGATAAATCTTTTAGGTGAAGAGGGATATAAAGGAAGCGCAAGACTTATTGGAGTAGAAGAAGCATTAAAAATTCCTGAAGTCCATGTGCATTTCTATGGAAAAGAGATGACAGCACCAAAACGAAAAATGGGACATGTTACCATTTTAGCAAAAAGTATAGACTTAGCTCTTGAGAAGGCAGAAAAGATAAGAAAAATGATGAAGGTTATAAGTTAGGAGGGGTATCATGAATCAACCAGTGGTGAGTATTATTATGGGCAGTGATTCGGATTTGCCGGTGATGAAGGAAGCAGCTGCCATGCTAGAGAAGTTAGAGGTTCCTTATGAATGTACCATTGTTTCTGCTCATCGAACCCCTAAAAGAATGTATGATTTTGCCACGAAGGCGGAAGAAAGAGGGATAGAAGTTATTATTGCAGGGGCAGGGGGAGCTGCACATCTGCCGGGGATGGTGGCATCTTTAACCACTTTACCCGTTATAGGGGTTCCGGTGGAAAGTAAGACTATGAAGGGTATAGACTCACTTTACTCTATTGTACAAATGCCTCCAGGAATTCCAGTGGCCACCGTTGCAATCAATGGTGGAAAAAATGCAGGAATCTTAGCCGCCAGCATTATAGCACTTAAGGATGAAGGTATAAAAAACAACTTAAAGATTTATAAGAGTAACCTAGAGAATATGGTGAAGGAAAAGGCAGGAAAATTAGAGGAAATAGGGTGGAGGGGTTATGATGAATAACATAGAAAAAGGTGAAATGCTCTATGAGGGAAAGGCAAAAAAAGTATATAGAACCAACGATAGAGATAAATTTATTGTAGAATACAAAGACGATGCAACAGCCTTCAATGGAGAAAAAAAAGGTACTATCAGTAACAAGGGGATTGTAAACAACAAAATGTCGGCGGTAATTTTTCAATTATTGCAGGACATGGAAATTGAAAACCATTATATAGAAGTTCTAAGTGATCGCGAAATGCTGGTAAAGTCAGTAGAAATATTACCTGTAGAAGTTATCGTGAGAAATATAGCCGCAGGCTCCATGGCGAAACGGTTAGGATTACAAGAGGGAAGAAAAATGAAAACCCCCATTCTAGAGTTTTGTTATAAAAGTGATGAGTTGGGGGATCCATTAATTAATGAATATCACATAGAGGCCCTTGAATGGGCAACAAAAGAAGAAATAAAAACCATAAAGGATTATACCTTTAGAATCAATGAAATATTATCGGTATACTTTTTAGAAAAAAATTTAACCTTAGTGGATTTTAAGTTAGAATTTGGACTACACAATGGCAGGGTAATCTTAGCGGATGAGGTTTCTCCTGATACCTGTAGACTTTGGGATGCAACTACTGGAGAAAAACTGGATAAGGATAGATTTAGAAGAGATTTAGGCAATGTGGAGGAATCTTATCAAGAAGTGCTGAGAAGGATTAAAGGATAAAAAATAATCAATAATGAATCATTTAAAATGCCCAATAACATTTAAAATAAGAAATCTAAATGTAAAATATTAAAATAATGAAAACATGGGAGGATGATGAGAATGAAGGCTAAGGTGTATGTAACATTAAAAAAGAGTATTGCTGATCCACAGGGGACTGCAATAAAGGGAGCTCTTCATAAAAGCGGGTACAACAATGTAGAGGATGTAAGAATAGGGAAATTGATTGAACTAGATTTGGGAGAAATAACAAAAGAAGCAGCAGAGGAACAATTGAAGGTTATGTGTGAGAAGCTATTGGCTAATACAGTAATTGAATCATACCAATATGAAATAATCTAATGGTGAGAGGAGGACTTAGTATGAAGTTTGGAATCATTGTATTTCCAGGATCCAATTGTGATATAGACTGTTACCATGTATTAAAGGAAGTATTAAATCAAGAGACAGAGTATGTCTGGCATGATACAGAAGATATAGAGGATTTTGATTGTATTGTATTGCCAGGAGGTTTTTCCTACGGAGATTATTTAAGATGTGGGGCTGTAGCTCAATTTTCTAAAGTAATGGATAGCATCAAAGTGCATGCAGCAAAAGGAAAGCCAGTAATAGGTATATGTAATGGATTTCAAATATTAACTGAAGCTGGGCTTTTACCAGGAGCTTTAGTGAGAAACGCCAACTTAAAATTTATTTGTGATATAGCGGCACTAAAAATAGAGAATACAGAAACACCTGTTACCAATTGTTATGAAGCAGGAGAGATCATCCATATTCCTATTGCCCATGGGGAAGGAAATTATGTGGTAGATGAAGATACCTTAGAGGATATGAAGGCCCATGGACAAATTTTATTTACCTATGTTAACAATCCCAATGGTTCTATAGTAGATATAGCCGGGGTATGTAACAAAGAAAAAAATATTATTGGTCTTATGCCTCATCCTGAAAGGGCCAGTGAAGCTTTATTGGGTAATACTGATGGATTAAAGTTTTTTCAATCAATAATTCATCATTTAGAGGAGGGATTTAGCAATGGAAAATAACTATAAAGCCGTAGGATTAACACAAAAAGAATACGAAAAAATTGTAGCTGTTATGGGACGGGAACCTAATGAACTAGAGTTAAATATGTACGGTGTTATGTGGTCAGAGCATTGTAGTTATAAACATTCCAGAGCACTATTTAAACATTTTCCTACCAGTGGTGAAAAGGTATTGCAGGGACCAGGAGAAAATGCAGGGATTGTAGATATCGGAGACAATTTAGCCGTCGCCATGAAAATAGAAAGTCATAACCATCCCTCTGCCATAGAACCCTATCAAGGGGCTGCTACAGGGGTAGGTGGTATTATTAGAGATATATTTGCAATGGGGGCAAGACCGGTTGCTTTATTAAACTCCTTACGCTTTGGAGACTTAGAAAATAGCGATAGAGTAAAATTTTTATTAGATGGTGTTGTAGAAGGTATAGCAGGCTATGGAAACTGCATGGGAATTCCTACGGTAGGGGGAGAGGTTTATTTCAATAAATCCTATAATGGCAATCCCTTAGTAAATGCCATGTGTGTAGGAATTATAGAACACGATAAAATTCATCGAGGAAATGCTTCGGGAGTAGGAAATTCCATTATGTATGTAGGAGCTCCTACCGGTAGAGATGGTATAGGTGGAGCCAGTTTTGCTTCGGTAGAATTAACAGAGGAATCAGAGGAAAAACGTTCAGCTGTACAGGTGGGGGATCCCTTCATGGAAAAACTCCTGCTGGAAGCTTGTCTTGAACTATTACAAATTGGCTGTGTAGTAGGGATTCAAGATTTAGGTGCTGCAGGACTAGCTTCTGCCTGCTGTGAGACCGCCACTAGAGGTGAAGGTGGTATGGAGGTAGATGTAGCTAAGGTTCCTAGGAGAGAAACAGGAATGTTGCCGGTGGAGGTAATGATTTCTGAATCCCAAGAGAGAATGCTTTTAATTGTGGAAAAGGGTAGGGAAGAAGAAGTAAATAAAGTTGTTGAAAAATGGGGGCTTCATTCTGTCATCATTGGTAAGGTAACAGATGATGGTTTTTTAAGAATCCTAGAGGGAGATCAAGTGGTAGGGGAAATGCCAGCAGAAAGCTTAGATTCCTCTGGTGCACCAAAATACTATAGCGATTATGAAAAGCCTGCATATATAGAAGAAGTACAGAACTTCACAAGTGGTGATATAGAGGAACCAAAGAATTATAAAGAAGTCCTAACAAAGCTATTAACCTCCCCTAATATAGCCAGCAAAGAGTGGATCTATAGACAATATGATCATATGGTTCGAACCAATACAGTGGTAAAGCCAGGCTCTGATGCAGCTGTTATTAGAGTAAAGGGTACAGAAAAGGGGATTGCCTTAACGACAGATTGCAACAGTAGACTTTGCTATCTTGATCCTAGAGAGGGCAGTAAGATTGCTGTAACAGAAGCTGCTAGAAATATTATATGCAGTGGAGCCAAACCGTTAGCTATTACGGATGGACTGAATTTTGGTAGTCCTGAGAAACCAGATCGCTTCTGGCAGTTTAGGGAGTGTGTTTTAGGAATCAGTGAAGCTGCAAGGGAATTGGATACTCCGGTAATAAGTGGTAATGTAAGCTTCTATAATGAAACTGATCAAGATGCCATTTATCCTACACCTATTATAGGCATGGTGGGTGTTTTAGATGATGTAGAGAAAGCAATGACGATGGAGTTCAAAAATGAAGGTGATGTAATAGTACTTTTAGGTCATACTAAGGATGAAATAGGCGGTAGTGAATATATTTCTAGAATTCATGATCTAGAAAAAGGAAGAATTCCTGCTATAAACTTTGGATTAGAGAAAAAACTTCATAGCCTCATTTTAGAAGCCAATGAAAAAAATCTACTACAATCAGCCCACGACTTAAGTGAGGGAGGATTAGGGATAGGGGTGGCAGAATCCTGTATTAGTGGCAAATTAGGTGCAAAGATAAATATAAATACAGATTTAAGAAAAGATGTATACCTTTTCTCAGAAAGTCAATCTAGATTTTTAATTACAGTAAAAGAGAAGGACTTGAAAGATTTAAAAGAAATGTTGCAGCTAAGGGAAGTACCTTATCAGAGGATAGGAAGGGTTGAGGGTCAAGATTTAGAAATTACTATAAATGAAGCAAGTGTGATCTGTGAAGCTGTAGAGGAATTGGAGGCAGCTTGGAGAGGGGCATTGCAATGTATAATGGAGTAAATCTTGATAAGCTTAAGGAAGAATGTGGTGTAGTAGGGATCTATCATGATAGTCCAGAGGAAACTGCTAGATTAGTATACTATGGGTTATATGCTCTACAGCATAGGGGACAGGAAAGTGCTGGTATAGCAGTAAATGATGGAATAAAATGCAATCATTATAAAGGGATGGGTTTGGTGTCTGAGGTGTTTGATGATGCTAGACTCAAGGAAATGAAGGGTCACATAGGAATAGGGCATGTAAGGTACTCTACTGCAGGCGAAAGTTATGTAGGTAATGCTCAGCCCTTGGTTGTTCGATATAGAGGTGGCACCATAGCAATGGCCCATAATGGTAATTTGACCAATGCCTCAAAAATCAGAAGTAGGTTAGAGGATGATGGATTAGTATTTCAAACTACTATAGACAGTGAAGTTATTGTAAATCTAATTGCAAGATATAGCAATGAAGGTGTAATTGCAGCTATTGAAAGAACCATGGGACTAATAAAAGGAGCCTATGCATTGACGATAATGACGGAGGAAGAACTGATTGGTGTAAGAGATCCCTTAGGTTTAAGACCTTTATCCTTAGGTAAAATAGGAGATAATTATGCTCTAGCCTCTGAAAGCTGTGCTTTTGATGTTATGGGAGCCACCTTAATTAGAGAGGTTGAACCAGGAGAAATTATTAAAATAAATAAAAATGGTATAGAATCAACAAAATATAAAAATGTTGGAAGACGGGCTTCCTGTATATTCGAATATATTTATTTTGCTCGACCAGATAGCATATTAGATGGAGTAAGTGTTTATGAAGCTAGAAAAAATGCTGGCAAACTTTTAGCATTAGAGCACCCGGTGGAGGCTGATGTAGTTATTGCTGTTCCTGACTCGTCTATACCATCTGCCGTTGGTTATGCGGAGGCTTCAGGCATCCCCTTTGGTGAAGGGTTAATTAAGAATAGGTATATAGGTAGGACCTTTATTCAGCCTACTCAATCCATGAGGGAAATAGCTGTAAGATTAAAATTAAATCCATTGAAGCAAAATGTAGAAGGTAAAAGAGTGATTATGATAGATGATTCCATTGTCAGGGGAACCACCAGTAAGAGATTAGTAAAAAGTCTAAAAAATGCAGGTGCTAAAGAAGTGCATGTAAGGGTGAGTTCTCCTCCTGTGGCTTTTAGCTGTTATTTTGGCATAGATACCCCTGATAAAAATCAACTGATAGGTGGAGTTAAAACAGTAGAGCAGATTAGAAAAATTATTGAGGCTGATAGCTTAGGGTACATTAGCTTAGAGGGGCTGGTAAAGTCCACAACATTACCAAAAGAAAATTTGTGTCTAGCTTGTTTTAATGGAGACTACCCAATTCCAGTCCCAAATCCAGAGGAAAAAGCTTTTGCAAGATATATAGGAGGTGAATAAACTTGGATAAAATCACTTATAAAGATGCAGGTGTAGATGTTGAAGAAGGACAAAAAGCAGTTCAATTAATGAAAAAACACGTACAGAGCACCTTTAATCAACAGGTCCTAGAAGATATAGGGGGATTTGGAGGGTTGTTTGCCTTAGACTTAACAGATATAAAGGAACCTATTTTGGTATCCGGTACAGACGGAGTAGGAACAAAACTCAAGATCGCCTTTATGATGGATCAGCATGATACTATCGGCCAGGATTGTGTAGCAATGTGTGTCAATGATATTTTATGTCAAGGGGCAAAACCACTGTTTTTTCTCGATTATATAGCTACAGGGAAATTAAGTTCTGAGAAGGTAGCTGAGATTGTAAAGGGTATCGCTACGGGCTGTAGAGAAGCTGGTGCTGCACTAATTGGAGGAGAAACAGCTGAGATGCCTGGCTTTTATCAAGAAGGAGAGTATGATGTTGCTGGATTTACTGTAGGGATCGCCGATAAATCTAAATTAATTACAGGAAGAAATATTCAAGAAGGAGATGTTATTATAGGTATTGGCTCCAGTGGTGTCCATAGTAATGGCTTCTCTTTGGTAAGAAGGTTATTATTGGAAATTAAAGATTTTTCTCTTGATTGCTATTTTGAACAATTAGGTGAAACCTTAGGAGAAGCATTGATTAGGCCTACAAAAATTTATGCAAAGGCAATTAGTGAAGTAATGAAGGAAGTAGAAATAAAAGGGGCAGCCCATATTACTGGTGGTGGTTTTTACGAAAATGTACCAAGGATATTGCCGAATGAGATGGATGCCTATATAAAAAAGGATAGCTGGGATGTGCCTAAAATCTTTAATTTCATTCAAAAGAATGGGAACATTCAAGAAAAAGAAATGTTTAGTACCTTTAATATGGGGATTGGTATGATGTTGGTGGTGGATCCAAAAGATGCTAATGTGACATTAGATATCTTGGAGAAGGCTGGAGAACCAGCTTATAGAATAGGTGCAATTAAAAAAGGACAAAAACAGGTGGTTTTATGGCAGGAATAAAAATAGCAGTACTTATATCAGGAGGTGGGTCGAATCTACAGGCTTTGATAGATGCTGTGGAGCAGAAATATCTTCAAGGAGAAATTGCTATTGTTATTTCTAATAAAAAAGAGGCTTATGGTGTGAAAAGGGCCCAAAAACATCATATTAAAACAAGTATCGTAGATAAAGAAACCTATGGTACAAGAGAAAAAAGAGATGAAGCTTTATTAAAGATTTTACAGCAGGAGGAAATAGATTTAATTGTATTGGCAGGATATTTAGCAATATTACCTAGAAGTATTGTAGAAAACTATAGGAACAAAATCATCAATATACATCCCTCTCTAATCCCTAGCTTTTCTGGAGAGGGGTATTATGGAGAGAAGGTTCATAGGGAAGTGTTGGAGCGAGGCGTGAAAATCACCGGTGCTACTGTTCATTTTGTCAATGAAGAAACTGATGGGGGTCCCATCATACTACAGGAGACGGTAGACGTAGAGTTTGATGATGATATAAATAGTATTAAAGAAAAGGTGTTAAAAATAGAACATCAAATTCTTCCTTTAGCTGTTAAACTGTTTGTGGAAGGAAGATTACGAGTGATGGGGAATAAGGTAAAGGTAAAGACTGGCAACTTAAAATAAAAGTGGGGTGAAGCAATGATGAAACGATGTCTAATAAGTGTATCGAATAAAATGGGCATTATAGATTTTGCTAAGGGGTTAGAAGAACTAGGGGTGGAAATTCTATCTACTGGTGGTACGGCAAAAACTTTAAGAGAAGCTGGAATCGAAGTAGTGGACGTTTCGGAGGCAACTGGATTTCCTGAATGTTTAGATGGACGGGTGAAGACATTACATCCTGTAATCCATGGAGGTATACTAGCGGTTCGAGATAAGGAAGAACATCAAAAGACATTAGAAAAACTGAATATTACACCTATTGATTTGGTAGTAATCAATCTTTACCCATTTAAAGAGACAATCCTAAGGGAAGAAGTTACTTTAGAAGAAGCCATTGAAAATATAGATATTGGTGGACCAACTATGCTAAGGTCTGCTGCTAAAAACCACAAATTTGTAACGGTTGTAACAGATCCAAAGGATTATGTTAAGGTGCTTTCAGAAGTTAGGGAAAATGGGGATACCAATTATGAAACGAGATACAATTTAGCCCTAAAGGTATTTCAACATACAGCGCATTATGATGCATTAATTGCTGGTTATTTAGGGAGAGATAAGGATAACTTTGAAGATACCTTAACCATTACCTTTGAGAAGGTTCAGGACTTAAGGTATGGAGAAAATCCCCATCAAAGAGCAGCCTTCTATAAAGAAGTTACACATCAAGCCGGAACTCTGGTGGATGGAAAGCAACTACAGGGAAAGGAATTATCCTTTAATAATATAAATGATACCAATGGTGCTTTAGAGCTTTTAAAGGAGTTCGAGGAACCAACGGTTGTTGCTGTGAAACATACGAACCCTTGTGGAGTAGCATCTGGAAAGGATATTCATGAAGCCTATAGCAAGGCCTATAACTCTGATCCTTTATCTATTTTTGGAGGTATTGTTGCTGCTAATGAGACGGTAGATAAAGAAACAGCTGAAAAAATGGTGGAGATTTTTCTAGAGGTAATTATTGCACCTGGGTTCACTGACGAAGCATTAGCTATTTTTAGTCAAAAGAAAAATTTAAGGATAATTCAATTAGAAAATATTAAAAACAAGCAAAAAAATGCTATAGATATAAAAAGGGTAGAGGGAGGCATTTTAATTCAAGATCATAATGATAAGTTATTAGAAGAAATAGAAGTGCCTACATCTAAAAACCCTACTGAGGAAGAACTGGAGGATTTAATCTTCGCTTTTAAAGTAGTAAAACACACAAAATCTAATGCTATTGTTCTAGCGAAAAACAAGCAAACCTTAACTATAGGACCTGGACAAACCAGCAGAATATGGGCTCTAGAAAATGCTATAAAAAATAGCCATAATGAGTTAGATGGAAGTGTGTTGGCATCTGATGCCTTCTTTCCCTTTAGTGATTGTGTAGAGGCTGCGGCAAAAGCAGGAGTGAAGGCAATTATTCAGCCTGGGGGTTCTCTAAAGGACCAAGAGTCTATTAAGATATGTGATGAAAAGCATATAGCTATGGTGATGACAGGGAAGAGACATTTTAAACACTAAATTGGGTGGTGAAGAGATGAAGGTATTTATAGTGGGCGGTGGCGGTAGAGAGCATGCGATCGCGTGGAAGATAAAGCGAAGTCCGTTGGTGAAGGAAATATATTGTGCACCGGGCAATCCGGGAATAGGGGAAATCGCAGAATGTGTAGATATAGCAGTGGAGGATGTAGAAAAACTTGTTGATTTTTCCCGGGAAATGTCAATTGACTTGACGATTGTCGGACCAGAGATACCTTTGGTGGCAGGTATTGTTGACAGGTTTCAAGAAGAAGGATTAAATATCATAGGACCCTCTAAAGAAGCTGCACAGTTAGAGGGAAGTAAAGCCTTCTCTAAAGAATTCATGGATAAATACAATATTCCTACTGCTCTATATGATGAAGCAACCTCTTATGAAGAGGCTAAGGATGCATTAGGCAAGCATAATTTCCCTGTAGTCATTAAAGCTGATGGGTTAGCGGCGGGAAAAGGAGTTTTTATATGTGAAGATCAGCAAGAGGCAGAGAAGGCACTGGGGGAAATACTAATAGAGGAGATTTTTGGAGTGTCTGGCCATAAGGTGATAATTGAAGAATTTTTAGAGGGGACGGAAACCTCTGTACTCTGCTTTGTAGATGGACAGTCTATTATACCTATGGTAAGTAGCCAAGATCATAAAAGAATCTATGATGGAGATGAAGGACCTAACACTGGGGGAATGGGAACCTACTCACCTAATTATATATATACAGAAGAGATGGCTGAAGAAGTGGATAAGAGTATTTTGCAGCCAACCTTGAGGGGTATACAGCAGGAAAATATGGACTATAAGGGAATATTGTTTGTAGGACTTATGATTACTCAAGAAGGACCTAAAGTATTAGAATACAACGTTAGATTTGGAGATCCTGAAACTCAAGTGGTGCTTCCTAGATTAGAGACTGACTTAGTGGCTATATTTCTAGCAATGTTAAAGGAAGACCTCACCAATACAGAAATAAAGTGGAATGAAAAGACAGCCATATGTGTGGTACTAGCATCAGAAGGCTATCCTGGTAATTATCCAAAAGGAAGAGAAATAACAGGATTATCTGACGTAGATAAGGATACAATTGTTTTTCATGCTGGGACTACTTTGGAAGGTGAGGGTCTAGTGACAGCCGGAGGCAGAGTGCTAGGGGTAACGGTTCTTGCTGAAGATATAGATACAGCAAGAAGACTAGTCTATGAAAATGTGGAGAAGATAAGGTTTAAAGGAAAAACATATCGTACAGATATAGCAGCAGGATAAAAGCTCCTGCTGCTATATCTGTTTTAAAATACAATGTACTTCTGCAAATATAGGATGAAATATTGGGTAATGGTGTGGTGCCAGTGAATGTGATAAAATAGTGGTAGGTGATGAAAATGACAAGTAAACTAAAGAAAAAAACATTGATATGTTTAGTAGTTTTGATGCTGTTATTGATGCATAGTTCATTGCATAGAAAGGTTTCAAGCCAAACAAAGGAAACTACTTCTAGTGATCCTATAGAACATATTAAAGTAGCTGTTGATCCAAACATGCCCCCATTACAATATGTAGAGGGGGAAGACTATCTAGGGTTTCATATAGATATTTTAGAGAGTGTAGGGGATATTTATAACATTGATATCTCTTATGTCCCTATGCCGGTAGAAAAGGTAGTGGAAGCTATAGAGCAGAAAGAGGTAGACGCAGCAATAGGCATCAATTTTCTATCTGAACTATCTGAAAATTTGATATTTACAGACAGTATTTCCACCTCTTCGGTAGGCTTGATTGTAGAGAATAAACACATAAACAGTCAGGAGGATGTTTTAGAATTAACGGATATGGTGATTACCTTAAAGAGGGATTCAGTAGAATATCAATACTTGCAAAATGTTAGAAGAGTAAAATATAATACCACCAGTAATATAGCTGATGCATTTCAACTATTAGAACAAGAACGAGGCAATGCCTTAATGGGGGACAGACTTGTTGCTCAGCAATTAATGGAACAGTATAATTTAGATAATAAATATACATTTATAAATAGTTATATTATCCCTATAGAGTATGCTATTGTTGTGGGGAAGGACAACTATAACTTATTGACTAAGTTTAATGATGGTATACAACAGATCAAGGAAAGTGGCGTTTATGGAGAAATATATGCTCATTGGTTTTTAGATAAGGAATTAGTTGCAGAGAAGCGATTGCGACAATTGCTGAAGGTTTTTATTGTATTTATAATGATGGCAGCTATCTTATCTATAGTGGGAATTAGGTGGAATAAACAGCTTAAAAGGCAAGTGGATAAAAAAACACAGGAATTGCAGACCATGAATGAAAACTTAGCATATCAAATTACTGAGACGAAAAATAAAAATGAAATGATCAATCAGCTATTAGAAAGTAGCCCAAGGGGGTTAATTATAATAGAAAAAAATGGAATCATTGCCTCCTGCAACCCCACTGTAGTGGAATTAATAGGTTTGGAGAATAACTCAACAGGAAGATACTATAATGAGGTGCCTTTTATCCGACAATTATTGCAAGAAAAAATTGGAGATGTCATAGAAAAAGAAGTGCAATTTTCTGGTGAAGAAGTCAATTGGCAAAGAGAGGATGGAAAGAAGTATGATATTAGATATATGGTATACCCCTTAAGAAGCTATGATAGAAAAGTTAAAGGCATCATAGTCTCCTTTGAAGATATCACCCAAGAAAAGAAATTGAGGGAAGAATGGTTTGAAAGGGAAAAAAGTAGAGCATTAAATGAAATCGTGGCGGGAATTTCTCACGAAATAAGAAATCCTCTAACTTCTATAAAAACTTTTGTAGAATTACTTCCTAAAAAATTTGATAATCCTCAATTTCGAAGAGACATTACAACCTACGTTCCTAAAGAGGTGGAACGAGTCAATCAGTTAATTGAAAGTCTTATTAATTATGCAAAACCAAGAAAGCCTAATAAAGAAATAGTAGATATAAAGGATTTGGTTGAATATAACATAAGATTATTTACACCCATCATAGAGCAAAAGGGATTAAAAGTAACTATAGATATGGAGAAGAACTTAAAAGTTAATGTAGATAAGGCACAAATGAAGCAGGTTATGATGAATTTTTTCTTAAATGGTATTGAAGCGATGGAAGAAATACAACAAGATAGGCAATTGACCTTAAGCATCCGTGGATGGAGGCATCAGGAACATATCTATATATCTATTAAGGATGAGGGAGTAGGTATGACACAAAAAGAAATTATTCATGCATTAAATCCTTTTTATACCACAAAAGCTACGGGTACTGGATTAGGAATACCACTATCAAAACAATATATTGAAGATAATGATGGACAGCTAACAATAGAAAGTGAGAAAAATGTCGGGACAAAATTAATTTTAAGATTCGAAGGGAGAGATTGATAAATGCAAAAGATTTTAATTATAGATGATGAAGCGGCTATCTGCTCTTCCTTGAGCTTTGCATTGGAAGATATGTATATAGTAAAGACCACGACAAAACCTTCGGAGGGCCTTAATTGGGTTAAGGAAGAAACTTTTGATTTATGTCTTTTAGACTTAAAAATAGGGGCAATCAATGGAATGGAAGTATTGACAAGGCTAAAGGAAATACAGCAGGATATAATCATCATCATGATGACAGCCTATGGAACCATATCCTCATCAGTGGAGGCGGTTAAAAAGGGAGCATATTCTTATCTAACTAAACCTATTCATATAGATGGTTTGTATTCTATTGTAGAGCAAGCATTAAATTACCAAAAATTAAACCGTCAGGTGGAATGTTTAAGTCAGGAATTACATGATAAATATATTTATAATGGCATTATAGGAAAGAGTCCTGTCATGAAAAATGTGTTTGAGTTAATAGAAAAATTGAAGGATGTAGATACAAATGTTGTTATAACCGGTGAAAGCGGAACTGGTAAGGAAATGGTGGCAAGGGCAATACATTATGCAGGAAAAAGAAAAAAAGAGGCTTTTGTTGCGGTGAACTGCAGTGCTATTCCAGAACATCTATTAGAAAGTGAATTGTTCGGCTATAAAAAGGGAGCTTTTACAGGAGCTAATAGTGATAAAATAGGTAAATTTCAATACGCTAATCATGGAACTATCTTTTTGGATGAAATAGGTGATATGCCTATGGCTCTACAGGCAAAACTCCTTAGGGTATTACAATTAAAACAGATTACACCCTTAGGAGCTAATGAATCCATTGAACTAGATATTCGTGTTCTTGCAGCCACCAACAAAGATCTGAAAAAGGCTGTAGAAGAAGGAGAGTTTAGACAAGATCTTTATTTTAGACTAAATGTTGTAGAGATTGATTTACCGCCTTTAAGGGAAAAAAGACAGGATTTGATTCTTTTGTTCCAACATTTTATACAGGTTTATAATAAAGAGCTTAATAAGAATATAGTAGGAATTTCTCAAGAGGCTCAGGATTATCTTATGGAATATGAGTACCCTGGCAACATAAGGGAATTTGCTAATATTATAGAATATTCCATGTTAATGGCGG
The DNA here is from genome assembly GCA_020832135.1 of Clostridiaceae bacterium. Classification (GTDB taxonomy): domain Bacteria; phylum Bacillota; class Clostridia; order Peptostreptococcales; family Natronincolaceae; genus JAFIFG01. Next base: position 62,080 of record JAFIFG010000128.1, read on the forward strand.
AGGGATCTTATATACAAGTGAAAGATTTACCGATGGAGGTAAAGAAAAAAACTCTTTCAACCTTCACCTATAATCAAAATCCTATAGAAGCATTTGTAGGACTTTCTTTGGATGATATGGAAAAGTTATTAATAGAGGCTACCTTAAATAGAAATAAGGGACATAGAAAGAAAACAGCTGAAGTGTTAGGTATAAGTGAGCGTGGACTGAGAAATAAACTTAGAAAATATAATTTATAAAGATGAGGTTAAGTAAAATGAAAGGGAATTTTTTTCCGCAAGGGAAAAAAATTCCCTTTCATTTTATCTTTTTAAATGTTGTTCTTCAACTACAGGAATACATGGTTGTAACCATTTAAAAAACTAATCAAACTCAACAAGTTCAAAATAATAAAAGTAAAACAATTGCAATCTAATATATAGAAATTTCAAAAATGAACATTTTTGCCGCATTTATATATTCAATGAACAATAGAGAAATTTAAAGTTTTAGACTATACCTAGCTTGTGGAAGTTGGCACAAGACTTGCTCTATATCTAAGTCATATTAATAAAAAATCAAATAAAATCAAGAAAGGGAGTATGTAAAATGAAAAAAATATTGTTTCTTTTATTGGCAATAGCACTTATAGCCACGGGGTGTGGAGGTGGAGGAGGAGCTGCTGAAACCAGTGAAGACCAAGGTGGAGAAGCCACGGTAGATAGAAGTATGTTCATAACAGTAGCAACTGGACCAACCAGTGGTATTTATTATCCAATCGGTGGAGGATTTTCTAATATTATAGAGCATGACTTAGGCTATAGATCCTCTGTACAGTCTACTGGAGCCTCTGTAGAGAATATCAACTTATTACTAAACAATCGTGCTGAACTAGCTATCACTATGGCGGATGCAGTATCTCAGGCCTATGAAGGCTTTGGTGCTTTTGAAGGGGAGGCTAAAAAAGAGTTAAGAGGCTTGATGAGTCTGTACCCAAATTATGTTCAACTGGTAACAACAGCTGATTCTGGAATTGAAACCTTCTATGACTTAAAAGGTAAAAGAGTAGGGGTTGGTGCTCCTAATTCAGGTGTTGAGTTAAATGCAAGACTTATGTTTGAAGCTCACGATATGACTTATGATGATATAAGAGAAGATTATTTAAATTATGGTGAAGCTATAGATCAAATCAGAAACGGTATGGTGGATGCAGCTTTTGTAACAAGTGGAATTCCAAATGCAACGATTATGGATCTTGGTACTACTCATGATATAAGAATTATACCGATAGAAGGAGAAGGCATGGCATATCTTCAAGAACATTATCCTTTCTTCTCACCAAGTATTATTCCTGCAGGGACTTATAATAATGAAGAAAACATAAATACAGCAACTATTATGAACTTGATGCTAGTGAATGAGAGTGTGCCTGAGGAAGTAGTGTATGATATTTTAACTGGAGTATTTGAAAATATAGAAACAATCCATAGTGCTCATAATGCTGCAAGACAACATATAAATCTTGACACAGTAATGGAGGGTATGGTTGTACCGCTACATCCAGGTGCGGAAAGATACTTCAAAGAAGCTGGTGTAATTGAATAATCAATTATTAAGAAAGCAACAGAGGAAGCATATTAGAACTTCCTCTGTTGTATATGAAGAAACTTTTATAAGGATAGCTATTACAGCTATTGCACTTATGATTTTACTGGTATATTATCAATATTTCCATACAGCTACAGAACTAAGATATATGTTGACGATTATAGAGGAAAAAACAACAGAAGATTTTGTTGCAATAGAAGTGAATGTAGGGGATATAGTAGAATTTCATTGGATACATTCAGTGGAGCACATTCCCTGGATAGAAACCTTTATGATCGATGATGAAGGAAAATTTATGTTGATAGAAACTAAATTTAAGGGTTTTGGTGCAGGCGTTCCCCACGAAAAAGAGGGGAAGGTCAAGGTAGAAGATGGCTATGTAATAATGACGGAGCTAGAGGAAAGGTTTGAAGCATATACATGGATTCATTCCCATAGTGCTACTGAAAAAATCACTTTAAATGGTATGAATATTGTGAAGGCTAAAGACTTACCACACCATGGATTTGTGAAAATGAAAGTTCAAGAGAGGTGATGATTGATGATAGAAAATGAAAAGAACATGGAGGATAAGCAACAGGAGTTGTTAGAAAAATATGATAATGAGTCAAGGTTTAGAGTTTTTCAAAACAAGACTACGGGATTAGTCATCAAACTATTTGCTATAGCAATAGCCCTATACCACTTATATGTGTCTTACTTTGGCACTCCTGTTACTTTAAAACATCGTTCCTTACATGTAGCGGCTATTTTAGCTTTAACCTTTTTCTTATTTCCTGCCTATAAAAAGGCCAGTAGAAAAAAACTTGCTATTTATGATTTTATTTTGGGAATTTTAGCAATAACACCCGCCATTTATATATGGATAGATTATTTAGGTATTGTGCATAGAGCTGGTATCCCAAATAACGTAGATTTATTTTTGGGTGTTGTGTTGATATTGTTAGTCTTGGAGGCAGCTAGACGTGTTACAGGTTTTGCTCTGCCACTATTAGGAATAATCTTCATAACTTATGCTCTGTTTGGCAGGCAAATGCCAGGTTTTTTTGGACATCGGGGTTATGGATGGGATGAAATAGTGAATCATCTCTTTGTATCCACTGACGGCATCTATGGTACTGCTGTAGGTGTAGCCTCCACCTATATATTTTTATTTATATTGTTTGGTGCCTTTATGAGTAAATCAGGCATGGGGCAGTTTTTCAATGACATCTCCTTAGCACTGGCAGGGCACACAAAGGGAGGTCCTGCTAAGGTGGCAGTTATAGCCAGTGGTTTTCTAGGCAGTATCAATGGTGCCGCTGTTGCTAATGTTGTTACAACTGGAGCATTTACCATCCCCCTTATGAAAAAGACAGGATATGATGATGAATTTTCTGGGGCAGTAGAAGCCTCGGCCTCTGTGGGAGGACAATTATTACCACCTATTATGGGGGCCGCCGCTTTTATTATGGCGGAAGTATTAGGAGTACAATATAGAGTCATTGTCATGGCTGCTATTTTACCAGCTTTACTATATTATTTAGGTATTATGACACAGGTGCAAATGAGAGCATCTAAAAGAGGATTAAAAGGAATACCCAAAAGTGAATTACCTAGAGTTAGAGATGTTATGAAGGAAAGAGGACATCTTCTAATTCCTTTAATGTTTTTAGTTTATATGCTGTTTTTTAGTGGAAGAACGATTATATACTCGGCATTTTTAACGATATTGGTCACCATTGGAACTAGTATGTTAAGATCTACTACACGGATGAATTTAAAGGATATTGTAGATGCACTCTATGAAGGAACACGATCGGCAGTTCCTGTAGCGGTTGCCTGTGCAGCGGTAGGCCCCATAGTTGGTGTAGCTAGCATAACTGGATTTGGTCTTAGTATGGCCCATGCAATTGTATCTTTAGGTGGAACTAGCTTATTATTTACACTAATATTTACCATGATAACATGTATCATATTAGGTATGGGATTACCTAGCATTCCTGCTTATTTAATAACTGCTACTATAGCGGCACCCGCCTTAGTTAGGCTAGGCATAGAGCCAATCGTAGCTCATTTATTTGTATTTTACTTTGCTATGTTTGCAAATATAACCCCACCGGTGGCATTGGCTTCCTTTGCGGCAGCAGGAATTTCTGGAGGCAGTCCAATGAAGACGGGATTTGAATCTATGAAACTGTCTATTGCGGGCTTTATTGTCCCCTATATGTTTGTATATAATAGCTCTTTGCTTTTGATGGAAACTACATTTTTAGAAGGATCATTGGTGGTGATAACCTCTATTGTAGGAGTAATTATGCTAGGTAGTGCTGCAGAAGGTTATTTCTTTGTGAGTATGAGGAAGCTTTATAGGGTAGTACTACTCATAGGCTCCTTATTATTAATTAATGCAAATTTAGCACAGGATATTGTAGGACTATTAATTATTGTGGCAGTATTGATGGTGCAGTGGAGAAAAGCTAAAAAAAGTAACGATTTACAACTGATATAAAAGTGGTAGGCGATGGATGATCGCCTACCCTTATTTGTTTCTTTGAATGTATTGCTAAGTCTCTATGTATATTTTCTTCAAAAAGTATTTATATCTATGTAGATATAGTGATAGAATATAAATGTACAATAACAGGAAAAGGAGAGTTGAATATGTCTAAGGATATACAGAAGATGATAGAACTAGCAATTGATAAATATAAGGATTTCCATAGAGAGGGAAGACTGCCCACTTATATTCCTGCACTTAGTGAAGCAAATCCTGAGGATATAGGAGTATATGTTTCTGATATAGAAGGCAATAATTATTATGCCGGTGCCTATGAAAAGAAATTTACGATACAAAGTATATCTAAAATAATAACCTTAGCTTTAGCCATCATGGATAATGGTGTAGAGGATGTATTTAGTAAAGTAGGATTCGAGCCTACAGGAGGATCTTTTAACTCTATTCTAGAGATGGAAAAAAGCGATTCTCCAAAGCCTTTCAATCCTATGATTAATGCCGGTGCCATTTTAGTAACCTCTACGATAAAAGGGAAAAGCAATGCAGAAAAGATCAGTAGAATAGTTGATTTCTATAGAAAGCTAACGGGTAATGCTCACTTGACAATGGATAATAAGGTATATACTTCAGAAAAGGAAACAGGCCATAGAAATAGAGCCATGACCTACTATATGAAGGATGCTAAAATTATCCAAGGAGATGCAGAGGAAATTTTAGATTTGTATTTTCAACAGTGCTCTATATTGGTAAACTGTAGGGATTTAGCAAGAATAGCTAATGTTTTTGCTAATGACGGAGTGATAGCAGGAACTGGAGAAGAAGTGATCCCCCAAAACATCGTCAAAAAGGTTAGAACTCTAATGGTAACCTGTGGGATGTATGATGCTTCAGGAGAGTTTGCTGTAAGGGTAGGCTTACCAGCTAAAAGTGGTGTAGGTGGAGGGATTATGGCTTTGGCACCTCAAAAGATGGGCATAGGTATCTATGGACCAGCACTGGAGGGCAAGGGAAATAGTGTAGTAGGTATGAAGGTGTTGGAGGAGTTATCTAAAGAATTAAATCTAAGCATATTCTAAAAATCGGAGGAAACGATGGTCAAAAAAATATTAACCTTTATAGTATTCTTTGTTATTGGGTTTACTGTTTATTTTAGTATGAATTACTATGTCTATAGTAGCCTAATTAGGGGGATAGACATTTCACCCACAGTGAGCTTGTTATTAAAAACTATCTTTACAATAGGGTTCATAACCTTTATTATAAGTCAGTTTTTAAAAAGAAGATACCATGTTTACTTTATTTCCTATGTGGGTTATCTATGGTTGGGAATATTGTCTATAGCTTTCTTTATCTTTATGATTAAGGATATAGCGGTTGTATTTTTTCCATACCATAGGAATAATCTGACCTACATAGCACTTTTGACACTCTTTGTTTTTACCACTATAGCTATGGTAAGGGCATTAAAGGGACCCATAATAAAGGAAGTGCCTATACCTGTAACCTCTTTACCTGAAGCACTAGATGGGTTTACTATAGTACAGTTGTCGGATGTGCATTTAGGCATGTTTACCTCTAAAGGTTGGGTTGAAAAAGTAGTGGATCAGGTGAATAAGATAAATCCAGATATTGTTGTTATTACGGGAGATTTGGTGGACGATAAGACGGAGCGGATCAAGCCATTTTCTTCTATTATAAAGGGGATTAATGCAAGGTATGGTGTTTTTGCTGTAGCTGGCAACCATGAATTTTATGCAGGTATGGATACTTTTTATACTTTTGCTAGAGAAAGTAGTATAAATGTATTAAAGGATGAAAAAATTAGCATTCATGATGAACTTGAAATTATAGGTGTGGAAGATGTCATGGTAAAGAAGTATACTAATAAAATAGTAGATTTTGAGAAAATATTACCTGAACCATCTACCGATAAATTTACTGTATTTTTATCTCATCAACCTACAAACTTTGAAAAAGCAGCAAAAAGAGGTGTAAATCTACAACTCTCAGGACATACCCATGCTGGTCAAATACCTCCTATGAATTTTATCGTATCCCTATACTATAAGTATTCTTACGGACTATACAAGTATAATAAATCCTACATATATACAACCTCAGGAACAGGAACCTGGGGACCACCTATGCGACTTTTTTCTTCATCAGAAATTGTAAAATTACAATTAAAAATAAAAACAATCTAGGAATAAATTTTCTTCCTAGATTGTTTTTGAAGTATTTTATTTTGACTTGTTGTTCAAAATATTTTTCAATTCATCTTCATAAAAATATTTGGAATCAAAGACATCTACATCTCTTACCATGTCTAAAGGCATAACATAAGAATTCATATTTTTATTTGGAATCTCATAATCTCTAGCATTGTAGGTATCATCAATAATATCCTGAGGATTTCTAGGGGAATTCTTAGGATGTTTTGTCATTTTCAAACCTCCTAAAGTTTAATCTTGAATAAATTGTTTAACTCTATTTAATTACTATATAGTATTTGCAGGCTAAAGATAATTACACAATACAATAATTGGAATATATTAAGAAAAAATAAAGGATAATATTAAGTTATAGAGAATTGTTCTATTATGATATGTGTTATAAGTTAAATAACATCTGATAAGGGGGACCAATAAAAAAATGATAGTAGGAATAATTGGCGGTGGAAATGGGGGGCATGCTATTTTAGGGGCTCTAAAAAAAATGGAAGAAGTTAAGGTAGCTGGTATTGTGGACATAAATAACAATGCTCCAGGTATACAATTAGCAAAACAACTGGGGATATTTTGTAGCGATAGCATTGAAGAACTTTTCAATAAAAATTTAGATATAGTGATCGAGGCTACTGGTAACAACAGAGTACAGCAAGATATTGAGAAATACAATCGCAAGGATGTTAAGGTAGTCTGTAGTGAAGTAGCAGAATTAATGATGGGGCTCGTAGGCAATGAAACAAAGGTATTGGAAAAATTAGAGGGACAAGTAGAAGAGATTAAGAACCTAGGGAAGGTGACGGAGAACAGCATAGAAAAAATGCATAAGAGCATTGAAAATACCAATGATTTAAGTGAAACTCTAAATATCTTTGCCCAAAACACTATAGGCCTTGTAAAGGAAACAGATCAAATTCTAAGGGTGATGAATAAGATTACCCAGCAAACAAATATTTTGGGACTGAATGCATCTATTGAAGCAGCCAGGGCTGGAGAGCAGGGAAGAGGGTTTGCAGTAGTTGCACAGGAGGTTCAGAAGCTTGCCCAAAATAGTGAAGGATTTACAAAACAAATTGATGCAACACTAAGCACCATTAACCAAGAAGTAAATTCGGTGGCGGAAAAGATACAGGAGCTAGAAAAGGTTGCCCATGATCAAAAAGAAGTAGGCAAGGACTTAGAAGAAGCTATCTCTAATTTGCTAAATAATACAAAAAACATGTAAAAATAAAATTCGACACCTCAAAGGGTTGTCGAATTTTATTTTTCTTAAAATGCAGGGACAATAGCTCCTTTATATTTTGTCTCAATAAACTCTTTTACTGCTGTAGAATTTAATACTTCAACTAAAGCTTGAATTTGTGGATCTTGTTCCTTTGTAGGAACTACAGCTAAAATATTGGCATAGGGAGAATTAGCATCCTCCATAATGAGTGAATCGTTAACTGGATTTAGATTAGCTTCTAAAGCATAATTGGTATTAATTACAGAAGCATCTACATCATCTAAGGATCTTGGTAGTTGGGGTGCTTCTAATGCTATGAAGTTTAAATTTTTTGAGTTAACGGCAATATCATTTTCCGTAGCTGTTAAAGGTGCATCTTCGGTTAGTTCTATTAAACCATAATACTGCAGTAATAATAATGCTCTACCACCATTGGTAGGATCATTAGGAATAGCAATAGTGGCACCCTCTTGGAGGTGAGCTATAGTATCAATTTTTCTAGAATAAAGCCCTAATGGCTCTACGTGAACTTGAGCTGCAGCACTTAACTCTAAACCTCTATCTTTAGCAAAGGAAGTCATATAAGGAACATGTTGAAAGAAATTAGCATCAATTTCCCCGTCAATTAAGGACAGATTAGGAGTAACATAATCAGTAAATTCAACAATATCTAATTGAATACCCTCATTAAGAAGAAGTGGCTTTACAAATTCTAAGATTTCAGAATGTGGCACTGGAGTAGCTCCCACCCTTAGCACCTTTACATCATCTTCACCATTTGCATCTGTTTCAATCGAACCCGATCCTGTAGTACAACCCACCAATAATGTAATTACTAACAATCCAATAATGAATAAAATACCTCTTTTTTTCATTTTAACTACCTCCTGTCTATTTTTTTAGCTGCAAAATTTCCTGTAATTTGAATTAATTGAACCATCATTATAAGCAATAATACTGTCCATAGCATTATTTCTGTATCAAAGCGATGATAACCATATCGAATAGCTAAATCTCCTAAACCTCCTCCTCCTACAGTGCCAGCCATGGCTGAATAGCCTATGACGTTCACCAGTGTAATAGTGATACCTAATATAATAGCGGGTAAGCTTTCAGGAATTAAAACCTTATAAATAATTTGAAAATTTTTGGCACCCATGGCTTGTGATGCCTCAATCACTCCTTTATCTACCTCTAATAAAGCATTTTCAATCATTCTTGCAAAGAAAGGGATGGTGGCTACTGTTAAAGGGACAATAGCTGCACTTGTTCCAATGGAGGTGCCCACCAGCATTCTAGTAAAAGGTAGAATAGAAATCATCAAGATAATAAATGGAAAAGATCGTCCTATGTTGGTGATATAGGAAAAACATTGGTTTAAGACTTTATGATCCATAATATGATTTTTTCTAGTAACAACAAGTAAAATACCTATAGGGGTTCCCACTAAGATAGCCAAAGCTGTAGACATAGAAACCATATATAATGTTTGTCTTAAGGAGGGTAGAATTAAACTTAGTATTCTTTCCATTTTATAGACCTCCTACCTTTACACTTCTAAATAAGTCTAACGGGACTGGTTTGTCTTTTTCAAAAGCTTTATTGCCAAGCAAAAGGTTTGTATAGGGATGTTGTGGTGTTTTAAATACTTGACTCACAGGTCCTTTTTCTACAATTTCTCCATCCTTCAATACAGCAACCTTTTTACAAATTTGCTCTATAACCTCTATCTCATGGGTAATTAATACAATGGTAATGTCTAGCTTATCATTAATCTCTTTTAATAGATTCAAGATGCTCCTACTGGTGATAGGATCTAGAGCAGAAGTGGCTTCATCACTTAGCAGGATCTTAGGATTGGTGGCTAAGGCCCTAGCTATAGCAACTCTTTGACGTTGCCCTCCACTGAGCTTCGAAGGATAATGCTTACTCTTATCCTCTAGTCCCACCAACTTTAGTAGCTGCTGAACCCTATCATTAATTTCTGTCTTTTTCATTCCATTAAGTTCCAAGGGGTAGGCTATATTTTTCTCAACTGTTCTACTTGTAAGAAGATTATAGCTTTGAAAAATCATACCCATATTTCTTCGTTGTTCTCGAAGTTCAGCAGCAGAGAGTTTAGTTAAATTGAGATCTCCCACTAAAACCTCACCAGAGGTGGGAGATTCTAGTAAATTGATACAACGAATAAGTGTGGATTTTCCAGCACCGCTGAGTCCCATGATACCGTAAATATCTCCTTTGTTTATCTCTAGATTAATGTCTTTTAGTGCTAGCACATTTCCCTCTTTAGATTGATAAAGCTTAGTTAGATTTTTTAATTGAATCATTTTATCACCTCTTTTAAATAATAAATGCCCCCTTCAGAAGAAGGAGGCATCACATAACTCAGCTCTCCTCTCATCTGTCAGTACATAAGTACTGCTGGAATTAGCACCTTCGACGATAGTCGTGGTTGCCGGGTTTCATAGGGCCAGTCCCTCCACCTCTCTAGATAAGAGTTGTAAATATTAAATATTAAATTTTAAAAATGAAATTTAAAAAACCTCTTCACAATGAAAGAGGTATCATAACATAAATATCCCTCCTCATCTGTCAGTACATAAGTACTGCTGGAATTAGCACCTTCGACGATAGTCGTGGTTGCCGGGTTTCATAGGGCCAGTCCCTCCACCTCTCTAGATAAGAATTTAGTATATAATTTTTTTATTTATAAATTAGATTATATTAGCTTTTAAATTAAAAGTCAATACTAAAAATAAAAAAATAATAATTGTAAAATTATATGATATTATAAAGCCAATGAACAGGTAGAACTATATTTAAAGAAAAGTTATCATAAATAGAAGGGAATTAAAAGAATAAGTAGAAATTTAATAATAACAATAATGTAGATTTGAGGTGATACAAAGTGTCTTATCAATCTAGAGTTAAAGATGAATTTACAGATGCACTTTTTCAAGCTATCTTAAAACTAGAGACAATAGAGGACTGCTACAGGTTTTTTGAAGATGTATGTACTATAAAAGAAATTCAATCTATTTCACAAAGATTAGAGGTAGCAAAACTGCTGAAGGAAGGTGGAACCTACAGTGAAATAGAAAAAGCAACTGGAGCCAGCACCGCCACCATCAGTAGAGTAAATCGATGCCTAAACTATGGAGCCGATGGATATAAGCTAATTTTACAAAGATTAGAAGAAGCTGATACAGATGGTAAAGAAAATGACGTATAGAATAATTTATAAGTGATGTCATTATAAATGGGGAGATATGAATATCTCCCCATTTATAATTATTGATCTAAATGAAATGCCTCGTGTAATACATTTACAGCTTTTTTTGCATCCACCTGTGGTACAAGACAGGAAATGGTGGAATGAGAATCGGAACTTTGCAATATTTTAATACTTTCTTTAGATAGAGCATTGACAATGGTAGCCATGACTCCTGGGATTCCAGTAATACGAGATCCTACTATCGTCACCTTACTGCATTCATTCAAAATAGTATACTTCAAATCAAATTCATTTAATACCTTTTCCATACAGGCACTTTGGTTAGAATTGATGGTAAAGACTTTTTTGTCAACAAAAAAGTTAATCATATCAATGCTAATATGTGCATTCGTCATAGTAGATAATAGATGACGATCCCTCTCGAAGTCTCCCTCCATATAAATAGTTACTTGAGCTATATCATCCTTGTGGGTGATGGCGGTAAGAAGCTTTGTATTTGTCTTACCATAATAAGGAATTTTTCCATTTCTACAATAATGGATACTGGTGCCAGGATGAGAAGACATTGTATTCTTTATCTTTAAAGGGATATTACCGTTTTGAGCAATTTCAACAGCTCTAGGATGAATAACCTTTGCTCCTTTTTCCGCCATTTGAAAAACTTCTTCATAATTAATTTCATCAATAATTCTAGCATTAGGTACAACATTAGGGTCTGCTGTCATAATGCCGTCCACATCCGTATAAATCTCCACATGTTTTGCATTTAAGGCTACACCAATAGCAGTAGCTGTTGTATCACTGCCACCTCTACCTAAGGTAGTAATCTCTCCTTCTTTAGTAGCCCCTTGAAAGCCAGTAACGATAACTACTTTATCCTTTTTCAAGTAATTTAAAATCTTGTTTTCATCCACCTCTAAAATTTCTGCATTACTAAAGGAGTTATCGGTATAGATACCAGCTTGATATCCTGTTAGTGCAACAGTATCAACACCTATTGATTCTAGAGATGCAGCTAATACAACAGAGGAGATTATTTCCCCACAAGACATCAATAGATCTAGATGTTTTAAACTACAGTCTGCTGTATTTTCTAAAGCTAAGGTTTTTAAAGTGTCGGTGGCATATGGATCGCCTGCTCTACCCATGGCAGAGACCACCACGACAACGGCATTTCCTTCCTCTTTAGCCTTTAGTATTTTACTCATAACCATTTTTCTTCTTTCTTTGGTTGAAACAGAAGTACCACCAAATTTCTGAACAATAATATCCACAATAACCACCTCATATTTATATTTAAATTATTAGCTTATAATTTTAAAATATGCTTTTATGTTATAAATGTTCTACTTCAAAGTCAATCAAATACTTTAATAGCTAAACATATGTAAGATCCTGCCTTCATTTAGTATACACAATATTACAGTAATATAGGAAGGAAAAAAATTTGTAGAATTTGTTTAAAGAACTAAATCTTAAGTGAACAATGCACAGAATATAAAGCTATTACATAATATAAAATGAGACTTGATTCAGAGGGAGCCTTTATACCCGCTGAATCATAGCTTAATTTACTTGGAGGATGTATTGCTAGACTGCTTGCTTATTTAGTGAGAGTGGTAGCAGTACACCCAAGATAAAAATTAGACTAAATTTTAAAATACAAGGAGAGAGGTGCTAATTTATGAGTGAAGCTGTAAAAGGAACGGGTGTTGTAGGTGATTTATTTAGAGGAGGAAACAGTATATTGTTTTTCTTTTTATTACTGGTAATCATCTTCTGTAACTGTCCATTGTTTAGAGAATCAGGAGATAGCTTACTATTCTTCTTCTTAATCTTGGTGGTACTTTTTATGGGGAAGGGAATATGTCCTGTATAAAAAATCGTTAACCACTTACTAGACTTAAGTAACCATTTTATAAGACCTATCATAATATATAGTAAGACTAGAGATAGTCCTAAAAAAACATAAGGAGGGTGCAAATAAATGAGTGAAGTTGCTAAGAAAAATATATTAGGCGGTTTGTTTGGTGGTCACAGTAGCATGCTATTCTTTTTCTTGCTACTGGTAATTATCTTCTGTAACTGTGGTATGTTTAGAGGTTCAGGAGATAGCTTGTTATTCTTCTTCCTGTTGTTAATTCTACTGTTTGGCGGAAGAGGTTTTTGGGTTTAATTTTCAAAAAAAGTTAAATTGTTGTAAAAAAGGGTAGATATGAGAGTAGATATGTCTACCCTTTTTTCTGCTTAAAAGCTTTAGCTTTTTCTTTTTATAAAATAGTTTCTTTGCTATAATAAATATAATTACAATGGAAAAAATATAACTGATGCACTAATGCTTCAGAAGGGAGATACACGTTAATGGAATTTATACTAGATACACATTGTCATACTATAGCTAGTGGACATGCATATAGTACTATTCAAGAAATGGCAGAGTTTGCTGCCAAAAAGGGATTCAAGTTAATAGGGATTACAGATCATGGTCCTGAAATGCCGGGAAGCTGCCATTTGTTACACTTTAAAAACTTGAGGGTGGTTCCAAAAGAAATCAACGGTGTGGAGATTTTAAAAGGGGTAGAGGCAAATATTTTAGATCATACAGGAAAGTTAGATATTCCTAAAAGTGTTTTAGAGGATTTGGATTTAGTTATAGTCAGTTTCCATAAACCCTGTATTAAACCAGGTAGTATAAAAGAAAATACTCAGACATTAATTGGATTAATGGAAAAACCTTACGTACATATCATTGGGCATCCTGGCAATCCTGCTTACCCTATAGATATTGAAGCTGTAGTAGAAGCAGCTAAAGAGACCAAAACATTGATAGAGATTAACAATAGTTCCTTGAAACCGGGAAGCTTTAGAAAAGGTAGTAAGGAAAATTGCTATAAAATTTTAAAAGCATGTAAAGAGAAGGGTGCAGCAGTAGTGGTGGGAAGTGATTCTCATATGTCCTTTCAAATAGGTAATTTTTCTTCCGCAAGGGAAATGATAGAGGAACTACAGGTACCTCAAGAACTGATTGTCAATACTTCTGTTGAGAGATTGAAGGAATATATAAAGAAAAAATAAATTTACATAGAAGCTTGCAAAAAATGCAAGCTTTTTTTATTTTTTACACTGTAAGGTATTCTTACAGTGTAAAAAAAATGAACAAACTTTAGTTATAAGAAACGGCATCTATATACACCAGTCATAGCAACAATAATAAACAAAAGATATTGAATATTCAATATCTTTATGAAGTAAAATGCAAATAAAGTGAACAGTTGGTGAATATTATAACAATTAAAATGCAATATTCTTGAAAAAAATCAGGATGGACATTAGTAAGAAAGCGGGGTTAAAATAAAATCTTAAAAATAATTGAATTTTCTGAAAAAATAGGCGCAGTCTTTGCATTAATAGATATTGAAATTAAAGAAGGGGGGAAGGTAAAATGGCAGTGAAGTTTTTGACGGCTAAGGAAGCTATGCAGATGATAAAGTCCAATAGTACTGTTGCAACTGGTGGGTTTGTAGGGAATTGTGTTCCAGAGGAATTAGAAATTAAGCTAGAGGAAAGATTTCTAGAAACTGGGGAACCAAAGAACTTAACCTTAGTTTATGTTGCAGGTCAAGGTGATGGGAAAGACAGGGGAGTTAATCATTTTGGCCAAGAGGGTATGTTAAAAAGAGTGGTAGGCGGTCACTGGGGTCTAGCTCCAAAGGTACAAAAATTAGCACTGGAGAACAAAATAGAGGGCTATACATTTCCACAAGGGGTTATGGCTCACCTATTTAGAGACATAGCGGCCGGTAAACCAGGAACCTTAACCCATGTCGGACTAAAAACTTTTGTGGATCCAAGAATTGAAGGTGGAAAGTTAAATGAAAAAACAACGGAAGATTTGGTAGAGGTAATGGAAATCCATGGGAAGGAATATCTTTTCTATAAAACATTCAAGGTTGATTTTGCACTATTAAGAGGAACCTATGCGGATGAAAGAGGAAATGTAACGATGGAAAAGGAAGCAGGATCCCTAGAGGTATTATCTATAGCTCAAGCCGTTAAAAATTCTGGTGGTAAAGTTATTGTTCAAGTGGAAAAGGTTGTTAAAGCGGGAACATTAGACCCGAGGCTAGTGAAAATTCCGGGAATTTATGTAGATACCATAGTAGAGGTAGAAGATATGAAAAACCACATGCAAACGTTTGCAGAACAATATAATGAAAGCTATACAGGCAATGTAAAGGTTCCAGTATCTTCTGTAAAACCATTAAAGTTGGATGAAAGAAAGATTATTGCTAGAAGAGCAGTTATGGAACTAGTTCCTAATGCTATTGTTAATTTAGGTATCGGTATGCCAGAGGGAGTTTCTGTAGTGGCTAATGAAGAAGGTGTTGCGGATCAAATGGTATTGACGGTAGAGCCTGGCCCCATTGGTGGCATACCGGCAGGAGGTTTGAGCTTTGGAGCAGCAACGAATCCTGAAGCTATTATAGATCAACCGAACCAATTTGATTTTTATGATGGTGGTGGCTTAGATGTTGCCTTTCTAGGGTTAGCTCAATGTGATAAGGTAGGAAACATTAACGTAAGCAAATTTGGTCCTAAAATAACCGGACCAGGTGGCTTCATCAACATTACACAAAATGCTAAGAAAGTTATTTTCTGCGGAACCTTTACAGCAGGTGGCCTAAAAATTGAAGCTAAGGAAGGCAAATTAAACATTCTTCAAGAAGGTAAATTTACAAAGTTTGTGGAGCATGTAGAGCAAATTACCTTTAGTGGGGACTATGCATCAGAGGTTGGTCAAACAGTTATATATATAACAGAAAGAGCAGTATTTGAACTATGCAAAGATGGGTTGATGTTAACTGAAATTGCCCCAGGTGTGGATCTTGAAAAGGATGTATTAGCATATATAAACTTCAAACCAATCATTAGTGAAAATCTTAAGCTAATGGATGAAAAAATCTTTAGACCTGAAAAAATGGGTGTAACTATATAGTATCTATTATTTAATAAAAAAAGGAGGGAATTAGTATGTTTGGAATTATTATTGGATTGGCTTTATTAATGTATTTAGCCTATAGAGGAATGTCTATTATATGGATTGCTCCTATATGTGCTGCTATCGTTGCTTTAACAGGTGGATTAGACCTAATTTATGCCTATAGGGAAGCATATATGGGTGGATTCGTAGGATTTGCAAAGACATGGTTCCCTGTATTTATGCTAGGTGCCATCTTTGGCAAAGTAATGGATGACTCTGGAGCAGCTAGATCTGTTGCAAACTGGGTTACTGGAAAAATTGGAACAAAAAGAGCTATTTTAGCGGTGGTGGCAGGTTGTGCAGTTTTAACTTATGGAGGAGTATCGCTATTTGTAGTTGTATTTGCCATGTATCCATTGGCATTGGCTTTATTTAGAGAAGCTAATATTTCAAGAAAATTGATTCCAGGAGCAATAGCCTTAGGTTCCTTTACCTTTACCATGACGGCTATTCCGGGAACACCACAGATCCAAAACCTTATTCCTATAGATTATTATGGTACAACACCAACAGCAGCTCCAATTATGGGGATCGTTGGCGCACTTGTGATGTTTGGTGGAGGTATGCTATGGTTAACCCGTAGAGAAAAACAACTTACAGCGGCTGGAGATGTGTTTGTAGAGCTAAAGGATAAGGTGGTGGATGTAGATGCATCTCAATTGCCTAGTCCAATTTTATCAACACTACCCTTGCTAACAGTAATTATACTTTTAAATATCTTTAATCAAGACATCGTTATTGCATTAACTGCAGGTATCGTTTTAGCTTTAGCTC
Organism: Clostridiaceae bacterium; assembly: GCA_020832135.1. GTDB lineage: Bacteria > Bacillota > Clostridia > Peptostreptococcales > Natronincolaceae > JAFIFG01. Next base: position 78,667 of record JAFIFG010000128.1, read on the forward strand.
TTAATTTCAACAGAATTAAAAATATCGTTGAAACCATCAATGCCGGTGCTTCTGGCTCAGTTCTTGCAATCATTAATACCAGTGCTGCAGTAGGATTTGGTGCAGTAGTAAGAGCGGTACCAGGATTTGATTCATTAACTGCTTTAGTTATGGGGATCGAAGGTAATCCTCTAATTTCTCAAGCGGTAGCGGTAAATGTTCTGGCTGGGGCAACAGGATCAGCATCGGGAGGTATGGGTATTGCACTGGAGGCATTGGGAGATAGATTTGTGCAATTATCAGTCACAACAGGAATGCCCCTAGAGGCATTCCATAGAATAGCATCCATGTCCAGTGGTGGTTTAGACACATTACCGCATAATGGTGCAGTATTAACCTTACTAGCTGTAACGGCTATGACCCATAAAGACTCCTATAAAGATATCTTTATAGTTGGGTGTGTAGTCCCAATATTAGCGGTAGTAGTAGGTATTATTTTAGCTACTATAGGCATAATGTAATAATAAAATAATGATAAAAAATTAAATTTTTTAGAAGGAGAAGGTTTTATTTTATAGAACCTTCTCTATTAAGGAGGAAATGTGTTTTGAAAAAAATAGCGGTTTTAGGTTCAGGAACTATGGGGGCTGGCATTGCACAGGCCTTTGCCCAAGGTGGATTTAATGTAGTCTTAAAGGATGTGAAAATAGCCTTTGCTGAAAAGGGGAAAGTCATTGTAGAAAAAAATCTACAACGGTCTGTAGACAAAGGTAAATTAACGTTAGACATCAAAGCAGAAATCTTAAGCAGGATAGAAGTAACAGAAAAAAATGAGAAGTTACAGGATTGTTATTTAGTAGTAGAGGCAGTTACAGAAAATATGGAAGTTAAGAAAAAAGTCTTTCAAGAGCTAGATCTATGCTGTGGTGAAGATACTATATTGGCCTCTAATACATCATCCTTATCTATTACAGAACTGGCCAATGCCACCAATAGACCAGGAAGAGTATTGGGCATGCACTTCTTTAACCCAGTACCAGTAATGAAGCTTGTTGAAGTTATTAAAGGTGTTCATACAGATGAAGACGTTATACAGGAAGTCATGGCATTAGCAGAAAAATTGGGGAAAACTCCTGTTGAGGTGGAGGAAGGACCAGGATTTTTAGTCAATAGAATGTTGGTACCTATGATTAATGAAGCGGTAGGTATATTAGCAGAAGGGACAGCTACTGCAGAGGCTATAGATACTTCTATGAAATTAGGTGCAAATCATCCGATAGGGCCATTAGCACTTGGGGATCTAATTGGAAATGACGTATGTCTTGCTATTATGGAAGTGTTATATGAAGAGTTCGCTGATTCTAAATATAGACCACATCCGTTGCTTAGAAAAATGGTACGAGGTGGTTTGCTAGGCAGAAAAACGGGTAAAGGCTTTTATGAGTATTAAAATTTAAAATAAATAATAATTATTAAGGGGGTAATTTATATGAGATTAAAAGAAAAAATAGCTATTGTTACAGGGGCAGCTAGAGGGATAGGTAAGGAAACTGCACTTAAGTTTGCAAGAGAAGGTGCTAAGGTAGTAGTATCTGATGTTGGAGAAGGATCCTTAAATGAAGTAGTAACAGAATTAAAGGAAATGGGATCTGAAGTATTAGCTTATAATGTAAATGTCGTAGATAGAGGACAAATCCAAGCTATGGTGGATGATGTGGTGGAAAAGTGGGGAAAAATTGATGTGCTAGTGAACAATGCAGGAATCACAGCAGACAATCAATTGCTAAAGATGCCTGAAGAGGATTTTGATAAAGTAATAGATGTTAATCTAAAGGGTGTATATAACTGTAGTCAAATCGCAGCCAAAGCAATGACAGAAACAGGCGGTGGTGTTATATTAAATGCTTCTTCTGTAGTGGGTATATATGGTAACTTTGGTCAAACCAACTATGCAGCAACTAAATGGGGAGTTATTGGTATGACAAAAACTTGGGCAAAAGAGTTGGGAAGAAAAGGTATTAGAGTAAATGCTGTAGCTCCAGGGTTTATCCTAACACCAATGACAGAAAAAATGCCTGAAAAAGTATTGGATATGATGAGTGGTAAATCTCCTCTTGGTCTTTTAGGGCAACCTGAAGATATTGCTAATGCCTATGCTTTCTTAGCATCTGATGAGGCTAAGTTTATTACAGGAACTGTACTAAGTGTTGACGGTGGGGTAGTTCTTTAAAGGTGGCATAGTTTTTGCAGTAAATATTATGTGGAATGTAATTTAAATAACATATACATAGGAGGTAAAGATTTATGAGAGAAGTAGTTATAGCAAGTGCAGTAAGAACACCTATTGGAAGTTTTGGTGGAACACTACAAGATATTTCAGCAGCAGATTTAGGAGCAATAGCTATAAAAGCGGCATTAGAAAGAGCCAATATAAAGCCAGAGTCTGTTAATGAAGTTTACATGGGTTGTATCCTTCAAGCTGGAGCAGGTCAAGGGGTTGCTCGTCAAGCATCTGTAAAAGCAGGTATACCGGTAGAAGTTCCTGCTACAACTATTAATATGCTATGTGGGTCAGGATTGAGAACTGTATCTCTTGCAGCACAAACAATTATTTCAGGAGATAATGATATTGTTGTTGTTGGTGGAGCGGAAAACATGAGTGCAGCGCCTTACCTATTACCGAAGGCTAGATGGGGACATAAAATGGGAGATGGAAAAGTAGTAGACTCCATGATTAACGATGCTCTAACTGATGCATTTAATGGTTACCATATGGGTATTACAGCAGAAAACTTAGCTGAGAAATATAACATAACTAAAGAAGAACAGGATACATTTGCTGCAGCCAGTCAAAATAAAGCTGAAAAGGCAATTGCTGAAGGTAAATTCAAGGATGAAATTGTTCCAGTAGAAATACCACAAAGAAAAGGCGATCCTATTGTATTTGATACAGATGAATATCCAAAAGCAGGAGTAACCCCAGAAAAATTAGGGAAATTAAGACCTGCCTTTAAGAAAGATGGAACAGTTACAGCTGGAAATGCTTCTGGTATCAATGATGGAGGTGCGGCATTAGTTGTTATGTCTAAAGAAAAGGCTGATGAATTAGGAATTAAGCCTTTAGCAACTATTGTTTCCTATGCAAATGCTGGAGTAGATCCTTCCATCATGGGTATAGGGCCGGTACCAGCTTCTCAAAAAGCATTAGAAAAAGCTAACCTTACTATTGAAGACATGGATTTAATCGAAGCCAATGAAGCTTTTGCAGCTCAAGCTTTAGCTGTTGGAAAAGAATTAAAATGGGATGCTGAAAAAGTAAACGTAAATGGTGGAGCAATAGCACTAGGTCATCCTGTTGGAGCCAGTGGAGCAAGAATATTAATAACACTATTACATGAAATGATTAGACAAGATGCAAAGCATGGTCTAGCTACATTGTGTATAGGTGGCGGAATGGGAACATCTGTTGTTGTAAAAAGATAATAAATAATAATAAAAAGCAAAAAACCCTTGACTCAAGGGTTTTTTGCTTTTTATTATTAAGTAAAGGTGTATAATAAAAGAGTGGAGGTGTTAAATGTGATGGAATCCTATAAGGGTTATTTTGCAACGGATGATAAAGATGCATTGATAGAAATGTATAGGACGATTTTTGAATTGGTATACAATTGGGTTGTAGTAGTTGACAAGGCAGGATATATAAAAATGATGAACGAAGGGTATTGTAAGTTCATAGGGATGAGGCCACAGGATGTTATAGGGAAACATGTAACGGAAGTCATAGAAAATACTAGGATGCATATTGTGGCAAAAACTGGTCAACGGGAAATCGGAGATATACAGAAAATAAAAGGGAATAAAATGATCGCGGACCGAATTCCTATAAGGAAAGATGGAGAAATTATAGGTGCGGTGGGGACGGTATTGTTTAAAGACGTTGTGGAGCTAGATGCTTATGTTAAAAAAGTAAATATATTGGAAACAGAATTAGAATTTTACAAAAAAGAATTAAAAAAGGCTCTAGGAAGTAACGATACCTTCGATAGTATCATAGGTATTAGTGAAAGCATTCAAAGGGTTAAGGAATTGGGGAAACAAGTGGCAACTACAAAATCCAATGTGCTTCTCTTAGGAGAAAGTGGGACAGGAAAAGGATTGTTTGCCTCTGCCATCCACAATGCCAGCTCTAGAAAAGAGTATCCTTTAATAAAAGTAAATTGTGCAGCTATACCGGAGGAGCTATTGGAGTCGGAATTGTTTGGTTATGAGCAAGGTGCTTTTACTGGTGCAAAAAAAGGAGGCAAGCCGGGAAAATTTGAACTGGCAAATAAGAGCAGTATTTTTCTAGATGAAATAGGTGAAATGCCATTAAATATGCAGGCAAAGCTATTAAAGGTAATACAGGAAAAAGAAATTGACAGGGTAGGAGGTGTGAAAAGCCAAAAAGTAGATGTAAGAATCATAGCGGCCACCAATCAAGATCTTGAGGAAATGGTAAGGAATAAAAAGTTTAGAGAGGACTTATATTATAGATTGAATGTTATAAGTATAAAGGTGCCGCCCTTAAAAGAAAGAAAAGAGGATATACCTCTACTAATTAATAGTTTACTCAAAAAGTTTTCGAAAGAGATGGATAAATTTGTTACAGAAATTAGCCCTAGGGCAATGGATAGTTTAATGAATTATCAATGGCCAGGTAATATAAGGGAATTAGAGAATGTTATAGAAAGAGCCTTTAACTTAATAGATAAGGAAGCTAGAATAACATTAGAAAATCTACCCAGCTATATTACTAATCCCAATAGTAAAAGAAGTAGCAGGAAAAGTAAAACCCTAAAAACCATCATAGAAGAAGTAGAAAAAAACCTGATTAGAAAAACTTTGATGGATAATAAATGCAATAAATATCAAACCGCTAAGGATTTAGGTATTAGTCGAACTAGTCTCTATGAGAAAATTGGAAAATATAAATTTGATGTGTAAACTTTGTGCACACTGTAAACTTTATGTACACTATGTTAAACTAAAAACGTTGTCATAGGAACATGGTTATTGAAATGTAAAGAGCTGTTGTATGTTTAATGTTTAAACTATTATTAGTGTAAAAATGTTCATAATATGTACAAAAATTATGGGATGGTGCGTAATGTTAGAATGCAATAGATAATAATAAAATCAAAAATAACCCCTTTAAAGGGGTTATTTTTGCATAAAAAGACAAAAAAATATTAAATTTGAACTTTTCCAAAAAAATGAATGATTTTGGCATCTAATTTGCACAATATAATAATAAAATAATTGAAGGAGGTATAAAAAATATGACCATAAAAATTTCAACGGCTAAAGAAGCTGTGAAATTAATAAAATCTGATAGTACTATTGCAACGGCTGGTTTCGTAGGAAATGCAGTTCCAGAAGAATTAGAGTTGGCTCTAGAAGAACGTTTTATAGAATCTGGTGAGCCTAAAAATTTAACATTAGTATATGCAGCAGGACAAGGTGATGGTAAAGACAGAGGAGTTAATCACTTTGGACAAGAAGGTATGTTAAAAAGAGTAATCGGAGGACACTGGGGATTAGTACCTAAAGTACAAAAGTTAGCTTTAGAGAATAAAATTGAAGCCTACTGCTTCCCTCAAGGAGCTATTTCTCATTTGTTCAGAGATATTGCTGCTGGAAAACCAGGAACTGTGACACATGTAGGATTAAAAACTTTTGTTGACCCAAGAGTTGATGGTGGAAAGCTTAATGAAAAAACCCAAGAAGATATGGTTGAAGTAGTTAATCTACTAGGAAATGAATATTTACTTTATAAGGCATTCCCAATTGACTTTGCATTCATTAGAGGAACTTATGCTGATGAGAATGGGAACGTTACCATGGAAAAGGAAGCTGGTACCTTAGAGGTATTATCTATTGCTCAGGCCTGCAAGAACTCTGGAGGAAAAGTAATTGTTCAAGTGGAAAAGGTAGTGAAAAATGGGACACTAGATCCAAGGCTTGTAAAAATTCCTGGAATTTATGTAGATACAGTTGTTGAAGTAGAAGATATGAAGAACCACATGCAAACCTTTGCAGAACAATTTAATGAAGCCTATACAGGTGCTATAAAAGTTCCTGTAAATTCAGTAAAACCTATGCAACTAGATGAGAGAAAGATTATCGCTCGTCGTGGAGCTATGGAATTAGTCCCAAGTGCTATCGTTAATTTAGGTATTGGAATGCCTGAAGGAGTTGCAATGGTAGCTAATGAAGAAGGTGTAGGAGATCAAATGATTCTTACTGTTGAACCAGGTCCTATTGGAGGTATTCCAGCTGGGGGCTTAAGTTTTGGAGCCGCCATCAATGCAGAAGCTATTATTGACCAACCTTATCAATTTGATTTTTATGACGGTGGAGGATTAGACGTTGCCTTCCTTGGACTAGCTCAATGTGATAAGGTAGGAAATATTAATGTAAGTAAATTTGGACCTAAAATTGCTGGAGCTGGTGGGTTTATTAATATCACACAAAATGCTAAGAAAGTTATCTTCTGTGGAACCTTTACAGCAGGTGGGCTAAAGGTTGAAGCTAAGGACGGGAAATTAAACATTCTTCAAGAAGGTAAATTTACAAAGTTTATAGATGCTGTAGAGCAAATCACCTTCAGTGGGGATTATGCATCAGAGGTTGGACAAACAGTTCTATATATAACAGAAAGAGCAGTATTTGAACTAACCAAAGAGGGTATGGTGATAACTGAGATTGCTCCAGGTATTGATCTTGAAAAGGATGTTTTAGCTTATATAGATTTCAAGCCAATGATTAGTGAAAATCTTAAATTAATGGATGAAAGAATTTTTAGAACTGAAAAAATGGGCTTAACAATATAAGCTTCAATAAAGAAGCTGATTTTGAATAATAGCCATCTATGGTTGAGGAAATTTCATTCATTTATAGAAAAAAAATGAAATTTCCTCAAGCTTAAAATAAAAGGGAGGTTTAATGAATATGTTTGGAATTATTATTGGTTTAGTGTTGTTAATGTATTTAGCATATCGTGGTATGTCTATTATATGGGTTGCTCCATTGGCTGCCATCGTTGTTGCTATAACTGGTGGATTGGATATCATTGAGGCCTATAGGGAGGCCTATATGGGTGGATTTGTAGGTTTTGCTAAGACATGGTTCCCGGTATTTATGTTAGGTGCCATCTTTGGTAAGATTATGGACGACTCTGGAGCAGCTAGAGCTGTTGCCAATTGGGTTACTGGCATCATCGGAACAAAGAGAGCTATTTTAGCGGTAGTCTTAGGTTGTGCAGTGTTAACCTATGGTGGCATATCTTTATTCGTAGTTGTATTTGCTATGTATCCATTAGCATTAGCTTTATTTAGAGAAGCTAATATTTCAAGAAAATTAATTCCAGGAGCAATAGCCTTAGGGTCCTTTACCTTCACCATGACGGCTATCCCAGGAACACCACAAATTCAAAATCTTATTCCTATTGACTACTATGGAACAACACCAACAGCAGCTCCAATCATGGGGGTAGCCGGTGCACTTGTTATGTTTGTTGGAGGTATGCTATGGTTAACCTATAGAGAAAAGCAGCTTACAGCAGCAGGCGAAGTATTTGTAGAAGTAAAGGATAAAGTAGAAACAATAGATGCATCTACATTACCAAATCCTTTTTTATCATTGCTACCTTTAGTAACAGTAATTGTATTGTTAAACTTTTTAAATCAAGATATTGTTATTGCACTAGTGGGCGGTATTGTTATAGCATTATTATTAAATCTTAATAGAATTAAAAATATTGTTGAAACTGTTAATGCTGGAGCATCTGGTTCGGTTCTTGCCATCATTAACACCAGTGCTGCGGTAGGATTTGGAGCAGTTGTAAGAGCGGTACCTGGATTTGAAGCATTAACGAATCTAGTAATGGGTATCGAAGGTAACCCTCTAATTTCTCAAGCGGTGGCGGTAAATGTTCTAGCTGGGGCAACTGGATCTGCATCCGGAGGTATGGGTATTGCCTTAGAAGCATTAGGTGATAGATTTGTGCAGTTATCAGCCACATCGGGGATACCACTAGAAGCCTTCCATAGAGTAGCTTCTTTATCCAGTGGTGGTTTAGATACTTTACCACATAACGGTGCAGTATTAACATTACTGGCGGTAACAGCTATGACCCATAAGGATTCCTATAAAGATATATTTATAGTGGGATGCGCTATACCTGTACTATCTGTAGTAGTAGCTATCATGTTAGCAAGTGTAGGTTTAATCTAAAGATAAATTATATAAGAATTAGAAGAATTTAAGGAGGAGAAAAGATGAGATTAAAAGATAAAGTTACAATCATTACAGGAGCAGCTAGGGGAATAGGTAAGGAAACTGCATTAAAATTTGCAAGAGAAGGTGCTAAAGTAGTAGTATCTGATGTTGGTGAAGGTTCTTTGAATGAAGTAGTGGCAGAGTTAAAGGAAATGGGAGCTGAAGTATTAGCACACTATGTAAATGTTGTAAATAGAGAAGAAATCCAAACTATGGTGGATGATGTAGTAGCAAAATGGGGTAGGATAGATGCATTAGTAAACAATGCTGGTATTACTGCTGATAATCAATTATTAAAAATGCCTGAAGAGGACTTTGATAAAGTAATTGCTGTAAACCTTAAAGGTGTATATAACTGCGGACAAATCGTGGCTAAGGTTATGGCTGAAAATGGTGGAGGTGCTATACTAAATGCTTCTTCTGTAGTAGGTGTCTATGGCAACTTTGGACAAACCAACTATGCAGCAACCAAATGGGGAGTTATTGGCATGACAAAATCTTGGGCAAAAGAGCTTGGTAGAAAAGGTATTAGAGTAAATGCTGTAGCTCCAGGATTCATCCTAACACCAATGACAGAAAAAATGCCTGAAAAAGTATTGGACATGATGAGTGGTAAATCTCCTCTCGGTCTTCTAGGTAAACCTGAAGATATTGCTAATGCATATGCCTTCTTAGCCTCTGATGAAGCTAAATTTATTACTGGAACTGTTTTAAGTGTTGACGGTGGTGTAGTTCTTTAATAAATAAACAACTTATAAACCCTCTTTATGATTTCTTAAAGAGGGTTTAATTTATTTAAAAATCAAGGTTACAGCATAGATATTATTTATGATATAATAAGAAAAACAAATGTTTCTCCACCAGGAAAGGAAGGGTGAAAATATGTTAGAAGTACCTAAGACACTCCAGTACTTTATGGAGGTTGCACCTATTATACAGCAGTTACATATAGATGATTTAGCTATAGCATTCTGTGATAAGAAAGATTATGTTGGCTTTTGTGCTGGAAAACAAATAAACTTTCCTGTTAAAGCAGGAGATCAAGTTAAGCATGGTACTGCCTTATATGAAGCAGTATCAACGGGACAGCGTGTAATAAGGCAAATGGACAAAGAACTTTTTGGATTTCCATATATCGCTGTAGCTATACCGGTGAAAGAGAATGGAGAAGTAGTAGGTGGAATCTGCTTTTTAGAATCTATCGAAAAACAAAATAGGTTATTAGAAATGGCTGAAGTTTTATATGAGGGCATACAACAGCTTCAAGCCTCCTCTGAAGAAATCGCTTCAGAGGCAGAGAATCTTTCTCAGACGGGATTAGGCCTTGGAGAATTATCAGCAGAAGCTCTAAAGCATACCGGTGATAGTGAAGAAATAACTCGATTGGTTAAAAAAATTGCTCAACAAACAAACCTACTAGGACTTAATGCTGCTATCGAAGCAGCCCGTGCGGGAGAGATGGGTCGCGGATTTGCGGTTGTAGCAGAGGAAATTAGAAAACTTGCTCAAACTACAGCAGAATCAATGGAAAAGATAGAAAAAATCGTAGTAAATATGAAGAACACCAACAATCAAATGTCTGAAGAGGCAAATAAGATAGATATTACCACCCATCAACAGGTGGATGCTCTTAACGAAACTAATGCTGTTATACAATCTTTATATAGCCTTATCGAAAAATTACGGGATGAAGCTAGAAGTATTGAAGAATAAAGTTAATAGCTAGTATTTTCTTTTGAATCTCCGCGTATACCACCATCATTAATAGCCACACTGTCTCTACCTCAATTTTATACAGCATTTGTAGGTGGATTCATAGCAATTGTTATTTCAAGACTTTTTAGATAAAAAAATATAATTAAAAACTACTCTGACTAGAGTAGTTTTTTTGTGTATAAATAGAAAATATTTACTTAAACTAATACTTGATTATAGGTAATACAGAAACTGGTAGGAGGGAAGTATGTATGGCGGAAAATCTTAAAGAGCAAGAAAAAAATGATCTTGAAAAACCTTTGCCTAAGGAGAAATATGAAGAACTAGAAGACTATATTGATAGCTTACCGTCATTGGAGGGAAGATTAATACAGATACTCCATAAAGCACAGCAAATATTTGGATATTTACCTAGAGATGTACAGTTGTTTGTTGCTAGAAGGTTAGGGATATCCGGTGCAAAAGTTAATGGTGTTATAACCTTTTATAGTTATTTCACACAAAAACCTAGGGGAGAACACACCATTAGTATTTGTACTGGAACAGCATGTTTTGTAAAGGGTGTAGGAAAGATTATTGAAGCATTGGAGCATGAATTAGATACATCAATTGGAAGCACCACAGAGGACATGAAGTTTACTTTGAAGGATGTACGATGTGTAGGAGCATGCGGGCTTGCACCGTTAATTGTTGTAGATGATAAGGTTTATGGCAGAGTAAAACCAGAAGAAGTAGAACAAATATTAGCAGAGTATCGATAGGAGGGGTGTAGGGTGGCAGGAATTAAATCCTTAGAAGAATTACAAAAGATAAGAGCAAAAGCACAGCAAGGAATGGACTTAAGAAAAGCAGGAGATGAGGAGTATATAAAATTAATGGTGGGAATGGCTACCTGTGGCATAGCAGCTGGAGCACGAGATACCTTTAATACACTTTTAGAAGAAATAGAAAAGAGAAATATAAAGAATGTGTATTTGGTCCAAGTAGGTTGTATGGGTTATTGTCATGATGAGCCAACAGTGCAGGTAAATAAACCAGGTGAGCCTCCTGTTTTATATGGAAACATTAATAAGGAAAAAGCAATAGAAATCATAGATAAGCATGTAGAAAAAGGTGAACTATTACAGGATTTAATAATTTCTAAGTCCTTTGATAGAGCATAAAGGTTTGGAGGGAAGCAAATGAAACAATATCGCTTACATATGTTGGTTTGTGCAGGGACAGCCTGTGAATCTCAAGAGAGTAAAGATATTATAAAAAATTTAGAGGCAGAATTAAAAGAAAAAGGCTATGAAAAGGAAGTGCAGGTGGTAAAGACGGGATGCTTTGGGTTTTGTGAGAAGGGACCCATTATCAAAGTACACCCCGACCATGTTTTTTATGTAGAAGTGAAACCAAAGGATGTTAAAGAAATAGTTGAAGAGCATGTTATCAAGGGTAGAGTAGTAGAGCGTTTACTTTACGAGGAACCAGCTTTAGAGAAAAAGATTACAGAACAAGAAAAAATGTCTTTTTATAAAAAGCAATTAAGATTAGCTTTGAGAAATTGTGGTTTTATTAATCCAGAGGATATAAAAGAATATATTGCTGAAGATGGTTATTTAGCTTTGGGACGGGCAATAAAAGAAATGACTCCAGAAGAAGTTATTGAAACAATAAAAGAAAGTGGCTTAAGAGGTAGGGGTGGTGGTGGTTTCCCTACAGGATATAAATGGGAATTAACCTACCGGAACAAGAATGATTTAAAGTTCATTATTTGTAACGCAGATGAGGGAGACCCTGGAGCATTTATGGACAGAAGTATATTAGAGGGAGATCCCCACAGTGTTCTTGAAGCGATGGCGATAGCTGGATATGCTATTGGTGCAGAAAAAGGATATATCTATATTAGGGCAGAATATCCCTTGGCTATTCATAGGCTTAACATCGCTATAGAACAAGCCAGAGAATATGGACTTTTAGGAGAAAATATTTTTGACAGTGATTTTAATTTTGATATAGAACTAAAATATGGAGCGGGAGCATTCGTCTGTGGAGAAGAAACCGCCCTTCTTAATTCTGTAGAAGGTGGTAGAGGAGAGCCAAATGCAAAGCCCCCATTTCCTGCTGAAAGTGGATTATGGGACAAACCTACCTGTGTGAATAATGTAGAAACCTTTGCCAATATTCCTCAAATTCTTCTTAAAGGTCCTAAGTGGTTTAACAGTATAGGAACCGAAAATAGTAAAGGAACAAAGGTATTTGCCCTGGCTGGTAAAGTAAATAATGTAGGCTTAGTGGAGGTTCCTATGGGTATCAGTCTGAGGGAAATTATTTATGATATTGGTGGAGGAATTAGAGATAATAAAAAATTTAAAGCTGTACAAACAGGAGGACCTTCCGGTGGATGTATTCCTGAAAAGTATTTAGATACCCATATCGATTATCAAACCCTACAGGAGGTTGGCTCCATGATGGGGTCAGGGGGAATGATTGTCATGGATGAAGATGATTGCATGGTGAATATATCTAAGTTCTATATTGAATTTACTGAGGATGAATCCTGTGGCAAATGCACACCCTGTAGAATAGGAAATAAAAGATTGTCAGAAATTTTGACACGAATTACCTATGGAAAGGGAACAGAAGAAGATCTAGAAAATTTAAAGGATTTAGGAGAAATGGTGAAGGATGGGTCTTTATGCGGATTAGGACAAAGTTCACCTAATCCAATACTTAGTACCCTTAGATTTTTTGAAGATGAATACAAGGAACATGTACTAAATAAAAATTGCCCTTCAGGAGTATGTAATATGGGTAAGAAGAAAAAACCTGCAGCAAAGAAAAAACAGTAAGGGTTGCAATAAATAAAGGTGGTGTTGATTTGAAGGAATCTGTTACAGTTACAATAAATGATAAAGAGGTACAAGTACCTAGAGAATACACAATTTTAAATGCAGCGGTGGAGGCAGGGGTGAAAATTCCAACCCTCTGTCATTTAGATTTACATGACCTAAAGATGGTAAATCGAACAGCCTCCTGTAGAGTATGTATGGTAGAGGTGAAGGATAGCCCAAGACTTGCTCCAGCATGTGCCACACCGGTAAATGATGGTATGGTCATTCGAACAGATACAGAAAGAGCTGTAAAATCTAGAAGGATGTCAGTAGAGTTATTGCTTTCCAATCATCCTACAGATTGCCTGATCTGTCAAAGAAACTTAAGGTGTGAACTTCAATCTTTAGCACAGGAACTAAATGTAAGAGAAATACACTACTCTGGTAAACGGAATAAGTATCATTTAGATACATCTAGCCAAGCGGTCATTAAAAATCAAGACAAATGTATTTTATGTAGAAGGTGTGAAACTGCCTGTAATGAAATACAAACCTGTGGTATTTTATCAGCACTAAATAGAGGCTACGACACGGTGGTGGGACCTGCTTTTAATTTACCAATGGTAGAAACCTCTTGTACCTATTGTGGACAATGTGTTGCAGTATGTCCTACAGCTGCTTTAACTGAGGTAAATCATACGCGAAAGGTATGGAAGGCATTACATGATCCTGATAAATATGTGGTGGTACAAACTGCTCCTGCTATTCGAGTTGCCTTGGGAGAATTATTTGGTATGGAGGCAGGAAGTCTTGTTACTGGAAAATTAGCAGCATCCTTAAGACGCTTAGGCTTTGACCAGGTTTATGACACAGACTTTGGTGCAGATGTAACCATCATGGAGGAGGCAAAGGAATTAATCCATCGATTGGAAAAGGGTGGTACGTTACCGATGTTAACCAGTTGTTGTCCTGCTTGGGTTAGCTTTATTGAGCATCAATTCCCAGATATGGTGGACATACCCTCCACCTGTAAGTCACCTCATATTATGTTTGGTACTATAACAAAAACCTATTTAGCTGAGAAGATGGG
>JAFIFG010000140.1 GCA_020832135.1 Clostridiaceae bacterium
CCTGTCAATATAGCGGCAAAGAAACCAGAATGACTAAATGCTGAAGTTATTGTAGCATTGATTGGTATCCAAGGAGGGAAAGAACCTGTCTCAAAGCCACCATTTACTATTAAATCATTGATTGACATATTTAATCACCTCTTTTCACCAACAATATATGTGAAGGCACACTATTTGTTACATGTAAAGGGTTTAAGACTTTAAAAATATACAAATCCACCTGTCAATATAGCGACAAAGAAACCAAAATGGCTAAATGCTGGACTGAAAAATATTCAACAAAATATCGATCTACACACTCCATTTCACTAATAATATATGAGTGCACACCTTTTTCATTCCATAATATAGTGCTATTTCTTAATATTTAAGCAATAAGATGGCACAGATCTTTATCCCTTCGAATAAATAATTATAGAAAGAAAATACTAGGGGGAATTAGAATGAAGGGTTATATTGAAAGAACAGAAGAATATCTATTAGAGGAAATTAATAAAGACTATTGCAATTATCATATAAATTATCTACTTGGTTCATTGTATGAAAAGAAGAATATGTATTTTGATTGTATAATACACTACAAAAGAGCTTTGCTCCAACTTCAGGAGGGAGAAGAAAGAGAGAAATTGCAAGACCTTATAGATCGTATTGAATATAGGGAATATGATGAAGAGACAATATACAAAATGCGTAAATATAAAAATCAAGTAAAGGAATATGCTAAATACAAATTATTAAATCCTGATATAAATATTGAACCCAATCATTTTATTACATTAGAGAATCCCATAAAAACAGAAAAAATAAAAGTCCTTTATGGGAGTTTAGAAATTGCAAATACGATGAATATTTACTCTAATGCCTTAAGAAAACTAGAGTATCAATCATTTTGCATTAATTTTTACCCCTCATACTTAAATTATAAAGCAGATTATTCCTTTAACATTAAAGGAAATGATTGGGAAAGTATTAAAGATCAAATAATTGATTTAGTAGCATATTTAATTTCTGAATTCAATATTTTTCATTTCATCTTTAATACAACTTTAATGCCAGATCATTCAGATCTTTTTATTCTCAAAAAATTAAATAAAAAAATGATAATGAATAATGTAGGTTCCGATATAAGACAGTATTCAAAGGCAATTCAAATGAATAAGTATTGGGATCTGGTTAAAAACACGTATTTTAGAAGATGCTCGGAAGATAGAAATATTAAAAAAATAAAGTTTCTGTCAAATTTCATTGATTTTTGCATAACAATTGAAGGAGAATTAATGGAATACGTAAAGTCTTACTATAAAAAATGTTTAACCTATAGAATACCAATAGATTTAGGGTTATACCCAGTTACAGAAGTTAAAAAGAAAGAAAAACTTCTAGTAGTGCATGCACCAACTAATCCAGAAGTTAAAGGTTCTAAATATATAGTTGAAACGATTGAAGAGTTAAAGAAAAAATATAACTTTGATTTTGTTTTACTAAAATATATGCCACATATAAAAGCTAAAGAATTATACAAACAGGCTGACATTATTGTAGACCAAATCATCATAGGAGAGTATGGAAGCTTAGCAATTGAGTGTATGGCCATGGGTAAACCGGTAGTATGTTGGATATGCGATTTCTCAAAAAAGAAGTATCCCAGGGATTTACCTATTGTTTCTGCTAATAAAGATAATCTTTATGAGAAAATGGAAGAGTTAATATTGAATTCTGAGCTTAGAAATGAATTGGGAATTAAGGGAAGAAGATATGTAGAAAAATATCATGATGTAAATATATTAATTACAGAATTACTAGGTATTTATTCCCTAATGAATGAATATCCCATTAATGGTTTGTAAAAAACAATAGCTACATTACACATCAGACTTCCCAGTAATGTCGTAGTCTATTTATTTATCATTAATCCTTTAAGTATCTTTATATGAAATAGAAATTATCAAAGGCTTGCACCTTTAGCTAAGTCCTCACATACTATATGGATGGATAGACAGAAGTAGAATAAGAGGAGGAGATATAATGGCTAATTATTTTGTCCACGAATCTTCAATCATTGATCAACCCTGTGAAATTGGGGATCACACAAAAATATGGCATTTTTCTCATATCATGAAAGACGTAATTATTGGTGAAAAATGCATTATTAGTCAAAATGTATTTATTGCATCGGGGGTTGTGCTAGGAAACAATGTGAAAGTTCAAAATAACGTTTCTATATATAGGGGAGTCATTTGTGAAGATGATGTGTTTCTTGGGCCTTCGATGGTGTTTACCAACGTAATCAATCCCAGAAGCTTTATTGAAAGAAAGAATGAATTTAAACAAACTTTAGTAAAAAAAGGTGCAACTATTGGTGCAAATGCCACCATTGTTTGCGGAAACACCATTGGTAGATACACATTTGTTGGAGCTGGGTCAGTAGTGACTAAGGATACTCCCGATTATAGCTTCGTCTATGGGGTACCAGCAAAGCAAAGGGGATGGGTATGTAGGTGTACAGAAAAATTGACATTTAGAGATAATCTTGCAAAGTGTTCTTTGTGTGGATCTAAATATAAAATGGTTGACGGCAATATAGTGGAAGAAATTGTGAGGTGTTAATCATGAATATAGGACTTGTGGGTTGTGGTAGAATTTCTAAAAATCATTTTGAAGCTATTCGTAAGGTTCCCAAGGCTACCATAAAGGGATGTTGTGATATTGTTAAGGAACGGGCAAAGGAAGCTGCAAAAGCCTATGATATTCCTTATTGGACCACTAATTTTGAGGATTTACTCAAGCAAGAAGATATTGATTTGATAAGTATATGTAGCCCTTCTGGTCTACATCCAGCCCATGGAATTATGGCAGCAAATTATGGGAAGCATGTTTTGACTGAAAAACCTATGGGGGTTAGACTTATTGATGTAGACCAGCTAATTAAAGCTTGTAATGATAATGATGTTCGACTTTTTGTTGTGTTACAAAATCGGCTAAATCCTTCAATCCAAATAGTTAAGAAGGCTATTGATCAAGGACGCTTCGGAAAAATTCATATGATTGTTGCTAATGTATTTTGGTCGCGTCCTCAGGAATATTACGATTTATCAGAATGGCGTGGTACGTGGGCTTTAGATGGTGGAGCTTTTTGTAATCAAGCTTCCCATTATGTAGATCTTGTTCAATGGTTTGGTGGACCAGTAAAAACTGTAATGGCTAGAACTGACACTTTAGCAAGGAACATAGAAGCCGAAGACACAGGAGCTGCTATCATTAAGTTTGATTCAGGGTGCATTGCTACTATTAACGTTACTATGTTAACTTATCCTAAAAATTTGGAGGGTTCAGTAACAATTATTGGAGAAAAGGGAACAGTTCGTGTTGGAGGTATTGCAGTTAATGAAATATTATATTGGAAATTTAGTGATTCCAATGAAGTAGATTTTATTATAGATGAGTTTTCTACTGACCCCAATTCTGTTTATGGCTTTGGACATGAAGCATATTACGATAATGTTATTAATTCCATTATTAACGAACAAAAACCTTCAGTCGATGGTAACGAGGGGAGAAAATCCTTAGAATTAATTGAAGCTATTTATACATCCAGTAAAAATCATAAAATAGTGAACTTGTAAGTCTGAAGGAGAGAAAAATATGAAAACTTATAAAATCTTTTTGTTAGATCATCGTACCTATTGTATAAACAGTATAGGAGATTCATTAGCTCAGATGGGTCATAAGATCATGTATCAGGTATCATGGATGTATGAAGAAGTAGAAAAAGGAATTGCTTATTTTAAGCCCGATATCTTGATTACTGTAGGATATAATCGTAGACTCTTTTCTAGATTTGCAGATAAAATTCCTGCATTGTGCAAAAAATATAGACTTTTTTATATATATTGGGCGACTGAAGATTTAATTAATCATTTAGATTGGTCACTACCTTACATTAAACAAGCTAAGCCCGATTTGGTATGGACAATTCATCCAGAGTGCATTAAGAAATATGAAAAGCTAGGCATTCCAGCTAGCTATTTAAACTTTGCATTTAATCCAAGAATTTTTACTGAAAAGAAAAAGCAAGAAAAAGAAATATATGATATTTCCTTCGTTGGATCTACACACATATTTAAACGAACATATCGTTTTGATAGCCTTGAACATTTGCTGTTTCCATTTGTTGGAACAGAACAAAAAGTTAATATTTGGGGTTCTGATTGGATAAAAAATGCAACATTAATAGAAAAAAAATTTGGCAAAACTGTACCTTCACACTGGCTTCGGGGCTATCTTTTGTATGGAAAGTCAGGATCAGTTTATCGAACATCTAAAATTGTTTTAGGTGTACAAAATGCTATAGATCAAGTTACACAACGTACTTTTGAAATATTGGGATCGGGAGCTTTTATGATAGCTAGTAGAACTGAAGGAATTACAACCATGTTTAAAGATAAAAAAGATTTGGTTCTTACTAGTTCACCAGAAGAAACTATTGAATTGGCAAGGTATTATATCAACAAGCCAGAATTAAGATATTCAATCGGTGTTAATGCACGTCGCAAAGTAATTAAATATTATACCTACAATAAAAATATAAAAAAAATTTGGCCAAAGGCACAGCTTTTAATCGAAGAAAAACGATGGAAGTCTTAAGAAGGGAGAGGATTACTATGAAGTTTGAAAATGTATTGGTTACAGGTGGCGCAGGTTTTATAGGCTCTCAACTTATTAAAAAAATTTTACCAATAAGCCAGCATATATATGTAATTGATGATTTATCAACAGGACAAAAAGATGCAATACCTACTTCTGATAAAATTACATTTATAAAAGAAAGTATAACGAATAAAGAAGTACTTGAATATGTTATGCCAAAGGTAGAGTATATTTTTCATTTAGCATGCTCGAACATTTTAAAATCTGTTGATAATTTAGAGTTAGATATGAACACTAATTTGTTTGGTGGATTTTTATTGCTCCAGAGTGCTCATAATTATTGTAAAAATCTTAAGAGATTTGTGTATGCTTCTACAACATCAATTTATGGTGACACAGAGATCATACCTACAAAAGAAAATTATTATAAAATTGAACTACCTTATGCAGCGAGTAAGTTCGCTACTGAGCATTACTGCAACGTGTATTATCATATGTATCAACTACCGGTTTCAGTAGTGCGTTTATCAAATGTTTATGGTCCTGGCCAAACTATATTAAATCCTTATTGTGGTGTAGTGGCTAAATTTTTTGAAGCTGTTAACAAAAATCAGCCTCAGATTATTTATGGAGATGGAAAACAAACTAGAGATTTTACTTTTATAGAGGATGCTTTAGAAGCTTTATTCCTAGTAGCTATAAAGGAAAAAGCGATAGGTCAAGTGTATAACATAGGAACTGGAGTAGAAACGTCAGTTATTAATTTATTAAATGAAATTAATAAAATTACTGGATATACTGAAGGATTAATAGAATTTAAGCAAAAACGTCAGGTAGATATAGTTAAAAGACGAAATATAGATTCTTCTAAAATACAAGAAGAGCTACAGTGGGAAATAAACTACTCAATTCTCCAAGGACTAGAAAAGACTTTTCAGTGGCTGAGGGAGGAAAATAAAGTATGAAGATTTTTCATGGCATCATAGAGATAGCAGGACAAATGGGAGTTTTATCTGGTGGTTTGAAAAAAAAAGGAAATATAGCTAGTGCATACAATACATTTCATTCATATTTAGGGTATAAAGAACATCTTATTAATACAAATATAAGGGAGCTAAGGAAATCATTCAATCATATTCTCAACTTTTATGATCTTTTTCACTATCATTATGCAACCACTATAGAAGAAGAATTTAGGGATTTAGAGAAAATCAAAAAAAAGGGTAAAAAAGTAATTATGCATCACTGGGGAAATGATGTTCGGTTTCATAATATGGCTCGGGTAAATAATCCCTATGTTTACACAGGAGATTCTCCATCTAATGAAGAGATTCATAGGAGGTTATCAAATATTTCAAAATATGTATCTGAAGCCATAGTTCAGGATTATGAAGTACTTCCATATGTTAGAAAATACTATAAAAAGGTGCACATTTTACCTTTAGCAATAGATTTAAAAAAATTTAGACCTTCATACCCAGATGTTATGAAAAAAAGACCTTTAATTTTGCATGCACCTACTAACCCTGATTTTAAAGGCACTGCCTTTATTGAAAAAGCAATTGATGAATTAAGAGCTACTCATTTATTTGATTATAAACGCATAGAAAAAATGAGTAATGATGAGGTGGTTAAGCTTTATAAAGAAGCAGATATTATTGTAGATCAGATTCGATGTGGTTCCTATGGTCTTCTAAGTGTTGAATGTATGGCTTTAGGAAAGCCTGTAATTACCTTTATACGTCCAGATCTGGTAAATAAGTTTCCAGCTAATTTACCTATAGCTAATGGTAATCCAGATAATGTAAAAGAGAAAATAAAAATGTTATTAGAAAATCCGGATGAGAGAAACAGGATAGGCATTGCAGGAAGGAAGTATGTTGAAAGGGTTCATGATAGGAATTTAGTAATAGATAAGTTAATGCAGATTTACTCTAAAATGTAAATGTACAAATAGATAATTTAAGCAACTCCTTTACTATTGTAATAGGAGTTGCTTTAACTAAAGATATGATTAATATTTTATGTTTGGATAAGAAACTTTAGCATATATACCTTTGATAAAGCTATAGATTCTAATATAGGCTACTACGTCTTTTTCGTATATTGTTTTTAAACTCTGATTAGGAAAATGATATACTACTAGACAGTCTTTCATGTAGTTATTGTATTGCGGTAGACCCAAATTTAAATAATCTAGTAGATGTACATCATTAAAAATAGATCCTTTGCCATAGTATATTTGCATCCCTGTATGATAGAATTTAGCAAATGCTGAAGCATGATTAATCCAATTATAATCATAATTTGTGTTTCCATAGTAGTTAGAGTTAATACAAGGTGTGCTAAAACCAAGTTTTTGCCAATCTATAATACTATTAGATCCATAATTGGATAACCACATACTGAGGAAATTCTGAGTACGGATATATTCATTGACTTTTTTTACTAAGGAGTTATCTTGATGATTAATTGCATCTCTTTGCCATGTAAATCCTCTGAATGTAAGTGTTGTATGTAGATGACTTTCTTTTCTCCAACGTTCGAGAAAGCTTTTAATCCACCACTTTAATGCTAGAAATCTATCGTTTTCCTGTTCAAAGTTTAAATTCATATTACTAATTAGACCAAAATTATTCTGTAATGATAGAGGATACGGTAATACTACCCAAATATCAAGCTGACGTTTACTGAGTGCTGCTGCATGAAAGTTAACATTTTTTTTAAAAAGATGATCTATAGCTAATTCCCAATCCACTTTATCGGCTAAGTCTCCAAAAGTAGCATATAATGGATAAATATAGTGATTTGCTCTTGTGCTGATAGGGTTAAATATTAGACCGCCAAACATTGTATCAATACTTTTTCCTTTTAGAACATATGAAACATAGGGTTCTAATTCTGCAACCGTCCAATTTTTAATATTATGCTCTGCCAAATCTCCACAAGGAAGCATAGCTAGATGATTTTTAATATTAAGCTCATTAGGGGATAAATAACCAAGTGTCATAAAAATTCCTCCTCACAAATTTTCTCTATACAGAATATGTAATAATAGAAAAAGTGTTATGAATAGGTATCCTAAGAAAGATTAAGGAGGCGGTAATTAATGCAAATTATTCATGCCCCAACAGAGATCGCTGGACAAATGGGTACTCTTTGTGAAGGCTTGCGAGCAAAAGGGCATTATGCAAGCGGATATAATTGGTTTGATAGTTATTTACAATATAAAGGCAAAATTATAAATGCTGATGCATACGAATTGTCTAAGCTTATTAATACATTAAATAATTACAGTGATATTATCCATTTTCATAATGGAAATACATTTTTTCTCAAATATAAAGATCTTCCATATCTCTCTGATGGGAAAAAAAAAATAGTAATGCATCATTGGGGAAATGATGTTCGTAGTCAAGCTAAAGCAAGCCAGTTTAACCAGTATGCTTTGCCTAGTAGTTATTTGAGTGATGATCAGATACACAAAAACTTATCATTTTTGTCGAAATATATTCATACAGCCATTGTTCAAGATTATGAGGTATATCCATATGTAAAAGATTATTATAAAAATATTTATGTACTTCCATTAGCCTGCAAGGTGAGTGATTTACCCGTACGTTATCCAGATGCTAATAATAAAATAAGTAGAGTAATTCATGCTCCCACAAACAGAAGCTTTAAAGGATCGGATTATGTAGAGGCAGCAGTACAAAGATTACAGAAAAGTACTCAATTTATATATCAAGTTATAGAGAATATGAGCCATCAACGAGCAATACAGGCATATCTAGAATCAGATATAATTATTGACCAACTACTATGTGGAAGCTATGGGATGCTTAGTGTAGAGGCAATGGCAATGGGCAAGGTGGTTATTGCTTTTATAAGAGAAGATGTAAGAAGACATTTACCAACAGATTTACCTATAGTTAATACAAGACCTGAAACACTCCACGGTGTATTGTCTGGACTTGTTAATAATCCTGCAAGGTTAGCTGAATTAGGTCGTGCTAGCCGTGAATATGTGATGAAGCATCATGATATAGGTGTTGTAACAGATCAATTATGCAATATATATGAGAAACTTTAAAAAGTTAGGAGGGATAGCTATAATGTCATATAATAACCCTAAAGTATTGCATGTACCTTTAGAAATTGCAGGGCAGGTAGGCTTAATCTGTGAATTTTTAAGGAAAGTAGATTATAAAGCATTTGGATTTAATTATTTTGATAGCTATTTAAAATACGATAACATTTTTCATACAGAAGCATATGAATTGATTAAAGTTTTAGAAAAATATATTGATTATTATGATATATTTCATTTTCACAATAGTTGTTCAATTATGGAGGATTATAGGGATATTAATATGATAAAAAAAGCAGGTAAAAAAATGATTATGCATCATCGTGGTAATGATGTTCGTTTTGATTGGCTTGCGAAATGTGGTAAAAATTATACGAATCCTTATGTAAATACTGTAAATTATTTAAGTGATGAAATGATTTTTCAAAATTTAAAGTTATTTGCTGAAACTATGGATGCTGCTATTGTTCAAGATTATGAACTATATCATTATGTAATTGATTTTTACCGTGCAAAAGGAAAACCGGTTTATGTATTACCACGCATTATTAATACTAAAAATATTCGCCCAACATATCCTAAAATAGACTCTAAAGCCCCGGTAATAGTACATGCTCCCACACATAGAGGATTTAAAGGTTCGGATGCTATTGAAGCAGTAATAACTCGATTACAAAAAGAGAAATCCTTAGTATATATTAATATAGAAGGAAAAAGTCATAAAGAGGCTTTAGAATATTATAAGCAAGCAGATATAGTTATAGACCAAATTCTATGTGGCACATATGGAAATGTAAGTGTAGAAGCTATGGCTATGGGAAAAGCAGTAATTTGTTATATACGTCCAGACTTGATGAAAATGTATCCTAGTACTTTACCAATTATTTCTGCAAATCCAGATAATTTATATTATGAATTAAAAAAACTAATAGAAGACCCTATTAAATGTAACAGGTTAGGGCAAGAAGGAGTAAAGTATGTTGATGAGTATCATGAAGGGTCTAAAGTAATTAAAGAATTAATTTCAATTTATCAAAATTTATTTAAAGGTTAAACATTATACTTGTTAAAGTATGGTTAAGTAAGTTATTGTTTATTTCTTATAATAAGGAAGGTGATTAATTTGATTTCTCTTGAGAAAAAAATGTATATACTCCCTAGTAGGTTTTTAATAATGAAAGATAAATTATTAGTTTCTTTTAATTTAGTAAATATTCCACGTGATATGAAGATTACTTCTGTGAAATTTCATTTACCACTTTCTGGCTCAGCAGTATCTACTAATGTCTATATAAAAGAAATTACATCAAGATGGAGTGAAAATGGAGTAAAAGTAGGTAAGGTACCCACTCTTTCTAAAACCAAAAAAATAGTAAGATTATATCCTAAGCAGAAAGAATTAGTAATTAACATGACTTTAGCTGGAAAAAAATGGTATTCAAATTATAAGACTAATCATGGTATTTTTGTTAGGGTAGAAAAGACGGATATTAATTACCTTAAAGATAATCCCCCTTTTTTAATTATAGATACTATCTAAACTAATATAAATTTTAATAGATATTTACGTGGCTTTAATGTCATTTGTATGGCAGGAATCTAATACTCCTGCCATTATTGTATGCATCAGCATATTCTATAACAGGGCGATTGAAATACTAGTGTGGTGCTATTCAAAAGCGATATAAATGTTAACATAGTTTTTTATGACCTAAGTATGCACTACAAGGATA
Source organism: Clostridiaceae bacterium (assembly GCA_020832135.1). Classification (GTDB taxonomy): domain Bacteria; phylum Bacillota; class Clostridia; order Peptostreptococcales; family Natronincolaceae; genus JAFIFG01. The sequence continues at coordinate 10,471 of JAFIFG010000140.1, forward strand.
CTGGTGCATATATTACTACTAGGTAAATAGAGATTACGACATATTTATGTGTAAAGCATTACAGCCAATATATATGCCTTTAGATTTTAATAAAAATTAGAAAGTAGGTGCTAATGTTGAAAATATTATTTCTTTCTATTATTGCAAAATGTGGAGTATTTACTCATGTTAGGGAACTAGCATTATATATGCAAAAACGTGGTATTCAGCCTGTGATAGGCTTTACTCATAACTCAAGCACTGTACGCATGTTTAAGGTAACAAAAAAAGATATGGATGCTATGAAGGAATCTCTAAATGGAATATCCTATTTTTTATATGAATCTGATGAAGATTTATTACAAAAGACTGAAAATATGCAAATAGATTTGCTACATGCTCATTCACCTATTGTTTTATCTGCAGCTATGAAAGTCTCTAATAAACTAGATATTCCATATGTAATAACTCTTCATGGAGTATCAAACTGGAGCAAGTTTCATAACCGTGCGATGGAACAGGCAAAGGCAATTATCGCCATTGGACCAGAAGTGGCAAAGTCGGCAGGAATTGAACACCAGAAAAAGATTCGAATTATATTTAATGGTATTGATATAGAACATTATAAGCCAGGTAAAATTGAGAGAACTAATAAATCTTTGAGAATAATTTGGATGGGTAGAACTAATGGACCATCTGCAGATGGAGCCACATATCTAGCGAGAGCAATCCGTATCCTTCGTAAAAAAGGAATTCCTATTGATGCAAAAATTGTAGGGTATGCCTCAGGGGCTAATACTGTTGGTATGCAAAATTGCGGTTGGATACATGATCCTTTGACATATCTACAGGATAACCATATTGTATTTGCTCGAGGACGTGCATTAAGAGAAGCAATGGCTTGTGGAAATGTAGGTTTTTTAATAGGGCAAGGCTATGGTGGTATAGTGAAAAAAGAATGGTTTGAAAATGGAAAAATCCCTGTGCTTAGTGGTTCGCTTAAACATGGGTATGCTAAATTAAATTCTGAACAGATTGTAAATGATATACTTCATTTTCACCATTTTCGAGGTCGATTGGTAGCTGCAAGAAAGGCAGCAAGAAAAATAGCTGAAGATAATTTTAATATAAAAAAAATGGTAGATGACACATACTTGATTTACGAAGAAGTAATTAAGTTTTAGGATTACGTGAAAAATTTGGAAATAAATAATCAAAAGTGACTTATGTTTTATACTTTTTACATTATTGATCTAAATAGAATTAGTATGACGACAGAATTTAAAGTGTAGGAGGTAAATAAATTTGAGAAATAAAATGAAGCATTATGAAATTTTAATTAAAGATCCTATAATAGCTAAGCACATACCTGAAACTCATTGGTACAATTACAATGCCCTTAGGAGTATGTTAAATAAATATTCAATTATATATTTAAAACCAAATGATAAGAGTAGCGGAAATGGTATCATTCGTATAAAGTTTATAGCTAAAGATAAATATACAGTTTCTTTTGAAAAAACTACAATGAATGTAGATAGAGCAAATTTAACAACAGCATTAAAAAAAATAATTACGGGTAACTCTAAATATATTATTCAGCAGGGAATAGATTTAGCAACTTATAAAAACAATCCTTTTGATATGAGAATTGTATTGCAAAAGGTATGGAAAACTTGGCGAATTACTTTGACTTCAGCTAAAGTAGCTTCAACTGAAGATGCTATAGTTACAAATGTAGCAAAAGGTGCTAGAGATTACTTGCTGCAGCAAATTTTACACGAGTATGATCAGAAAAAAGATCCTATGGCAACCTTTAGAGAAATAATAGATCTTTCTCATCAAATAGCCAATGTTTTAGGAAATCAATTACCTATAGTTATTACAGGAATAGATATAGCTGTAGATAAGCATGGATATATATGGTTTATTGAATCAAATGAAAAACCAGATTGTACAAGATGTAAAAATGTGAATGATAATTTATCTATTAAGAAATATGAGGAAGCTAGATATTTAATAAAAACTAGTAAAAAACTAATAAAATAGAGAGTTTTAATTTTGGTTCTGTTATGGATTTAGTGAATAGAAACTTTTTGTTTTAACGAGCAATTTGCAAATTGATAAAAATTCAAATTATGTATATCTTAGATATGGTATACGGAGGTGCAAAATTATGAATATAATTAAAAAAAAATTGATTAATAAAACTGCAATACTGGGTGTAATTGGCTTAGGATATGTTGGGTTACCCCTGGCGGCAGAAAAGGCGAAGGCTGGATATAAAACAATAGGCTTTGATATTAATGAATCAAAGGTAGAAATGGTTAATTCGGGAACAAGTTATATTAGGGATGTATCTAATGAGGATATTGATAAAATTACAAAATCTGGATTATTTATCGCTACTACTGATCTAAAGCAAGTAGCAATGGCAGATTGTATATGTATTTGCTTGCCTACACCACTAGATAAGTATCAGCAACCTGATATTAGCTATGTAAAAACTTTGGCAGAGAATATTGTTCCTTACATGCATAAGGATACGCTAATTGTTTTAGAGTCAACAACATACCCAGGCACTACTGAAGAACTTCTAAAGCCTATATTAGAAACTTCTGGATTAGAGTGTGGTATAGATTTCTTTCTTGCTTTTTCACCAGAACGAGTAGACTCAGGAAACCAGATTTATAAAACTAAAAATACACCAAAAGTAGTGGGTGGTATCACTTCAGAATGTACCGATATTGCAGTTGCTCTCTATGAAAGTGTTTTAGAAGCATGTATACATCCTGTATCATCTCCGGCAGTTGCTGAAATGGAGAAAATCCTAGAAAATACCTATAGAAATATAAATATAGGATTAGTAAATGAACTGGCAATTTTAAGTAATAAAATGGGCATTAACTTCTGGGAGGTTATAGATGCAGCTAAATCAAAACCCTATGGCTTTGAAGCATTCTATCCAGGACCAGGTTTCGGAGGACATTGTATTCCGTTAGACCCATATTATTTGTCATGGAAAGCTCGTGAGTATGGATTTCATACTTCAATGATAGAATCATCTATGATTATAAATGATCGTATGCCAGAATATTGCGCGGAAAGAGCAAGTAAAATTTTAAATAGAGAGAAAAAAGCAATAAATGGTTCTAAAATCTTATTTTTAGGTATTGCATATAAGCGAGATATTGACGATTTTAGAGAGAGTCCAGCTATTAGAGTAATCGAAGAAGTAGAAAAATTAGGTGCTGAGGTATTTTATTATGATCCTTATATATCGGAATACAGTGAAAATGGAGTAATAAAAAAAGGGGAATCTGATCTAAAAAAGGAGCTAATCGAAGCGGTAGATCTAGTAATAATAACTACAGATCATACAAATGTTGATTATGAATTTGTTCAAAAATACGCAAAGGCTATCTTTGATACAAGAAATGGAATGAAAAATGTTAAGAATAGAGATAATATTGAATTGTTATAATTAGATGAGAGCTAGAAAACACTAGCTGAAAGGATGGTACAATGGAATTTAGAGACTTAAAATCACAATATATAAAATATAAAAATGATATAGATAGTGCTATACAAAAGGTATTAATAAATACAAATTTTATTGATGGAGAAGAAGTAAAAATATTAGAAGAAAGATTAGCTAACTATACTGGAGTTAAGCATTGTATTTCATGTGGAAATGGAACAGATGCAATGACACTAGTAATGATGGCGTGGGATATTAAAAAGGGAGATGCTGTATTTGTACCAGATTTCACTTTTTTTGCAACAGGAGAAATAGTTTCACTTATAGGTGCAACACCTATACTTGTTGATGTAGATAGAAATACATTTAATATTAATACAGATAAATTAGAAAAAGCTATACAAGAAATAACAAAATATGGCAAACTAAAAGCAAGAGCTATAGTACCGGTAGACTTGTTTGGACTTCCCGCAGATTATAATGAAATTAATAGAATTGCAAAAAAATATAATCTTCTAGTTCTTGAAGATGGTGCACAAGGTTTTGGAGGAAGTATTGATGGTAGGATGGCATGTAGCTTTGGAGATGCTGCAACAACTTCATTTTTTCCTTCTAAGCCATTAGGTTGTTATGGAGATGGTGGAGCTATATTTACCAATGATGATAATCTTGCTGAGCTTCTTAATTCATATAAAGTTCATGGTAAGGGCGAAAATAAATACGATAATATTAGAATTGGCTTAAATTCAAGATTAGATACAATTCAGGCAGCTATCTTAAATGTTAAATTAACAGCATTTATTAATCATGAACTAGAAGATGTAAATAGAATTTATAAATGGTATACTAAAAAACTTAATGATGCAGTAGAAACTCCTTTAATACCAGAAGGATATAAATCAAGCTTTGCTCAGTATACCATAAAGCTTAAAAATAGAGAACAACGTGATTTTCTTCAAGCTAAGCTTAAAGAAGAAGGTATTCCTAGCATGATTTACTATGCTAAACCTATGCATAAACAGGAAGCATTTTTCAGTTTGAAGCTTAACGATGAAGAGTTTGAAACTACTAATGAATTGTGTGATATTGTATTGTCCCTTCCAATGCATCCTTACTTAAAAGAATCTGATGTTAATAATATATGTAAAATAATAAGCAAAAGTATTGGATAACTATGTTTTAATCCGCTGTGGAAGGTTATATGAGAATTAACTTCAGGAAAATAAAGAGCATCACCAAAGGCAGGATCACCACAATGAATAACCTTTTCAACATTTTTAGGGATAGCAGGACATAAATCATAACTAGGAGAAAGGAAGCTATTTCAATGATCAGATAAAATTTGTTTAATAGTAAAAGATTTATTATGCATTATAGAATCACCAATACATTTATACCCAAAAATATAAAAGCACTCAAGGTAAAAAGCTCAATTAAGAAAAAAAGCCAGGCATTATGTTTGACTGACGTTTAACATGGTGGAAACAAGGGATACATTAGGTAAAATTGCAACTAATTTTAATACTACAGTAGATGAACCAGCAAAATTAAATAACTTAGCAAATCCAAATATGATTTATGTATGAAAAATACTTGATATACCACTATTAATGCTATTGTTGAAAGAAATAACATAACAAATCCTAGCAATATTTTTGTAGGACAACAACTAATAGTGCGTTAATGGTTCTATAGTATTAAACAGAAAATCACGAGCTTAATTATAAGTTCGTGATTTTAAATTTGTAGCTATTTATACATAGTTAGAGGAAGTGTCTTTTACTATTTCCTGAGCTACAAGCTTGCCTGAAAGCAGGACGATTGAAACTCCAGGGCCAGGATGAACGGAGCTACCAACAAAATATAAATTTTTGACGGTTTCTGATTTTAAATGAGGTCTAAAATAATTTGTTTGTGTTAGGGTAGGACTTAGTCCAAAGGCAGTGCCACCATATGAGTTAAAGCTATCCTTCAAAGGGGGATATTCCTACGTATAAGGACTGATAGCATAAGAATTTTTGCAATTTTTCATCCTTTACATACTTTGAAATTAATTGAGATGAGGTAGAAAATGCTTTTGTTTTAAATGAATTCATTATAGAGGAGGGCTTAAAAAAATCAATAGGGTTCTCAAAGGTCTTTTGTAAAAAATGATCATTAGCAATCATATATCTTTCATACACTTCCGATAATAATTTCATGTATCCAATAGAATCCTCTGTTGAAATGGATTCTAAGGTTTTTATCAATGAAACTAAATCTCTAGTAAAATCATAATGAACTCCATCGGGGTAAAAGCAGCGATAAGTAGGATCAACCTTCAAAAATTCTAAATAATCCCTATAATTGAGATTGGCATCAGTAAAAACCTCCTCATAAATTGCTCGGTTTAGTAAGATGGAAGCTGTTAAGTCGAAGGTGAAGGGCCCATGAACTAATTGATTTGTTTTACCACCGATTGTTTTTTCTTTTTCATAAATTTTAACATCGTATCCTTTGCTAAGCAATCTTATAGCTGTAGACAAACCACCTATACCTGAACCTATAATTATTGCTGATTTTCTCATTATTTCACCTCAATTATAAATTATATACTAAAGGTATTATTAGCTTTATTATTTGAGTTATTCTTTTGCAAAATAGAAAAACCTTAGCTGTTGTTTATACAGCTAAGGTAGAAATAAATTGCTTTACAAGTAGAGATAATGAAGATTAAATATAGTTTTTGATAATGCTCCATGATTTAATCTTTTCTTCTAATGATTTTATATTTTTTCCAGGTATAGGACTAGTGGATGGTAATCGATGAAACTCAACATTAAATGAGTTTAAATCAAAGTATCTAGTGAAGGTCTTT
>JAFIFG010000149.1 GCA_020832135.1 Clostridiaceae bacterium
TGTAGGATTCGTTGTATCCGAATTTACGCCCTCGGACTGTTATATCAAACTAGAGTAGATTAACTTCGGTTATTCAAAATAGGATAGGTTGAACAGGGAATTAAACAGACTTATAGAGTTTTATAAGGTTTTGGCAACGGGCAACAATAAAATGAAGAAAAGGCAAAGTAAGATAAAACGAAGTACAGCAGAGACCAATATAGAAATTGCCATAGATTTAGATGGAAAGGGTAAAGGCAGGATCAACACCGGTATAGGCTTTTTTGATCACATGCTGCAGCAGGTGGCGAAGCATGGGTTGATGGACTTAGAGATAGAGGCTAAGGGAGATCTTGAGGTGGATTTTCACCATACGGTGGAGGATGTAGGTATTGTATTGGGGCAGATCATTGCAAAGGCTCTAGGGGATAAGAAGGGTATCATAAGATACTCCACATTATTTATTCCTATGGATGAAGCTTTATCTATGGTATCCATGGATCTAAGTGGTCGTCCCTTTTTACATTTTGAGGTGGATTTTACAGGTTGGGCAGTAGGAAAGTTTGAAGTGCAACTGGTGGAGGAATTCTTTAGGGCTGTAGCCTTCCATGCCGGCATCACACTACACATTAGAACCCTCTATGGTAAAAATGATCACCATATTATTGAAGGTATATTTAAGGCTTTTGGGAGGGCATTGGATGCTGCTACTCGGATTGATGAAAGGATAGAGGGAGTTATGTCTACAAAAGGTGCCTTGTAGTTTGATTTATGCAATTATTAAGGTTCGTTATGAAAATCAAATATATACACTCATGCTATTTCAAGTATTGACAACTCTATGATTCATTCCAATGGAAAATCCTAAACTTGGCAAACTCGCTTTGCTCAAACATACCAAGTTCTTAACGGATTTTACATCTAAAATACACACTACCACTAAGAGTTGTACTCATATCCTGCAAATGCATTGGCTTAGTATTTTATATGAAGTAAACATAACTCTGGAGGTGGTAAGCGATGATAGGAATCATAGATTACGGTATGGGGAATTTGAGGAGTGTTGAGAAGGCTTTGGAGAAGGTAGGGTTTGATGCCTTTGTTTCAGGGGACATAGAGGAGTTGAGTAAGGCTGAGGCTGTGGTTATTCCTGGAGTGGGAGCTTTTTATGATGCTATGGAGAATTTGAAGAAGAAGGGTTTGGATTGTTGGATCAAAGGGGAAATCAAGAGGGGTAAGCCCTTTTTAGGTATATGTATAGGGATGCAAATACTCTTTAGCTATGGCTATGAGGTAGAGAAAACAGAAGGATTAGGTTTTTTTGAAGGAAATATTGTAAAAATTCCAGCCGGCAAAAAAATCCCCCATATGGGTTGGAACCAGTTGAAGGTAAAGGAAGAAAGCCAGCTTCTGAAGGGAATTCATGAAGGCGAATATGTATATTTCGTACATTCCTATTATGCTGATACCAAAGACACGGATGCCGTAAAGGCAACTATGGAGTATGGGATAGATATGCCGGCGGTGGTGGAGAGGAACAATATATATGGATTGCAATTTCATCCTGAAAAGAGTGGTGATGTAGGGATGAAAATATTAAAAAACTTTGGGGAAGTGATAGGATGATGATATATCCGGCAATAGATATTCGGGATGGGAAATGTGTAAGGCTGACACAAGGGGATTTTCAACAGGAGAAGGTCTATTTTCAGAAGCCTGCTGAGGTGGCGAAGATGTGGGAGGCAAAGGGAGGTAAGTTTCTCCATATTGTGGACTTAGATGGGGCTCTAGAGGGAAAATCTAAAAACCTGCCAGTGATTCAAGAGATTGTAAGGGCAGTGAATATACCTATACAGGTGGGTGGAGGCATTAGAAGCCTTGAAGCTATAGAAAACCTGATAAACATAGGAGTAAGCAGGGTGATTGTAGGAACCAAAGCCCTACAGGATAGGGAAATGGTGAAAAAGGCAGTAGAAACATACGGAGATAAGATTGTTGTAGCTATTGATGCAAAGAAGGGCTATGTGGCCATAGATGGTTGGACAAAAGCCAGCGATGTTTCGGCTTTAGATTTTGCTGTTGAAATGGAAACCATAGGAGTAAAGACCATTATTTATACGGATATAGCTAAGGATGGTATGTTAGAGGGACCAAACCTTGAAGCTATGGAGGAATTGAAAAATCAAGTGAATATGGACATTATAGCCTCGGGAGGAGTTTCTTCTCTGGAGGATTTAAATAAATTAGTAGAAATAGGAATGGCGGGAGCCATTGTGGGGAAGGCCCTGTATGAAAATAGGATTCAGCTAGAAGAAGTAAAGGTGGGGTTATAGATGTTGACAAAGAGAATTGTCCCCTGTTTAGACGTAAATAAAGGTAGAGTAGTAAAGGGAGTTAATTTTATTAACCTAAAAGATGCAGGAGATCCTGTCGAAATAGCCAAGGAGTATAATAAACAAGGTGCCGATGAACTAGTATTCCTAGATATTACCGCCTCCAATGAAGAACGGAATATTCTATTGGATGTTGTAAGGAGAACGGCGGAGGAGGTTTTTATTCCCTTAACCGTCGGTGGAGGTATCAGAACAGTAGAAGATTTCAGGGAAGTCTTAAAATCCGGTGCCGATAAGGTTTCTATCAATTCAGCTGCAGTAAAAAGTCCTACACTGATTACAGAATGTGCAAGACTTTTTGGATCTCAAGCGGTGGTGGTGGCTATAGATGTAAAAAAGCAAGAGGATGGAAGCTATCACGTCTACATAAAGGGAGGCCGTGAGGATGCGGGACTAGAGGCTGTGGCTTGGAGCCGGGAGGTAGAAAAGCTAGGGGCAGGGGAAATTCTTCTAACCAGTATGGATAAGGATGGTACAAAAAGTGGCTATGATTTAGAAATCACAAGGGCCATCAGTGAAGCTGTGAATATTCCTGTTATTGCCTCCGGCGGTGCTGGCAGGATGGAGGATTTTTATGATGGCTTTACGAAGGGAAAGGCAGATGCAGCATTGGCAGCTTCTTTATTTCATTTTAAAGAGATAGAAATAGGGCAGCTGAAGGAGTATCTACAGGAAAGAGGAGTAGTCATAAGACGGTAGGATAAGAAAAGGGGGGCAAGGATGGAAAAGTGGAAGGATCTAAAATTTAATGAGCAGGGCTTAATACCGGCTATTATACAGGAGGAAAACACAGGTGAAATCCTTATGATGGCCTATATGAATGAAATATCCCTAGAAAAAACCTTAGAAACAGGAGAAACTTGGTTTTACAGTCGAAGCAGAAAACAATTGTGGCACAAGGGAGAAACCTCTGGCAATACCCAAAAGGTAAAGAAAATAGATTATGACTGCGATGGAGATACACTGCTGATTAAGGTGGAGCAAAAAGGAGTAGCCTGTCATACGGGAGAGAAAACCTGTTTCTTTAATGAATTCTATGATAATAAGGAAAAAAAGAAACCTGATGCTGAGGTGCTAAAAAAGCTATACGAAGTGATCTCCAATAGAAAAGAAAGTCCTAAAGAAGGTTCCTACACCAATTATTTATTTCAAAATGGTATCGATAAAATATGTAAAAAAGTCGGGGAAGAGGCTTCTGAGGTAATCATTGCCGCTAAAAATGGCGACAAGGGAGAATTGATCTATGAAAGCAGTGATTTGATTTATCATCTGTTGGTGCTATTAAAAGAACAAGAAATAGCTCCTGAGGAGATTTATGAGGAATTGAATTTGAGGTTTAAGTAAAGAATGTTTGAGGCTGAGGTTAAGCTATAGTGATGGATATAGCTTAACCTCAACCTTATTTTATTTTTAAAAGAACATATGTTTGACACTACTCATTTTATCCTATAAAATAAAGTTAAGAATAGAAAACGTGAATAGAAAACGACAATATATGAGGTGGCTAATTTGGAAGTATTACAGAAACTAGAAATCCTAGCTGATGCTGCAAAATATGATGTTTCCTGCTCCTCCAGTGGGAGCAATAGGAAGAATACTAAGGGTGGTATAGGAAATGCCCATAGGTCCGGTATATGCCACAGTTGGTCGGAGGATGGGAGATGTATATCTCTGTTGAAGATCCTATTTACCAATGAATGCATCTACAATTGTGCCTATTGTGTAAATAGAAGCAGTAATGATGTACCTAGAGCCTCCTTTACTCCAGAGGAGGTGGCGGAGCTTACGATAAACTTTTATAAGAGAAATTATATAGAGGGGTTGTTCTTAAGTGCTGCTGTAGTTAAAAGTCCGGATTACACCATGGAACTACTACTAAGGACCGCTAAGCTGCTTCGTCATCATCACCAATTCAATGGCTACATACATATGAAGGCTATTCCTGGGGCTGACCCTAAGCTTATTTACCAGGCTGGGCAATTGGTGGATAGAATGAGTGTCAATATAGAGCTCCCCTCTAGCAATGGACTAAAGCTTTTAGCACCTCAAAAAAAGAAGGAGAGCATTATAAAGCCTATGGGTTTTATAGCCAACCAAATTATCCAAAAGGTGGAGGAAAGAAAGCTATATAAAAATGCAGGAAAATTTGTGCCGGGTGGACAAAGTACACAGCTCATTGTTGGTGCCACCGCTGACCACGATTTAAGCATACTGAGACTTACGGAGGGACTATATAATCAATTTGGATTAAAGAGGGTATATTACTCTGCCTATGTGCCGGTATCACAGGATGAAAGGCTTCCAACTCTAGCAGCCCCACCCCTATTACGGGAGCATAGATTGTATCAGGCGGATTGGCTCCTAAGATTCTATGGCTTTACCTCGAAGGAGCTGCTACAGGAGCATCAGCCTAACTTTGATACTACCTTGGACCCTAAGTGCGATTGGGCCCTTAGGAATATGCAGCTATTTCCTGTAGAAATTAATAAAGCTCCCTATGAAATGCTTCTACGGATTCCGGGAATAGGTGTAAAGTCAGCAAAACGAATAGCTGCAGCCAGGAGATTTCATTCCCTAAGCTATGATAACCTAAAGAAAATGGGAGTAGTACTAAAACGAGCAAAACATTTTATCACCTGTGGTGGGAAATATTATGGAGAAGTAGGCTTTAAGGAAAACCTTATTCGCCAGGCTCTAGTACTTCAGGAGCCTAAGGGTAAGACTTCTGGTATAGAAGAGGGACAGCAATTATCTATGTTTACCCATTGATGATGTAGAAAGAGGGAGATTCGATGATACACTACATATATGATGGCAGCTTTGAAGGGTTGTTAACTGCCATTTATGAAGCTTATTATCGCAAGGAAAAACCAGAAAAAATAATAGCCAAGGCAGATCTTCAGGAAAGTTTTTTGGTAACCTATATACATATTGCAACTGAAGAAGAAAAGGCAGATAAGGTATATAGTGCCATCAGGGAAAAAATATCCTCTAGGGCTTTGAAAAATGTATTTTATCTATTTCTATCGGAGGATATGGAGGCCGCCACCTATATTTACAACTATATAAAATTGGGCTTTTCTATAGGAGGGAAAATAGATCAATACCACACCCATGACATCGTACAGCATGTACATAAAATAAGTCATAAGGTAGGGAAGGAAGCTCATAGATTACTGGGATTGGTGAGATTTCAAAAACTGCAGGGGGACATCTACTATGCCTTTATAGAACCAGATCATAATGTAACAGCACTGTTGGCACCTCATTTTTCAAAACGTATGGCCTCGGAGAATTGGATCATCCATGATGGAAGAAGAAATATAGCTGCACTATATAACAAGACCTGTTGGATTATAAAGGAGGGAGACCTTCAAGGGGAACTCCTATTGGATGAAGAGGAACTGGCATATCAAGAGATGTGGCAAAGTTACTTTAAAAGCATAGCCATTAAAAACCGTAAAAATCCAAAGCTTCAGCGAAGCTATATGCCTAAAAGATACTGGAGGCACTTGATAGAGCTGAAGAATAAGACTTAAGAAGAGAAGTTTAATCATAAAAGAAAAAGTGGTACAAAGAGATCGACTCTTTTGTACCACTTTTTTATGATTTTTTTATAATTTCTTAGAAAATACTGCTAGAACAACGATGATCAGAAGTCCAAAGACCATTAGACCTGTTTGCTCAATAGATGCAATACCTGCAACAGCAACGATAGCAATTGCTACAGGGATAACGTATTTTATTAAAGCATGCCATGCTTCAAATAATCCAAATTGTATTGTTCCGCCATTTGTAAGCTCTTGTCTAAGTTCTTCCTTATCTAAGAACCATCCAACAAAGATTGCAAGTAATAACCCACCGATAGATAGGAATATCTTGTCAGTTATATAGTCGAATAAGTCAAAGAATCCAACTCCTAAACCTGGAATTGTAAAACCTGCCATCGCTCCTAGAGAAAGAGAAGATAGGACACATAGCACACCCATAGCACTAGATACACCATAAACAGCCTTCTTTCTTTCTACACCCTTTTCATCGATAAAGTATGCAACAGCAACCTCCATCAAGGATACAGAAGAGGTAAGGGCTGCAACAGTTAGAGCTATAAAGAAAATAATAGATAATAATGTACCGATACTACCCATTGCAGCAAATACTGATGGGATAACAACGAATACAAGACCAGGACCAACATCAGGCTCCATACCCATAGCGAAAATTGCTGGGAACATAGCAAGACCTGCTAATAAAGCAACTCCAACGTCCATTCCAGTTACAAGTACAGCATTGCTTACAAGATCTTCTTTTTTGTTTAGGTAACTTCCATAGGTAATCATACAACCCATACCAAGACTCAGTGAGAAGAAAGCTTGCCCTAATGCCGCTAACCAAGTTTGACCTGTTACCGCTGAGAAGTCAGGCTTGAACATGTAGCTAAGTCCTGCTGCTGCACCTGTAAGGGTAAGACTTCTAAAGGCAATCAATACTAAAAGACCAAATAGTACAGGCATTAATAATTTAGCAGCTTTTTCAATACCACCAGCAATACCTTTAGCAACAATTAGTACATTTAATACTAGGAAAGCAAGCATCCATATTAGTGGTTGAGTAGATCCAGTAATAAAAGCACCGAAGGTACCACCGATTGCTTCAGGGTTACCCAACAACCCAGTAAAGGATTTTACGATATAGGACATAGACCAACCACCAACTACTGGATAGAAGCCCATGATGAAGAAGGCACTTAATACCCCTATTACTCCTGCAAAGGTCCATCCACCACTTTGACTTTTAAAAGCACCAACAGCTGCACGATTTGATTTTCTACCTACAGCAAACTCGGCGATCATAATACTAATTCCGATAAAGACAACAAAAACTAAATAGATAAGAAGAAATGCCGCACCACCATTTTCACCGAGTAGGTAGGGGAATCTCCAGATGTTACCAAGACCAACGGCTGAACCAGCTGCTGCCATGATAAAACCGATCTTCGACCCCCAATTCTCTCTTTTTACTACACTTTTTTCCATGTAAAATTCCCTCCTTTTAAATACTTATTCTTGTAATACGAATAGTAAGGTATCAGTGCAATAAACTCATTTAAATTGTTAGAAAATTTAAATAAATTTTATATTAAATAATTATACAATGACACATCACATTATGCAAGTGTTTTTTTATTAACAATCAGACAAGTTTTTATGAGGGTTACAAATTAATTTCATAACAAAATAACTATGTAGCATTGATGCATAATTATACAAAATTATCATAAAAATATACAAGCACCTATAGAGGATAACCAACAAAATGAAAATGTTTTCCTGAATTTAACCCTGAGTTAATATTCTGAATAATTATAAGTTTCACTTAAACATTTTTTGTAAAGATTATATTTTTTTATCAAGAGTTTTTAATTGAAAATAAAGAAAAATAAGATAAAATATGGTATCATAAAGGTGGCTAGGGTAAAATATGAAGGTATTAAAAGAAGTTAAAATATCAAAATAAGGAGATGTTTATATGAAAGCTATAATTAGAATGAGAATGAGCATGCATGATGCCCATTATGGAGGGAATTTAGTGGATGGTGCTAAGATGTTGCATTTGTTTGGTGATGTTGCAACAGAACTTTTGATACGTAACGATGGGGATGAAGGACTTTTTGCTGGTTATGAAAGTGTAGAGTTTACTGCTCCTGTTTATGCTGGAGAGTATATTGAAGCAGAGGGGGAAATAATAAAGGAGGGTAATAGCTCAAGAAAAATGAAGTTTGAAGCTAGAAAGGTAATCGTACCAAGACCGGATATTAATGATTCTGCCTGCGATGTATTAGATGAGCCTGTGGTGGTATGTAGGGCTATAGGAACCTGTGTAGTAACTAAGGATAAGAAGAGAAAGTAGTTGTGCAATTATTGAGTAAAGTAGTGAAAATCAAATATATACTGTCATGCTACTTCAAGTATTGACAACTCTAAAGCTCATTCCCTTAATATATTGGATTTTCATCTGAAGCAACAACGAATTGTACAAGTAAATAGAGTAGAGTAAATAATTAGGAGGGGACAAAATGGAAAAATTAATTATAACAGCTGCACTAACGGGGGCGGAGGTGACGAGAGAACTACAGCCTAATCTACCTATTGCTCCTGAGGAAATAGCAGAGGAAAGCTATAAATGCTATAAAGCTGGAGCTGCAATCGTACATATCCATGCTAGAGATGAGGAGGGTAACCCAACTCAATCCTACGATGTATATAAGGAAATAAAGGAAAAGATAGAAGAAAAATGTGATGTAATTTTTCAGCCCTCCACTGGAGGAGCTGTATGGCATAGCCCTGAGGAAAGACTGCAGCCGGTGGAATTAAAGCCGGAGATGGCTACATTAAGCTGTGGTACATGTAATTTTGGCCCGGATGTATTTATGAATACAGAGGAATACATGGAGAAGTTTGCTCTTAGAATGAAGGAACTAGGTGTGAAACCGGAGCTAGAGGTATTTGAAAGAGGTATGATTGAAAATGCTAAAAAGCTAGCTAAAAAGGGATTTGTTAAGACTCCGATGCATTTTGACTTTGTTCTAGGAGTACCGGGGGCATGTCCTGCAACTCCAGAGGATTTGATGCATATGGTGAACTGTATTCCAGAGGGATCCACCTGGACAGTAGCAGGCATCGGTAGACATGAACTGCCTTTAGCCACCATGGCCATACTTTTAGGAGGTCATGTGAGGGTAGGGTTTGAAGACAATATTTATTATAATAAGGGAGAATTAGCAAAATCCAATGCTGAATTGGTAGCAAGAATCGTTAGAATAGCAAAGGAGTTGGGAAGAGAGATAGCCACTCCGGAGGAAGCTAGAAAAATATTAGGTATCTAAAAGGGGAGAATGGAATAGAGAGGAGACCGATATGAAATTATTTATAGACACAGCCAATGTGGAGGAAATAAAAGAAATAGCTTCCTGGGGAATTGTAGAAGGAGTTACCACCAATCCTTCCCTTATAGCTAAAGAGGGTAGAGTGTTTAAGGATGTTATTAAGGAAATTACTGAAATAGTAGATGGACCCATCAGTGCTGAAGTAATCAGCTTGGATGCTGAGGGGATGTTGAAGGAAGCGGAGGATTTAGCTAAAATCCATAATAATATCGTGATTAAGCTTCCTATGACAGCAGAGGGTCTAAAGGCTACTAAGTCACTTTCGGCTAAAGGTATCAAAACCAATGTAACATTGGTGTTTTCTGCTAATCAAGCCCTAATGGCGGCAAAGGCAGGGGCCACCTATGTAAGTCCCTTCTTGGGAAGACTGGATGATATAGGCCATGAAGGTTTGGGACTTATAGAAGAAATCATGGAGATCTTTGACCTACATTTAATAGATACGGAAATTATATCCGCCAGTATTCGCCATAGTCTACATGTAACACAGTCGGCAAAGGCGGGGGCCCATATTGCTACTATACCTTACAAGATCTTTAAGCAGATGGTGAAACATCCATTGACGGACAGCGGTATAGATAGGTTCTTGAAGGATTGGGAGAATGCAGTAAAGTAATAGATGAAAACAAGTATTACAAATAAGAGTAAAATGATTAATTGCTATTGCACACCCTGATTTTAGGAATGAACTTCAAGGGGAAGCAGAAAAATTGAAAATTTGGTGATTAAGTAAAAAGCTACAGTATGGGTCTTACATACTGTAGCTTTTTAAAGTTTTAAGAGGATATTTCCTGTAACTTCCTATATAAGGTCATCCTAGGTATACCTAGAGCCCTGGCGCTTTCTGCTTTGTTACCATTATATTCTTCTATGGTCTCTAAAATAATCTTTTTTTCGATTTCTGCTAGGGTTTTCTTTAAGCTTCCCTTCTTTGAAGTAGAGGCTTTATAGCCGGCCACCTTATAGTGGTGACTTTCTAGAATATTTTGTGGAAGGTTTTCTCTTTTTACTAACTCTCCTGTGGTATTCACCACGATTCTATCCACTGTGTTCTTAAGCTCACGCACATTACCAGGCCAGTGGTAATCCTTTAGTAGTTTTATAATTTCCTCAGGAAACTTTTTATATATTTCAAAATCCTGATAAATAGAAGTTACAAAATGCTGTATTAAAAGAGGGACATCCTCCTGGCGATCTCTAAGGGGAGGAATTTTTAGATTCAACACATTTAACCGGTAAAACAAATCAGAACGAAAGGTACCCTCTTCGATTCTTTTTTCTAAATCAGCATTGGTGGCGGCTATTACTCTTATATCTAAATCAATAATTTTATTGCCACCTACTTTTTCTATTTCCCGCTCCTGTAGCACTCTTAAAAGCTTTACTTGCATGGTGGAAGGTAGATCTCCAATCTCATCTAAAAAAATGGTTCCACCATTTGCCAGTTCAAATTTTCCCTTTCGACCTGACTTGTTGGCACCTGTGAAGGCCCCTTCCTCATAGCCGAAAAGCTCTGACTCTAAAAGGGCATCAGGTATAGCGGCACAATTGATACGAATAAAGGGACCATTTTTTCTACGGCTATTTTTGTGGATGGCATGGGCAAAGAGTTCCTTACCAACACCACTTTCCCCTGTGATTAAAACAGAAAAATCAGTGTTACTGTAGGTTTTAGCAACCTCTTTACATTTAATACCGCTAGGGGACTGGGTTAATATAGCATCAAAATCATACTTTGCCATATAAATATCCCCTAATTTCTTCTGCTCTTTAGGTATGGAAGTCCGCATCATATCATGCTCAGTAATAAGATTGTAGAGATATTTTAAGTCATCAAATAAAATAACTCCAACACCACCTATGATGGTGCCATTATAAAAGAGGGGGATACGATGAACAATGGCAGACCTACTGTCTTGAAATCTGTGGGCTTGCCCAATTTCAGCCCGACCTGTTTTCAGAACGATGGGCAATCGTACGGTAGGGTCAATTTCAGTAATAGATTTTCCTATGACATCTCTTTCTTTTAAGTGAAGAAATTCTAAGAATGCTTTATTCATGGCAATAATAGTACCTTCTACGTCCACTAAATTAATAGGAATCGGCAATTGATCAAATAAAAGAGAAGTCATAGATAAAAACATTTCTGATATTTCTTTAGGACA
The DNA here is from genome assembly GCA_020832135.1 of Clostridiaceae bacterium. Taxonomy (GTDB): domain Bacteria; phylum Bacillota; class Clostridia; order Peptostreptococcales; family Natronincolaceae; genus JAFIFG01. Next base: position 11,484 of record JAFIFG010000149.1, read on the forward strand.
AAAATTAGGATTGTTATTTTTATTTTGCATAAAAGGTGACACCTCCTAAAAACATCATAGTTATAAAGAGTAGACATCTATTTTACCTATTATAACATTTTTTATAAAGATGCAGGTAGGAGAAAGGTGAGTGTAACAAAATAATACATGTAACAAATTGTTACTTAAGTATAAATTTGATATTTTACAATAATTCGATAACTTTTTAGATTTTAAAGTAACAAAATGTTACAAAAGAGTTGGGGAGTGCTAGTGGTATAGGCGGGGTTAGTAGGGTTTGAAAGACAGTTGTCACAAGGAAAGAACTTTTGAAAATATTTTTTGAAAATTGGCACAGAAGTTGCTATTAATATAGTGCAAGCAAAAAATTAAAATGTTTTTAGGGAGGTATGAAAATCATTTCTTACACTTTGTTTATCGAATTGAAGTAGAAGTCTTGGCAATACACAGAAGAATAAATTTAAATTAAAAAGGAGGCACTGTTAAATGACAAAGAATTTTCGTGTAGGGATATTGGATTATTCCATTTATGTTCCAGAAAAAAAAATTACTGCAGAAGAGTTATCGCCACAGGTGAATATCCCAGCAGAAGTATTAAGGGAAAAAATGGGGATCAATAGGAAATATGTAGGTGGTACAGAGGACCATCCAGGCATGATGGCTACTAAGGCAAGCAAGGCTCTATTGAAAAAAACTAGTGTGGATCCTAAGGAATTAGATATGATTTTATATGCTGGTGAAACCTATGCTGAATATGTTTGTTGGACAGTGGGGGTGAAGATACAAAATGAACTAGGTGCTGATCATGCCTATGCATGGGATTTATCCTTTAGGTGTGCTGGTACTCCTTTAGGCCTCAAGGTTGCGAAGGATATGATGCAGGCGGATGAAAGTTTAAACACGGTATTGGTGACGGGAGGAAATGCCAATAGTTATTTAGTTGATTATAAAGATCCAAAACAATCCTTTATGTTTGATATGGCACCAGCAGGATTTGCAGTGATCTTAAAGCGGGACCACTTAGAAAATGAATTGTTAGAGTCCAGTATTATTACGGCCCATGAATTTTGTGATGATGTAATTGGTAAGTATGGTGGAACCCTTCATCCAATTACAGAAGAAATAGCTCAAGATCCAGAGGCTTTAAGAAAGGCCAGATTAATCACTTTAACAGATCCAGAGGGGATGAAGAAACGATTAGCCACCCAATCTTTACCTGCTTTTGTTGGAGCAGTTAGAAAATCTGTTGAAAACTCAAAACTTGAGGAAAAAGACATTGACTTCATTGGGATAACCCATATTAATCCAAAGGCTCATTATGCCATCATGGGAGAGTTAGGGATAGATAAAGAAAAAACTGTATATTTAAGTGATGATGGTCATTGTGGGCATGCGGACCAATGGTTGGCACTAGATTATGGTATTAAGCAAGGCAAGGTAAAAGATGGGGATGTTGTTGCTTTATTAGGGGCAGGCACAGGTTATGGTTTCGGTTGTTCCCTTGTAAGATGGGGGGGAAGTAGGGAAATAAAATTGGAGGGAGATAAAAATGGTAAAAGATATTCATCAGTTATATAAAAGCAAAGTAAAGACGATAGATGAAGCACTACAAACTTTACAGTCAGGAGATTTTATCATTACTAGTTTGGGGGCAGCAGAGCCTATACCTTTATTAAATGAATTGCACCGTATAAAGGATTATGGTATTCAAGGTTGTGACTTAACCAATTGTCTTCCGATGGGAGCATATGAATTCATTACAAATCCAGCCTACAAAGATACTATACGTACAACTGGATGGTTCTACTCTCCTGCTATGAGACAGGCTCATAAAAATGAAATCGTTTCTTTTGCACCCCAGCATTTGCATACGGCCTTCACCAAGAGGATGCATGCAAGAGATGGAAGAAGACTAGTGTTATTGGTGGGTTGTACACCAATGGACCATCATGGCTATGTAAGTCTCTCCCTAAGCACCACTTATGAAAGGGATGCCATTGATAAGGGAGCTTTTGTAATAGCTGTGGCAAATCCTAATTTACCAAGAACCTTTGGGGATACAATGGTGCATGTGAGTGAATTAGATGTGGTGGTGGAAAATACCTATGATGTACCAGCTTTAGCAGAGAGTCTTTTAAATGATAAGGACAAAAAGATAGGAGAGTTTATTGCAGAGTTAGTAGAGGATGAGGCCACAATACAATTAGGGATAGGTGGTATTCCTAATGCGGTTGCAGAGGCATTGAAGGTAAAGAAGAACTTAGGTATCCACACGGAAATGTTTACCGACGGTATGATGGATTTAATTAAAGCGGGAGTTGTAACTAATAGGAAGAAGACACTATACCCAGGTAAAAGTGTTGCCACCTTTGCATTGGGGAGTAGAAAGCTATACGACTTTTTAGATGATAATCCTTCTGTACTAATGAAGCATGGGAATTGGACCAATAACCCTTATGTGATAGGGCAAAATCATAAGATGACCTCTATTAATACGACGCTAGAGGTAGATTTATTTGGACAATGTGCATCAGAGTCTATTGGGCCAATGCAGTTTTCTGGTACTGGGGGACAAAGTGACACTGCTGTAGGGGCACAGGTTTGTCCGGAGGGCAAATCCTTTATTGCTCTTTACTCTACTGCCAGTGTAAAATATAAAGAAGTGGAAAGAAAAACCATATCAAAAATTGTGCCCATGCTAAAGCAAGGAGCAGCGGTGAGTCTATCTAGAAATGATGTGGATTATGTAGTGACGGAATATGGTGCCGTTAGACTTAGGGGTCAAGCAGTTACAGAGAGGGTTAAGCGATTAATCAGCATTGCCCATCCTGACTTTAGGGATGAATTGAGGTTTGAAGCTAAGAGAAATGGAATTTGGTAAGAAGGAGGAGATAATATGTTTGGTTTACCCAATATTACACTATTTTTATTGTTTGTGATTTGGCCTATCTGGCTATTTTTAAACTTTTTATACGGGATAACATTTAAAACAAAAGGAGGAGATGATTGGTGGATGCTATAGTATTAGTAATGTTCGCAGGATACTTTTTATTAACGGCGGGGATAGGTTATATGTCCAGTAGAGGACAAAAAAACATGTCGGACTTCTATGTGGGGGGACGTTCTATGGGGCCATACTTAATTGCCTTTTCTGCATGTGCAACCATCGCCAGTGGGTTCTTCTTTGTTGGACTACCAGGGCTTGCCTATTTATTTGGATACCAACCAATGCTTCAAATTCCAGTTAATGCATTGTTGGCCTATGTTGTCATCTTTGGTTTGCTAGGAAAGCCAATGCGTGTCTTAAGTGAAAAATACGATTTAATTACGGTGCCGGACTTATTTGAAAAGGTGTATGGAAGTAAAGCACTACGTTGGATTTCTTCCGTTATTATTATTTTAGGTATTTTTGGTTTCATGGTTTCTCAATGGGTGGCAATGGGATTGTTATTCCAGACATTACTTAACTCCACTTATGTAACAGGACTTATTGTAGGTGTCATTGTTGTCGGTTTTTATGTTACGGTGGGTGGACAAAAAGGAACTATGTGGATTTCAGCTATACAAATTAGTGTAATGATGGTAGGTGCTGTGCTAGCGATGGTATTTGGATTTAGAGAAGTAGGGGGATTTACAGCCATGAACAATACCTTGGCTTCTTATAACCCTGAAGTACTAAAACCATGGTCTGAAAGCTTTGGATTAAGTATATGGAGCTACATCTCTTTCTTTATTGTTTACGCAATTGGGACTGTTGGACAGCCCCATGTCTCTACAAGATTTTTTGCTATAGATGATGTAAAAAGACTACGTTGGACACCGGCTATTTCTGCTGTTGCCTATGTATTTATTACTCTCTTCCTATTTACAGGTATGGCCTACAAAGCAGCAGAAATACAAGGTATTGTACCGGCTTTAGAAAACCCTGATATGGTAGTGGGAGCTTTCTTGGTTCACTTTATCCCGGGGGGATTAGGTGGAATTATTATGGCGGCGGCGGTATCTGCAATAATGTCAACGGTTGCAGCCTTTATTCTGGTTGCAGCCTCTACGATTATCCGTGATTTTCTGCAAAAGGGGCTTAATAAAGAAATCTCAGGAGAACAGGGTATACGTTATTCGAGAATTGCTACTGCAGTAATTTGCTTTATTACCTTCTTGTTGGCACTAAATCCACCAGATTTAGTGGCATGGATAGGTAATGCAGCCTTTGGATTCTTTGCTGCAGGTTTAGGGCCTGCTCTTGTTGCAGCTGTTCGTTGGAGAAGGGCTACGAAGGAAGGGGCTATTGCAAGTATGTTAATAGGTTCGATAACTTCTTTTACACTGTATATGTTAAGTACCTTTGGTATCTTTCAGCCTAAATTAGATGGTGGAGCCATTGCCTTTATTGTGGGTATTGTAGTGATGGTGACGGTTTCCTTAGCTACACCTCAGGGAGATAAGAGTATGCTTCCAGCTAAAGTAGTAGAGCAAGGATAAAAAATAAAAGGATATAATTCTTGTGGCAGAAGAAATACTTTTGCTATAAGACAAAGTAAATCTTGAAATATAGGATAAAAAAGAGGAGGAACAGTTATGAAGGTGGTTGGGATTGTAGGTAGCCCAAGGGCAGAAAGCAATACAGCATATTTTATGAAGGTTACTTTGGAAGTGTTAGAGAAGCAAGGAATACAAACTAAATTCATTTCCTTGAGGAATAAAAAAATCCAACCTTGTACTGGATGTTATCAATGTATTGAGGCCAAAAGATGTACCGTGAAGGATGATTTTCACGATATATTTGACCAAATGGTAGAAGCAGATGGTTTATTATTTGGATCTCCAGTATATCATGCTTCTATAACGGCAGATTTAAAGGCATTATTAGATCGAGCGGGCTTTTCGGGAAGATGGGCTGTTAACGAAATGAAGGAGAAAACAGAAAATTATAATTGGCAAAAAGGTACTGTGTTTTCAGGAAAGGTGGCAGCCCCTATTACAGTAGCTAGAAGAGCTGGTCATGACTTTGCCTTTGCTCAATTATTAATGTGGATGACAGTAAATGACCTTACGGTTATAGGGTCTAATTATTGGAATGTTGGAATGGCGGGGAAGGGTGGAGCTGTGGATGCCCATGAGGACACCGAGGGTGTAAGCATTATGCAACACCTAGCTCAAAATATGGCCTATGTGATAAAACAGCTTAAGAAATAAAGAAGCGAAGGATTAGAATAATGTAAACCTTAGCAAAAGAATTAGGTAGAAAGAATGTCAATGTAAATGCTGTATAGCAAATGCATGCCTATTCTTGGCCTCAGAGGAATCTAGCTTTGTCACGGGTGCGGTAATATCTGTTGATGGTGGCATTGTATTGTAAATAAGTTTTTATAAAATAAGTTCGCTGAAGGGTGTGTCCTTTGGCGGACTTTTGTGTTTAGGAGATTTTCGTAACACAATATGCTATAATATTGTTGAGAATAGGTGGATAGTAGTATAATATATTGGTAAAAGGAAATATAAAGAGTATAACTTAAATAAGTAGAAAAACTATATAGTTAATTTTTCTTTACAACGAAGGAGGAAACAGTGAATGGATAGAAATTTATCCTTGGAATTAGTGAGGGTGACGGAGGCGGCAGCTTTGGCTTCTGCATCTTATATGGGTAGAGGTGACAAAGAAGGAGCTGACCAAGCAGCTGTAGATGGCATGAGAAAAACCTTTTCTAGTCTTTCCATAAGGGGAACAGTAGTGATTGGTGAAGGTGAGCTGGACGAAGCACCTATGCTGTACATAGGTGAAAAGGTAGGATGTGGAGACGACGAAGAGGTAGAGGTGGACATAGCTGTAGATCCTTTGGAGGGAACAACTCTCATTGCTAAAGGGCTTCCTAATGCCATAGCTGTAGTAGCCATAGCTCCTAAGGGATGCCTGCTTCATGCTCCAGACATGTATATGAAAAAAATTGCTGTGGGACCTAAAGCCAAGGGTGTCATTGATATAAATGCTTCTGTAAGAGAAAACCTAGAGGCAGTGGCTAAAGCCTTAGATAAGAGCATAGAAGATATTACTGTTACGATACAGGACAGACCTAGACATGAAGAAATTATTAAAGAAGTAAGAGAAGCTGGAGCTAGAATCAAGCTATTTACTGATGGTGATGTAGCTACAGCTATTGCAACTGGGTTTGATGAGACAGGAGTAGATATTTTAATGGGAATCGGTGGTGCACCTGAGGGTGTTATTGCTGCCGTAGCCTTAAGATGCTTAGGTGGAGACATGCAGGCAATGCTTTATCCAATGAGCCCAGAGGAAGAGGAAAGATGTAGAGAAATGAATCTATCTAAAGAAGATGTAAATAAGGTATTGTTCTTGGATGATTTAGTAAGCAGTGATGATTGTTTCTTTGCTGCTACTGGTATAACACAGGGGGACCTGTTGAAGGGAGTACTTTACTTAGGGAATGATAGGGCTCAAACCCATTCTGTTGTAATGAGGGGAGAAACAGGTACCATTAGGTTTGTGGAGGCTGTGCATCGACTAGATAAAACCGCTACTTTAAAAGAAGTTATTGCAAAACACGGTAGAAATAGATCATAAAATTGGGGAGGCAGAATTATGGATCGTAACTTAGCGTTAGACCTAACAAGGGTAACGGAAGCAGCATCCCTAGCGGCTGCAAAGTATATGGGACGAGGGGATAAAATAGCTGCAGATCAAGCTGGTGTAGATGGCATGCGGAAAATGTTCGACACCTTAGATATTGATGGTGTAGTAGTGATAGGAGAAGGGGAAATGGACGAAGCTCCTATGCTATATATAGGGGAGAAGGTAGGAAAAAGAGAGGCTAACTCCACTAAGGTAGATATAGCTGTAGACCCTGTAGAGGGTACCAACTCTGTAGCAAAGGGACTACCTAATGCAATTGCAGTAGTAGCTATGGCTCCAAAGGGATGTCTTTTGAATGCTCCTGACATGTATATGGATAAGATTGCTGTAGGACCTAAGGCAGCAGGAAAAGTCAATATAGATGCACCGATTCACGAAAATTTAAGAGCTACAGCTGAGGCCTTGAATAAAAGCATAGAGGACTTAACCGTAACCCTGCTGGATAGACCTAGACATCAGGAAATTATAAGACAATGTAGAGAAGCGGGAACCAGAATAAAGCTTTTTAGTGATGGAGATGTGGCGGCAGCATTGGCTACCTGTTTTGATTATACAGGAGTGGATATTATGTTAGGCATCGGTGGTGCACCTGAAGGAGTGATCGCTGCTGCAGGTATGAAGTGTTTAGGTGGAGGATTTCAAGGACGTTTGGTGCCCTATGAAGAAGCAGAAAGAGAAAGATGTATAAAAATGGGTGTAGATGTTAATAAAATATTATATATGGAAGACCTAGTGAAGGGGAATGAAGTATATTTTGCAGCTACTGGTATTTCAGATGGAGAACTATTAAAGGGTGTAACTTTTAGAAGTAATAATGTTGCCACAACCCATTCTGTTGTTATGCGTTCAGAGACGGGAACCATTCGATTCATAGAAGCTCTTCACAAATTAAATCAGAAACCTAAGTATGCATATTAATTAACAAAAATTAATTACAAAGAATTGACAGTTTATTATAAAGGTGATAGCATTAACAGTAATGAATAAAGGGGCAGATGAAAATTCTGTCCCTATTATAGTGCTAGGCTATTTAAAATTTGGAGGTGTTATTAAGTTTGCAAAGTTCGGAATTAAATGAAAAAAAGTTATCGGAATTAAAGGATTTGGCAAAAGAATTAGATTTGAAAAATATAGCTAAGTATAAAAAGGCTGAATTGATAGATGCAATCCTAAAAAAGAAGCAAGAGGATAATAATGCAAAGAAAACAAAAGAGCTACCCCAACATCTTACAGATGAGATTCCAGATGGTGAAGCTATGAATACTGCAGAAGGAGTTCTGGAAATCCACCAGGATGGCTATGGGTTTTTAAGAAGGCAAAATTACTTATCTAGTGACAACGATATCTATATATCACCCTCACAAATTAGAAGGTTTAATATGCGTACAGGAGACAAAATTTCTGGCATAACAAGACCACCTAAAAGTAGTGAAAAGTTTAAAGCCCTTCTCTATGTAAAAAGTATCAATGATTTAAATCCAGAATCTGCTACTCGAAGACCTAATTTTGAAGACCTTACCCCGATTTATCCCACAGAACGAATAAATTTAGAAAATAATACAAAAGAATTATCTACTAGATTAATTGATTTAATTGCTCCTATTGGTAAAGGACAAAGGGGTGTTATTGTTGCACCACCTAAAGCCGGAAAAACTATTCTGCTACAAAGCATAGCTAATAGTGTAGCCATCAACTATCCGGAAATAGAAATAATTGTTCTATTAATTGATGAGCGTCCAGAGGAAGTAACGGATATGCAACGTTCTATTAAAGGGGAAGTAGTCTATTCTACATTTGATGAATTGCCAAGCCACCATATTAAAGTGGCTGAAATGGTGTTGAATCGTGCTCAAAGATTGGTGGAGCATGGTAAAGATGTATTGATTTTATTAGATAGTCTTACAAGACTGGCTAGAGCCTATAACCTTACCATACCACCCACCGGTAGAACTTTATCTGGAGGTTTAGATCCAGGAGCTCTACATAAACCAAAAAGATTTTTTGGCGCTGCACGAAACCTTGAAAATGCTGGAAGTCTTACCATCATAGCCACCGCCTTGGTAGAAACCGGTAGTAGAATGGATGATGTTATCTTCGAAGAGTTTAAAGGTACAGGTAATATGGAGCTACACTTAGATAGAAAGCTATCAGAAAAGAGAATATTCCCAGCTGTAGATGTTAATAAATCCGGTACAAGAAGAGAAGAATTATTACTAAGTCCGGAAGAGCTACAGGCCATTTGGAGCATAAGAAGAGCCATGAGTAATAATTCAGTTCAAGATGTAACGGAAAAAATTGTAAGATCCCTAGTGGAGACCAAGAAAAACCGTGATTTTGTAGAGATGATAAGGAAAAAGCTTTAAGTAAATTTTCCTTGTCACTATAAAAGTTGTATGCTATAATATAGTAGTTAAACTACTAATAGTGTTTATATACTTACAGAAATAAAGAAAAAAGCTTTTCATAGCTTTATCATAAGTTTTTACGGAAAGAGGTGAGTAGGATGAAGAATGGTATCCATCCAGAGGTTCATGAGGTGCAAGTGAAATGTGTATGTGGCAATAGCTTTGCAACTAAATCAACTAAAGAAGAAATAAAAGTTGAAATCTGTTCAGAGTGCCATCCTTTCTATACAGGTAAGCAAAAATCTGTAGAAAAAGGTGGACGTGTAGAAAAATTCAAGAAGAAATTTGGTATGTAAGATTCCTAAATATATGCATCCATCAAGGTTAGAAGGGACCCTTCTAACCTTGATTTTTTTGAATTTTTTACCTCAAACTCTATGAAGGCTGAAGGAGATGAGATGAATGGTAGACATAGTGGAATATGCCAAGAGGGGCAGCATAGAGGTTATTGTAGGGCCCATGTATGCAGGTAAAAGTGAAGAACTGATTCGCAGGGTAAATAGAGCTAAAATCGCAGACTTGAAGGTTTTAGTATTTAAGCCTTCTATAGACAATAGATATTGTACCAATAACATTACATCCCATAATGGTAAGAAGATGGAATGCCTTGCTGTAGAAGAAGTGGACAAGATTATGGAAGCTGTAAATGAGGGAGATTTTGAAGTTTTAGCCATTGATGAAGTGCAGTTTTTTGGAGAGGGAATCATAGAGGTTTGTGAAAGGGCTGCAGATATGGGTAAAAGGGTGATCGTCTCAGGATTAGATATGGACTTTAGAGGAGAGCCTTTTAACATCACACCTCATCTTATGGCTATAGCGGAGTATGTTACAAAGCTAACGGCGATTTGCAAAGTATGTAAATTACCCGCCACTAGAACGCAAAGACTGGTAAATGCTAAGCCGGCTAGATATAGTGATCCTATTATTATGGTGGGGGCAAAAGAAAGCTACGAAGCGAGATGTAGAGAATGCCATCAGGTGGTAAGATAGTATAGGGGGGATTTTAATGTCCAATGCTTTAATGATTATAGGCCTGCTAGGACTATTGGCAGGAATTATAGCTCCTGTTTTCAGGGTACTTAATAAAAAACCTAGACGATCTAAGGGATGGGTTATTATCGTTGGTCTATCCTTCTTAATGTTTCTACTGGGTGTAGCATTAGGAATGTAATATAAAAAGGGTGATTGTCAGATTTGCTGATAATCACCCTTTTTCCCTATAATAGAATCGGAAGTAGCTATACCAATCCTTAAACAAATATGGTGGACTGGAATTTATCATTCTTTCAACTATCACGCTCCTCTATTATAAAGAAACCTCTAGCAGTTTGTACTCATAACTTTTCCTTATGGAAGGAATAGAGTGTATGGCTCAAATGAAAACTAGATTGATAGGGAGCTACCGGATCCTACTATACTATATATATACGTAGCTATAGGTTATTTGAACACAAAAAAATAAAAAAATTTTTCTTCATATTCTCTTCACAAACCTCCTGTAAAATATAAATAAAGATAAGATAAAAAAACAAGGAGGAATTTCAAATGAAAAAAGGTATAGTTGTAACAGTTGCATTGGTTTTAATATTAGGGTTTGGTGTGGTGGCATATGCCGACAGCACTAATGAGGCTCCTGAGTGGTTCTATGATATGATGGATTGGAAGAGGGAGCAGGTACAGGAAGCAGTTGAAGCAGGAGAAATGACAGAAGAAGAAGCGGTAATCTACAATGAAAGATTAGAAGAAATGGAAGCACGTCGTGTTGAAAGAGGATTTGGTATTGGTAGAGGTGGATTTGGAGCATGCCACGGTGAAGGTAGAAGAGGCTTCGGGGGAAGAATGACAAGAGGCATGAGAGGAATGATGGGTGGTTTTTAATAACCACTCATTTTTTTATTGGTTGAAACTGTACTTTGCTGTTATAATGAAAGGTAGAACATAAAATGAATAAGAAAGGAATTACCTATTATGCCTGAAATAAAAAGAACAAGTATAGGCGGTCAAGCTCTTATTGAGGGAGTTATGATGAGGGGACCTAAGGAAGTGGCTATTGCTGTTAGGAGACCGGATCAACAACTGGAGATAAAAAAGGAGGTTGTGGGGGGCATTGTACAAAAATATAAATTGAATAGAGTACCCTTTTTAAGAGGTGGTATAGCTTTAATAGATTCTATGGTGCTGGGGATGAGGTCTTTAACCTACTCTGCTGAGGTTGCAGAAGCTGGCATGGAGGATGAAGAACCGGACAAATTTCAATTATTTATGGAGAAAATCTTTAAAGATAAAGCCAATGATATAGTGCTATATATGTCTGTAGCCATAGCTTTAATGATTTCTATTGGTGTTTTCATTATAGGACCAACCTTTGCCACTAGTTTTTTAAGTGGATATATCGATAGGAATATTGTTCTAAACCTGGTGGAGGGCCTTTTGAGACTTAGTATGTTTGTGGGCTATGTGGCAATAATATCACAAATGAAGGATATACAAAGAGTATTCCAATACCATGGTGCAGAGCATAAGGCAATCTATTGCTATGAGCATGGAGAAGACCTAACGGTGGAAAACACAAGGAAATACACCACACTACACCCAAGATGTGGAACGAGTTTTTTATTTATTGTCATGATGGTAAGTATCATTATGTTTTCTATGGTGGGGTGGCCTAATCCTATGGTTAGAGCAGCCACTAGATTAGCTCTACTACCGGTGGTGGCGGGTATATCCTATGAAATTATTAAAATAGCAGGAAAAAGTAAATCCCCTTTAATGAATTTAATAAATTATCCAGGGATGATGCTACAAAAATTAACTACATTAGAACCTGATGATGATCAGATAGAAGTTGCTATAGCAGCATTGAAGAACGTGTTGGTGGAGGATGAGGAGGAATCCCGTTGGTAATAACAGTTAGAGAGATATTACAGGAAGCGGTTCAGAAATTTAAGGCAGCGGATATAGATACGCCTCAGCTAGATGCTGAGGTGATTTTATGTCATTTGCTAAAGCTCGACAGAATAAAACTACACATTTACCCCGAAATGGAAATTTCCCGGGAAATTTGTCAGAGATATTGGGAGAATGTAGAAAAAAGGCTAAACCATATGCCGGTACAATATATAACAAAGCAGCAGGAATTTATGGGGTTAGATCTGTTGGTGGAAGAGGGAGTCCTTATACCTAGAGGGGATACGGAAGTATTGGTGGAGAAGGTAATAGACCTATACAACCAACACTATGCTCCAGGAGAAATAAAGCTCATGGATATAGGGACGGGCAGTGGTGCTATTGCTGTTAGTTTGGGACACTACATTAAAGATAGCCAAATCTATGCTATAGATATTTCCCCTAAGGCTTTAGAGGTGGCAGAGAAGAATCGAAATTATCATGAACTACAGGATAAAATCACTCTTTTGGAGGGCAGTTTGTTTGCACCTTTAGAGGGAAAGGATCTAAAGGGCACCTTTGATTTTATCGTATCTAATCCACCCTATATTCCTCCCGAAGTGGTGGAGACCTTAGCCAGTAATGTAAAGGACTATGAACCTAGGCTAGCATTAGAGGGAGGAGAAGATGGCCTTTACTTTTATAGGGAAATCGTGAAATTAGCTCCTGGATTTTTAAAACCAGAGGGTTGGCTAGCCTTTGAAATAGGTTATGACCAAGGCAAAACTGTGCAACAACTAATGAAGGAAGCTGGATTTGCAGCGGTGGAAGTGATAAAAGATTTAGCGGGATTAGACAGGGTAGTTATAGGCAAGAAAAAAATATAGTAGTTTTTGTATAAGTTTGATATAATATAATATTGAGGCAAAGAAATATAAAGTTAAGATTATTTTGGAGACAATTTATTAATATATAGAGGTGAATAGGATGCTAGATAAGTTACAATTTCTACAGGAGAAATATGAGGATCTAAGTGTTAAGATTGGTGATCCTGATATTATTTCCAATCAAAATCAGTGGAAGAAATTAGTAAAAGAACATGCGAGTTTAGAGCCGGTTGTGGAGAAATATAAGGAGTATAAGGCTGCAACAAGCACATTTGACGATGCAAAGGAAATTCTGTATGATAAGTCCTCTGATGAAGAGCTGAGGGAAATGGCCAAGATGGAAATGGATGAGGCAGAGGAACAGATTGATACATTAAAAGAGGAACTACAGCTACTGTTGCTACCGAAGGATCCTAACGACGACAAGAACGTTATTGTAGAGGTTCGTGCTGGAACTGGTGGAGAAGAGGCGGCATTGTTCGCTGGAGATTTATTTAGGATGTATACAAGATATGCAGAAAAAAATGGATGGAAGACAGAAATAATGAGTGCCAGTGAAGCTGATGCGGGTGGTTATAAAGAGATGATTTTTATGATCATTGGAAATGGTGCTTACTCAAAACTGAAATATGAAAGCGGCGGTCACAGAGTACAAAGAATCCCAACTACGGAGTCCGGTGGAAGAATCCACACCTCTGCGGCTACTGTAGCAGTACTGCCGGAGGCGGAGGATGTAGAATTGGAAATTAGTCCAAATGACTTAAAGGTGGATGTGTTTAGAGCATCTGGTAATGGTGGACAAAGTGTTAATACCACCGATTCTGCCGTAAGGATTACCCATCTTCCTACTGGACTGGTGGTTTCCTGTCAGGATGGGAAATCTCAGCTTAAAAACAAGGAAAAAGCATTACAGGTTTTAAAAGCTAGATTGTTAGATAGAATGATTCAAGATCAACAGGCGGAAATCGCTGCCGATAGAAAGACCCAGGTGGGCTCCGGTGACAGAAGTCAGCGTATCAGAACCTACAACTTCCCGCAGGGACGTATTACAGACCATAGAATTAATCTAACATTATATAAATTAGATAGCTTCTTAAATGGTGAAATAGATGAAATGATAGAAGCATTAATTACATCGGATCAAGCGGAAAAATTAAAGGCAGCAGAAGAATAAAGCAGGGGAATATTCCTCTGCTTTATTCTATACACAAGCTATATTTTCCCTTCTAAAAGAATATACATTTAGAA
>JAFIFG010000001.1 GCA_020832135.1 Clostridiaceae bacterium
GAAGCTGAAATAGAAATAGGTTCTATAGTAACTGGATATTATGATGCCAATGCTCCAATGCTGATGATTTATCCACCTCAATACAGTGTTGAAGTTCTTGTTGTAGAGGAGGAAAAGGAAAAATTTGAAAGCATTAAAGTAGATTTATTTGATGAGAATTTGATTAGTGCAGACAATACTTTGAAAATAAATCTTTCTGATGATACAAAAATTATATCAAAAAATGGAGAAAAATTTGAAGGCGATTTAACCAATAGAAAGTTAGCAGTAACTTATAGTTTTTCAACAAGAAGTATTCCTGCACAAACAACTCCAACACAAATAATTGTGTTGTCTGAGGAAGAAATAGAAGAAAAAGGAGCAGTAATTACCAGCTATGACGTTTCTTCTATGGATATTATAGTTGATAACAAAAAAATAGAAGCCCCTTCAGCCTATGAAAATGTAGAAGGAGAAGTGATGGTACCACTTCGTGCAATTGCGGAAGCCTTAGGATTTGATGTCAGTTGGGAAGCTGAAACCCAAAGTGTGAGGCTTGGAAAAGGTATTGTCTTAACAATGGATGAAAAAAATTACAACTATATGAAATCTACTCCTATTCAATTGAGAACTGCGCCAGAATTAGTGAAGGGAGTAACATTCGTTCCTCTAAATTTCTTTAGGGAAGTAGTAGGTATGAATAATGCATATGTGTTTGAAGCACAGATTGTAATAGATGATGGTGAAATAATGCATTAGAGTAAGTAACCAATTAGGGCAGTAAAAGTGACGAGTGAAATTTCACTCGTCTATTTATTATAAGCAGAAAACCCCCGATTCTACTGGGGGTTTTCTGCTTATAATAAAAGGTTAACAGGACATATTCCTGTTAACCTTTTATTTTTATTTAGTACTAAAAAACCAATTCAAGTTGCAATAATCGTTCCTTTATTAGATGAATAATTCTTCTTTCATCTTCTAAATCTTTAGCCTCAAATGTGACAGATAGTCTGACATGAGGTTCAGGTGTATTCCATGGTACGGTACAAATTTGAGCATGGGTTAATAAAAAGATAGAGAAGTCCTCTGCATCTTTAAATGTCACACCTCCTCGAGTTCCTTTAGGAATAGGTAAATAGCAATAGAAAGTGGCCTTAGGTTTTTCTATACTGAAGCCTATCTCCTTTAAAGCTGGAATGAGAAGATCAAATCTTCTGGAATAACGTTCACAGTTATATAAAGAAATTTCAGGATGATTTAAAGCATATGCACCAGCCTTCTGAATAGCACGAAACTGTCCAGAATCTGAGTTAGCCTTTACAGTGCTTAAAATATCAATGGCTTCAGGATTCCCGGCAGCAAAAGCTATACGCCAGCCTGTCATATTATAGGCTTTTGAAAGAGAATGAATTTCAATACCTACATCTTTGGCTCCATCGATGGATAAAAAGCTTAAGGGTTTTTCATCATCAAATACAATAGTAGAATAGGTAGAATCAGCTACTACAATAATATTATTTTTATGGGCGAACTCCACAATCCTTTGATAAAAATCTTTAGTGGCTACTTGACCAGTGGGATTATTAGGATAATTAATATATAAAAGCTTAGAACGATATAAAATAATATCTGGAATATTAGAGAAATCTGGATAGAAATTATTTGCTTTAATTAATGGAACATCATAAACAACTCCCCCAAGATACTTGGTATGGGTGGAGATAATAGGGTAGCTGGGCGAAGTAGTTAAAGTAATATCACCTGGGTTAATAAAACATAAAGGTAGCATTGACAAAATAGACTTTGCACCAATGCCATGAAGAATCTCTTTGTAAGGGTCGAGATTATTTACACCAAAAACCTCATAGAGATAATTTGCTGCTGCTTCCTGAAATTCAGGGATGCCATTATCGGCATACAACCTATTTTCCTTTTTACCTGCCTCCTCACATAGCAAGTCTACAACTCCCTTATCTGCTGCTAAGTCAGGTTCACCAACACCCATATCAATAAACTCCCTATCGGGATACTTCTTGATCACTTCCTCCTTTGCTTTTTTAATCCTCATAAATTTATAATCCTGTTGTGCAATATCAAAGCTTTGGTCTCTAAAACGATCAGCAATTAAATCGCTAATTCCACCCATATATGCTCTCTCCCTTCAGATTAAATAATAGAAGTAAATACTGATAGATTATTTTATTCTAAAGTAAATAAAAGTGTTAATGAGAAGACATAAATTGGGACAAGGAAACAAGTGGATTCTTTTAAGATTATCAGCCTCTTCTAAAATTTTAACATAGACATATTTTCATACCTTCTCAACATATCTATATTATAAAGAATTTAATGTACAACTTTGTCAGCCTTTTCTAGAGTAAATTTTATTAAATGAAAACACAAAAAAGTTAAAAAGGAGGAATAAAAGTGCATAAAAGAAATGTAAAATGGATAACTGTAGCCATCCTACTTGTATCATTACTGTTACTTACAGCTTGTGGAGGGGCAGGAGAAATAGTAGAGGAAAATGAAAATGGTGTAGAAGCTCCAGAGAAGGAGGTAAGGACAGATCTGATATGGGGTGCTGTACAGGATCCAGACTCCCTAGACCCTCGTTTAACCACCTCAGCATATGCTGAAGAAGTACTGGAATTGGTATTCAATTCATTAGTTTATCCAGATGAAAACTTAGAAATGCAGTTTGATCTAGCCACCGGACTGGAAACCCCTGATGATACTACTTATATCTTTACATTGCGTGAGGATGTAACATGGCATGATGGTGAACCCTTCACCTCTGCTGATGTAGTTTTCACCTATGAAAGCATTATGGACGAGGACTTTGGTTCTCCCCACAGAACCCGTACCTTTATTGCGAGTGTAGAAGCTTTAGATGAGTACACTGTAAAATTAACTACGGAAGAGCCAAATGCAGCAGCATTGTCAAGCCTTAGAAGATTTATTGTTCCAAAACATTTAGCACCTAGTGAGTCCTATGAAGGGGGAGAAGGTAGCTTTGCCTTTAATCCTATCGGTACTGGCCCATATAAGCTAACCCAGTGGATTCCAAATAATGTTATCACCCTTGAACGATATGAGGATTATTTTGAAGGTCCAGCCATATTGGAGACTATCGTTAGAAGAGAAATTCCGGAGGATGAAACTCGTTATGCTGAGTTACTTGCTGGAAACATCGATTTAGCTCAGCCGCCAGAGAGGGAACTAGATACTTTAGCAGATAATCCTAAATTCACAGTGGAGATTTCTCAAACCCTTAATTACTTCCCTATCGCTATAAATCATGATCATAAGGAACATGATATTCTAAATGATGTAAGAGTACGACAGGCATTAAACTATGCCATAGATAAGGAAACGATTGTAAGTCATATTTGGCCAACGGCCAGTGTAATGCATAATCCTATTGTTGCAGGAACATGGGCTTATGATGATAATGCCACTTACAAATATAGCTACAACCCTGATAGAGCTAAGGAACTTTTAGAAGAAGCGGGGTATGGTGAAGGACTAACCTTAAGCATTACCATGTCTAATAGTGCTGCCAATATTCAGTTGGGAGAAATGCTTAGAAGCTATTATGCAGAGGTAGGTATTGACCTAAAGGCAGATACCATGGAGTTTAGTTCCGCCCTTTCGAAAATCCTAGACGGGGATTTTGAGTTATATCATATGGGATCCACAGGTATGTACGATCCCCATGACTTCATGAGCCGCTTTATCAATGGTACAGGTGTAACTGCCTATAATAATCCAGAGTTTAATGCCTTGGTGGAAGAAGCTGTAACCATCATTGGTGACTTGGATGCAAGAAAAGAGTTATATTCTCAAGCTCAGGAAATTATGACAACAGATGCCTACAATATACCATTACGTAATAGCCAAATGTTTATGGCTTGGAACAAAGATTTCCAGTTTGATTATAACTATGTTATTAGAAGTAGAAATCTAAAGCATGCCTACTGGAAGTAGTTATATACACCATTGAATGTATATAGGGGAGCAGGGGGCTTTATCCTCCCTGCTTCTTTTCTAAATCTATTGGGCTCCTATAGGAGTAATAAAACAACAAGGAGTGTGACTGTATGCATATTTATATTGCAAAACGCTTACTTCAAGCTATTCCTGTCATATTTCTGGTGACGGTGATTACCTTTTCGCTGATTCATTTAATGCCTGGAGATCCAGCAATTATGCGTGCCGGTGAAGATGCTACACCAGAACAGGTTGAAGCTATTCGAGAAGCGATGGGACTGAACGAACCGATATACCAGCAATACTTATCATGGGTAACGGGATTGATGAGAGGTGATTTAGGTCACTCACTGCAAGACGGACGTCCAGTATTTCCTACCTTGATACAGCGTTTGCCAGCAACTTTGTATCTAGTACTGGCATCCTTTGTGGTATCTATCGCCATCGGTGTTCCTGTGGGAATTCTATCGGCGGTAAAACAAAACACCTTTATTGATTCTTTTGCAAGGGGATTTGCCCTATTAGGAATTTCCTTACCGAGCTTTTGGTTTGGATTAATGATGATGCTACTGTTTTCCTATCGACTACAATGGCTACCCGCCAGTGGTTCTGGAACATTACATCACATTGTTATGCCGGCCCTAGCATTGGGAATGGCTTCAGCAGGATTGATTACCCGTATGACCCGATCAGCTATGCTGGAGGTGCTAAAGCAGGATTATATTCGTACTGCCCGGTCTAAGGGGCTTCGAGCACAGATTGTTATCTACAAGCATGCCCTGAAAAATGCTCTGCTTCCTGTAGTTACTGTCATTGGACTTCAATTAGGCTATCGCCTTGGTGGCTCTGTAATTGTTGAACAAGTTTTCGCTTATCCAGGTATTGGTCGATTCGCCTATAATCGTTTGTTGGCTAGGGATTATCCTATGATCATGGGGAATCTATTTATATTTGCTATGATTTTTATCTTTGTCAACATTATAACCGACATTATCTATGGATTTCTTGAGCCACGTATACGATATGATTAGCATTTTGATTAATAATCATAGAAAAGGAGGTAGAAGACTTGAAATCAGATGAACAACGTAGCACTAGTTTTCGGGATGATGCTATACGTCGATTCAAAAAAAATCCCACCGCCATATTTGGTCTTGTTATTGTAATATTTTTCTTTTTTATTGCTGTATTTGGACAGTATATTACACCTCATAATCCCTTTCAGCATAATATCAGTAATGCCCATCAGCCACCGGGTGGAGAGCATTTGTTAGGGACAGATTTTTTTGGACGGGATGTGCTTAGCAGAATTATTATTGGTGCCCGTATCTCCCTATTGGTAGGAGTGACGGTGGTGACGATACGAGCAGCTATAGGAATTCCCTATGGTCTTATTGCAG
Source organism: Clostridiaceae bacterium (assembly GCA_020832135.1). GTDB lineage: Bacteria > Bacillota > Clostridia > Peptostreptococcales > Natronincolaceae > JAFIFG01. Next base: position 5,373 of record JAFIFG010000001.1, read on the forward strand.
GATATTATGGTGGTAGAGTGGAGGCTGTAATGATGCGTGTGGTGGATGCCTTCATCTCCTTCCCTGGAATTATTTTGGCGATGGCGATTATGGCGGTCCGTGGTCAAGGGATAGAAAATGTAATATTGGCCCTCACCGTCAGTGGCTGGCCTATGTTTGCTCGATTGGTGAGGGGAGAGAGTATGGCACTAAAGGAAAGGGAGTATGTTCAGGCAGCTAGGGCTTTAGGCTACAATGACGGTAAAGTAATGTTTCAACACATACTACCTAACTGCTTGGCCACCATCATTGTATATGCCACCATGGGCATTGCTACCCCAATTTTAGCGGAGGCTGGACTTAGCTTCTTAGGTCTTGGTGCCACTCCGGATCAAGCCACCTGGGGATTTCAGATGTCCCTAGAAAGGCAATATATGCGAACCGCCTGGTGGTCGGTTACCTTTCCTGGTTTGGCGGTGATGGTGGTAGTATTAGGTTTTAATCTTCTGGGGGACGGCCTTCGGGACGTACTGGATCCTAGAATGAAAGAATAGTCAGAAGGAGTTGATTCTTTGAGTGCCAATCTTCTTGAAGTAAAAGACCTTGTAACAGAATTCAGTACTCCAGCCGGTAAAATCCGTGCGGTGGACGGCATTAGTTTCCATGTAAAACCAAAGGAAACTGTAGGTATTGTTGGTGAATCCGGCTGTGGCAAAAGTGTCACATCCTTATCTATAATGGGTTTAGTTTTAGACCCAGGAAAAGTGCGGGGATCCATTAAATTTAATGGCTTGGATTTAGTGAAGCTCTCTGAAAGGAAAATGCAAAAAATACGAGGGAATGATATTTCCATGATATTTCAGGAACCCATGACATCATTGAATCCTGTATATACCATCGGCAACCAACTCTCTGAGCCCCTGCGGCTTCATCAAGGTTTGAGTCGAAGGGAGGCCTGGGAAAAATCTATTGAATACCTAAAGCTAGTGGGGATATCCTCCCCGGAAAAAAGAGTACGTCAGTATCCCCATCAATTAAGTGGTGGTATGCAACAGCGTGCCATGATTGCTATGGCATTGACCTGTAATCCCAAGCTACTCATTGCCGATGAGCCTACTACGGCTCTGGACGTTACTATTCAGGCTCAGATTTTAGAGTTGATGAAGGATTTAAAAGAGAAGTTATCCACCTCTATTATGCTGATTACCCATGATTTAGCGGTGGTGGTGGAAATGTGTGAGCGGGTTATTGTTATGTATTGTGGCAGAATTGTGGAAACCGGCAGTGTAAGACAGGTCTTCAAAACTCCTCACCATCCATATACGGAGGGATTAATTCGATCTATACCAAAGTTGACGGAAAAAGAAGAAGTGCTTTATGAAATTAAAGGCAGTGTTCCTAATCCTTTAGATGCACCACTAGGATGTAGATTTAATAATCGTTGCGAATTTGCAACGGAGCAATGCAGAGAAGAAGAACCAGAGCTGAAGGCCATCAGTGAAGGGCATGAGGTACGGTGTTTCTATCCTCGTAATGTAAAGGAGGAGCATAACTATGAATAGTCAGAAGAAAACACTATTAAAAGTAGAAAATCTAAAGAAGTATTATCCCATAAAAGGAGGGGTTCTCTCTAGAGTGGTAGGCCACGTGAAGGCGGTAGATGATGTTAGCTTCCACATTTTAGAGGGAGAGACTTTAGGACTAGTAGGGGAATCTGGTTGTGGAAAAACCACAACTGGAAAAACCGTTCTTCGCCTTACGGAGCAAACGGAGGGAGCTGTAATCTATCAGGGTGAAAATATATTTGATTTTACATCGAAACAGATGAGGGAATATCGTAAAGATGTACAGATTATTTTTCAAGATCCATATGGTTCATTAAATCCCCGGCAAACCGTAGGAGATATGTTGAGGGAGATTATTCGATACCATAAATTAGCCAGTGGAGAAGAAATGGAGAAAAAAATTGTACAGCTTATGGAGATGGTAGGGCTTTCTAGTTATCATATAGGTCGATACCCCCATGAGTTTTCAGGAGGACAGCGTCAGAGGGTAGGTATTGCTAGGGCATTATGTCTAGAGCCAAAGATGATTGTTTGCGACGAACCCGTTAGTGCTTTAGATGTTTCTATTCAAAGTCAGATTCTTAACCTATTAAAGGATCTCCAAAGGAAATTAGACCTCACCTATCTATTCATTGCCCATGATCTTTCGGTGGTGAAGCATATTTCCGATCGTGTGGGGGTAATGTATCTAGGAAAAATAGCGGAACTAGCAGAGACCGATAGCCTTTATGAGAATCCTTTACATCCTTATACGAAGGCATTATTAAAGGCTATTCCCGTAGCTGATGTAGATTATGTAGCCTCTAAGGCGGTATTAAAGGGAGACGTACCAAGCCCTAGTAATCCACCTCCAGGTTGTGTTTTCCATACTAGATGCTCAGAATGTATGGATATATGCTCCCAGAAGGCACCGGTTATGACGGAAGCACGTCCCGGTCATTTTGTATCTTGTCATTTATATGAATAATACCCAAGGAGGAGTTCTATGCTGAAGGAGGAAATAGTAGAAGTTTTAAAGGAAACAGATGCACAAGTATCCGTCTCTATTAAAGATTTAAGTAGTAATCAGTGGGTAGTTCCTTCAGAGGATATTGGAACTTTTGCGGTGGTTAAAAGTACCACAGCACCTATTCAATTGAAACCAGCAGTTGATAGTGCAATGGCGGATGAAGCCATAGCTGGTCTTGTGGTGACACGATTAAAGGATGTGGGGGGAGGTTGGCATCGTATTCGAACCGATTATGGCTACGAGGGCTACCTTCACCAGCGGCACATGATCATGGAGGAAGAAAGGACGGCCTATTGGAAGGAACAGGCCCAACATGTTGTAGTAAAAGCTATAGCGGATGTGATGTCGGGGCCAAAGTACCAATACCATGTAAAGCAGGTATTAGTGAAGGGATCAAGAGTGAGACTTACAGGAAGGGAATCGGAGGAATGGGTGGAAATAGAAAGGCCTATGGGGGATACCGGATGGATCCGTAGGGATTTTCTACAACCTTATTTAGTACCTACCAATAATGTAAAGGGCAGAGATGAGGAGTTACTGCGCAAAAAACTGGTAGAAACTGCACTGAGCTATAGAGGAAGTCAATACCGTTGGGGCGGAAGAACACCACTTGGTTTAGATTGCTCCGGTCTTACCTCCATCAGCTATTTACTTAATGGATTGCTAATTTATCGAGATGCTGTTCTGAAGGAAGAATACCTAAAACCTATTTCCCTAGAGGATATAGGTCCCGCAGATCTTATTTATTTTCCTGGCCATATTGCCATGTATGTTGGAGGGGGACGATATGTTCACTCTAGGGCCTCCGCCAATGGTGTTATTATTAACAGCTTGAACCCAGAGGATGAGGACTATGATGGTCCTTTAAAGGCGAGTATAACAGGTGTTGGTACGATTTTTCGGCATAAGGAGGCTGAAGAATAAATCCACTAGCAATCAATAACGGATGGGTAATTGATCCTGGCAACAAAATTTTTTCTCAACTTAATTTATTGATAGAAGGCGGTAAAATTCGAAGTATTTCATCAAGTCCCTTCGATATTCGAAAAGCTATAGATGCTAAGGGTTTATATGTATGTCCTGGGTTTGTAGATATGCATATTCATGAGGAACCCTATGATGAAGAGAAGGACACCTTCCAAACCGATACCTTTATATCTATGCTACGGATGGGGGTGACGACAGCCATAGGTGGGAATTGTGGTGGGGATCGATATAAGGAGGTGTCGGGTCATCAGATACTTGAAATGAGGGCTGATGCTGGACACCTTTTAGATATAGGTTGTTTGGGAATATCCTATGGCATTCGTTATATACCAGGTATTACTAAGGAAGAGATGATGACCATATCACAAGAAGCTGTTAGAACAGAAACCTTTATTGCAGCCCATATACGAGACGATGCAAAAAAGGTATTTGAGGCTGCTGAAGAACTATTACTATTAGGAAAAGAGCTGGAGGTGGCGGTGCATTTTTCCCATATCGGAAGCATGGCTGACTTTGGACAGATGAGGGGTTTCTAGAGCGGTATGGAATTGATTATGATCAAATCGAAATAGCAGATGGTGAATATGCAGGAACACGCTGTACAGAAGAGCTTTTTCATAGGCTACGGAAAGAGCGACCAGAAACCATCACCATTGCCCATGTAATAAACAAGGAGGAAGTAATCATGGCGCTAGAGCATCCTTCTGTAATAGTTGCCAGTGATGGGAAACTTCGAAATGGACAGGGGCATCCTAGAGCTGCTGGGACCTTTCCACTATTTCTGCGAGAGGTATTACATAGAAATATAAATATCAGTTTGTCGGAAGCTATAGCAAAGTGTACTTCCTTGTCGGCTGAGAGGCTAGGAATTCGGAAGGGATCTCTTGGTATAGGTGCAGATGCTGATATAGTGATTTTTCATCCTGAAAAGCTTAAGGATCAAGCTAACTTCAAACATCCAGCAAGGCCTCCTGAGGGAATCGAGTATGTATTGGTAAATGGAGAGGTAGCTCTCCAAAGAGGGAAAATACTGGAGGGTAATTTAGGTAGACTTATTAGAAATGGATCAAGATGATAGTTGATATCATAAGATTTGTATCAAATGCCAGGAGGATACCAGTCTGAAATTACAACTGTATGATAAAGGGACGTTTTGATTGCTATGCACTAGAGAATAGGTGGAAAACAAAACGTCCCTTTGGCATGGATTAAGTTAAAATTTAGAAGGATTCCATGAGTTCTTGGAGAAGGTTATAGTATAAAATTGCATAGATTATGATAGGAGGATCACTATAATTCTAATGTTAGGCAAATGTGCACAAGAAATATATGATTACTCAAAAATAAAAAAACATAATTGCAGTTTTTATACTAGTATTGATAAGGAGGTTTTTGTATGCATGATGTTAATTCGGCTCAGCTTAAACCAGTAAGTGAGCAAAGTAGAGTTAAAGAAATTGATATTATTAGAGGCTTTGCATTATTTGGAGTTTTGTTAGTGAATGTAGTGTTCTTTAGCAGTATTACAATTGCCACACTTACCTCAGGGATTACAGTTTTAAGCTATCCTCTTAATTTAAGCAACCCTATTGATAGGATTTTAGCTATATTTATTCGATTGTTTGCTGAAGGTAAGTTCTATACTATTTTTTCAATTTTATTTGGCTTAGGATTTTATATTTTTATAAAAAGGGTTGAAGAAAAAGGTTTTTCTCCAAAATCATTGTTTAGAAGAAGACTTTTTCTACTTTTGATATTTGGAGTTTTAAATTTATTCTTAGTTTGGTTTGGGGATATACTTCATATATATGCTATAGTTGGATTCATATTATTAGCGCTTAGAAATAAATCTATAAAAAGTCTTAAGCGTTGGATTATAATTTTATTAATAATATTTACATTGTTAATGACTATATCGACGGCATCTCCCTTAGCAATTCGTTCTCACTTTGGGGATGTAGATTATTTTTCCTATAGTGAAAGAGTTGAAAAATCCTTTGATGTATATGAAAATGGTTCTTATTTTGAAATTATTACATTTAGAATGACTAATGATGTACCATTTGTATTAATCTCTTCATTATTTACAATTCCTAAAATCTTAGCGATGTTTTTAATAGGTTTGCTGCTTGCTAAATTAAATATTTTTCATGATATCGAAGGTAATTTACACTTAATTAAAAAAATATGGAAAAGAACTGGAGCTTTAGGTCTATTATCTACACTAATTTGTATAGTAATGGGTTATATATATCTACCAGGTTTGTTGGTTGCTTCTTTATCTTTTGGATTGTTTTATGAGTTGGGTACAGTGCTTTTATCTTTATTTTATATTACATCTTTATTGTTATTACTTCGAAAAGATGCTTTTGTAAAAATATTATCCCCACTTCAGTGGATAGGTAGAATGGCTCTTACGAATTATTTAGTACAGTGTATTTTATGCTCCTTTGTGTTTTATGGTCAAGGTTTGGGTCTTATAACTAATATGAGTATTCTAGCAGGAGTTTTATTTACAATAGTTATATTTAGTTTACAGGTTATATTTAGTAAAATTTGGTTTAATTATAATAAGTTTGGTCCCTTTGAGTGGATCTGGAGGAAATATACTTATAGTAAAGTATAGATTAGTAACATTATATGAACAGTGTATCCTCCACACTACCATACCTCTTAAGGCAATAGAAATTAAAAATTTCAATTATATAATATTTATGTTGTTTATAGTAGCTCAGTTAACTGAGCTACTATAAATTTGACGTTTGCCTTTTATATGGAAAGCAGTTATAATTACATATATTTCCTTTTTTAAGCAGAAAATAAGCTAGGTAAAAGGGAAGTAGGTAATGACAGGATTTAACCGGAGAGGCTGGTGAAGTTATGAGGGAAGTTGTTGAGATTGAAAAGAAGAAAAGTGACAGGATCCCTTTAATGGAAAAGGAATTTCAACAGATGCTATATGAACAATACTATAGGGACGTATTTAGATCCGCCTATTATATAGTAGGGAATAAAGAATTGGCAAAGGATTTGACAAATGAAGCTTACTTAAAAGCATTTGATAAAATAGATACCCTTAAGGACGTAGGGAAATTTAAGTCATGGATTTGTATAATAGCAACAAACCTAGCGAAAACCCAAGTTGTACAGGAGAAAAAAATAGTAATTTCTGATGATTTAGCAATGATGCATATTACAAAGGAAACACCAGAAGATATTATCATAGAGCAGTTAGATAGCCAGCATATTAAACACTCATTAAAGATAGCTATGGAACAATTAGATCTAAATTCAAAAGAGGTTATCCTATTAAGGTATTATCACAACCTTTCTTATAAAGATATGTCTAGTACCCTTTCCATTAAGGAAGGTACTGTTAAATCAAGGTTAAAAAGAGCTAAAGATAAATTGCATACACTTCTAAGTAAGGGCGGTGTATAGGATGGACAGTGAGAAAAAGGATATGTTAGATTATCTTCTAGAAAGTGTAGTGAAGGAAGAGGTTGAAGCTGTAGATGTTTTCGATGAAGATATCCAAGAGGAATGGATGAAACTACAGTTTAAACTTCTGCAAAAACAAAAGAAGAAAAAGAAAAGGTTTATCAAGGTAGCAGCCATATTAGTTGGCTCGATGCTTACATTAAGTATGTTAAACCTATTATCCATAGATGAAAGTACTGCAGGGAGACGTAGTCCATTTAAACAAGTAGTAACGGTTTTCGATAATATGATGACCATTAGTAGAGATACTGCCACTGCTGAAATTGAAGAAATAAATAATAGTGTTCATGTACTACAACAAGAGATTATTGAAGGATCTATAGAGGATGCTAGAGAAATTGTAAATTTTAATTTTAGAGAACTTCCATATGAAGTAGATAGTGTGTTGATTGAAATACACGGTAATGATAGACATCTGCTAGAGTTAAATTATCTTTATAATGAAAAAAGAATACGGTTTACACAATATGTTCAAGGTATAGAGTCTAGCCAATCTATAAACGTTGCTCCCAACAGCACGGTAGAAGAAGTGATGGTAGGTGATACAGAATATACTATTATTAGAATTGCTGAAACCTACACTAGTATTTTTGGTAGTTACTTTGGTGTTAGTAATACATTAGACATCAATAGTGATGTGGATGTAGATAAGGCGATAGAAATAATAAGTGCAATGGAGTAATATACCGTTGCATTTATTATTTTAGTCTTAATGATTTTAAAGAGGTATTATAACAGGGAACAAAACTAAAGGTTATTTGTCTTTAATGTAATAAGAGATCTTAAGGTATGGAGGATAAATAGTATATAATCTTAATTTGGTACTTGAGAAGAGGAGGGGGATTTATGTTTTATTTGGTAATGATAGTTACTTGTTTTAGTGCAGCAGTATTAGGTTCTGCAATAGCTGGAACTTCTGGGATCTTTGGGGGTGCTAATTTTGCTTTACTATTTTTTATTTATATTAAGGTGAATGCAATCCATAAGGAATTAGAAAAGAAGGAATAGATAGATGCTTTCTTTTTAAGGTGAATTAGATGTAAAATATGAAACCCAGAATACCTTATGTATTCTCAAATTTTTATTTTAAGGCTTTAAAGGAGAGGAAAGATAAACTTTGATAAGTATAAAAAACAAGACCACTATTTTAGCAATAAGCTTAGTTATAAACTTGATATTAGTGGTATTTTTAGCAGGATATAATGTAGAAGTAGCAGACCATAACAATAGAGAATCAATCCGCACTTTAAAAAGCATGAGTGCATTTTCTCAAAAGATGCAAGTTTATTTAGAGGCAGATTCACCTACAGATAGAAAAGAAATTGCCGAAGACCTACATCAAGAATATGGAAGAATACTATATGGTCGTAGTGGCATTATTAATATTAATGTTCCATTTGCTGGTGGCGATAAAGCATTTTATAATACAGTCCAAGAATTATCTTCGTATATCTTTGGAAAATTATATTTTTCATATATAGATGCCCCCAATCGTAGAGAAACTGGTGAAGAATTTAGTGAAGAAGAAAAACAATTTGTTTGTGAAGTATTAAATAAATTTGAAGAATTCCATGAACCTCTTGAATACACGATTATTGCAGATGGTGAAGCTAGAAATACAATAGTTAGAAGAGGGACAGAATTAATAAGCTTTACACGTGAGTTGGAAGAAAAATACTTACAATAAGTGTTTTATTAGGATAAGAGTAGGTCGTGATATCTATTTTAGCCGTCACAGAAGTATTATATACAGGAGAAAATATGAGGAGGGTAAATCTGTGCAGAATAATGAAGTTAGATACTTGATTAGCACATTTATTGTAGGAACTCCAATTGTATTTAAAGCAGATGACTTATATAGATTAATCATTTTTTTCAGTGCTATTTTTATTGCTTTAATCATTGTTTCAAATTATAGATGGAAAAACAATGAAACTAAATACGATACAGTCAGATACAGTGAAGACTAAACTATATATAACATATTATCTACTTAATGTGAGTCAAATGTATACACTATTTTAGTGGCGAAAACTAAGACAAAACTAAGCCAAAAAAAGTACTATTAGGATTGCAATAACAGTACATTTTTTGTTGGAATTATTAATGTATTTTCTTTGTTTGTACCTCTTAAATGAAACCTTTGAAATAATTGTTTACTTTCTTTTTAAGGCGAATTAGAGATGTAACAAATGTTATAGTAGATGAGAGGTATAAGTGATAAATAGCTATTTGAAATAGAGAACAAGAGGAGGAAGATTGATGAATTTTAAAGGAAAGGTTGCTGTTGGACTACTTTGCGGTATACTGGGATTTAGTATATCTTTACAACTTAATACTGTGAAGAATGTAACTAATAGAGGTTTTTTATCTACCCAAAAGGTTCAACAACTGACCAGTGAATTCAGAAATCTTAGAGAGGAAAAAGAAAAATTGAATGAAGAGCTCACTAATTTAGAAAAACAACTGAAGGAATATGAGTTATACGAAGCTGATAAAAACTTAATCATAAAGAATCTTAAAAGGGATTTAGAAAAACATCAATTATTGGTTGGATATAGATCAGGAAAAGGGCCAGGTGTAATTGTTACTATTGATAAGCTCCAAAGTAATTTCATGATGGAGGGAGAGGGTATTCCTATTATGCATAGTGATGAAATAATTATGGCGATAATAAATATACTTAATAGAGCTGGAGCCGAAGCGATTGCTATTAATGGTCAAAGGCATATATCCACTACTGAAATCTTTCTAACTTCCAATGCTTTGCTGATTAACTCAGTACCCACTAGACCCCCATTTATAATTAAAGCAATAGGTAACCCTGAGACACTAGAGGAAGCATTGAATATAAAATATGGTATTATATGGGAGTTGAGGAACGATTTGAACTTGGAAGTAAATGTAGAGGGGAAAGATAATATCATTATACCTCAATACAATAAACTAATAAAATATGAATATGCAAAACCCATTGAACTGATTCAATAATTCCCTCAATACTCACTAAACCCAAATAATTTAAATTAAATGCGACAATTTGCCTGACAAACACTGAAGATAGGTCCCCTTATCCGCTAGTTTGGGAACTATCTTCGGTGGGTGCTAAATCTGTAAATTTAAGATGATTTATTCTCTTTAGTACTTGGTTGCATTCTCCTTAGGTTATCGTCGTACTTTTATTATATGCAGGAAAAAAAGTATGAGCGGAATTGAGTTGTGAAGATCGATGAAAATAAGTGTGTTGAACTGTGATTAATGGCTATTTTGTAGTTTCTTCTCTTTCAACGTACAATATTTATGTAGGAGGATCTAGTATGGCTTGGTGCCCAAAATGTAGATTAGAATACAGAGATGGTTTTGAAAAATGCAATGATTGTGATATTGATTTAGTTGGAGAATTGGAAAACTCTAGGGAAGAACCTATTGAATTTGACTCTGAAGTATTTTTAACTTCAGTTAGTGATAATATAAATTCTAGTATTATCGAAGCTAAGTTAAATGATAATGGAATTCCTGTTTTAAAAAAGTATAGGGAAGCTGGTGGCTACTTAAGTGTTTATATGGGTGTAACTAGCTTAGGGGTGGATTTATACGTTCCCTCAAAATTACTTGATGAAGCAAGGAGAGTAATTCAATTAGAAGTAGTAGAAGATGAGGCTAATGAACTAATAAGTAAAGAAAATAGTGCTGACGATGATACTTTAACGGAGTTAAATAAGAGATATCAAAAGAAAAGGCAAATTAGAGGGTGGATTATTTTAGTATTTTTAATTCCAGGGCTTATTTGGGTAATATATGCATTCGTGATGATGTTAATTAAAATCATCTTTTAAAGGCGAATAAGATGATTTAGACGAAATAAATAGATTGTAAACTATTTAACAGCAGTTAAATGCTAAATTGAGGGAGAGGTTATGTGAAAAGTACGATAGTAATTTTACTTATGCTTACCATAGTTTTGCTAAGTTCTTGTACTCAAAATAATGAACAATTTGCCATTAGAGTAATTGGAGATTTATTAGGAAAAGAAATTGATAAAGAACAAGTAACTTTAATCTCATATAAATATTTATGCACTTATAATTGATGGGGTTTTAGAATGTATAAAGCAAATAAAAAGATGGTTTATACAATGGCGATATTAATTGTTTTGATTTATATCTTCTATAGCTTTCCAAGATATTTTGAAGGAAGTTATATTGGGCTGGAATATAGGCTAGGGGATAGTGATTACCAGAGAGAAGTTCCTATTAAAATTAAGGGGTGGTATAGGAGATGATGTTTGAAGAGTTTACAATTTTAGTACATGAGAGAGATGGAGATCATGCATGGAGTTGGTCGTGTGAAGATGGACTTATGATTTCTTTTCCTGCAGTTAATAGAGAGAGTGCTTTAAATTTATCTAAAAAACTAATAGAAAATCAACTAGGAGGAGACGTAGTATTGGAATAAAAAAGCTCGTTGATTCATGTTGCATTTACTAGATACTATATGTGGGTAACGTCTTTTTTAGTCGTCACAGATAGACTTAGTAAAATATTGAGGAGGGTGTCTATGCTCTATCCTACATTTTTAAATGTTGGGTTTCTAGTTATTCTACTAATAGTAATTAGAGAGATTAGTAAGGAATCGAAGTTATTTAATAAACGATTTATATTCGTAGTTGGAGCAGTACTAATAATTAATATATTTTTGTCTTATCATTATATACAAATACAAAGTAGCCATAATATAGCCACTTACAACTTATATGAACTAACCTCGGATAGCATGGGGCAAATGAGGAAGGTTGCATATGAAGACACAGAGAGTATGGAAGATATTATTGTGTCAAATCAAGTGATAACAGATATACATGGGCATACTTACCCTTTATTGATGCAATTGGATCGTACTAAGCTAGTTTCTAGAAAACAACATCAACTATTATATGCTACAATCGAAGATTTATCTGAACAATTAGGCATATTTTTGAAATACCACAATAGTATCATAGCGAAAGGTGAGGAGATTGAGGTATCTCAGTTTGAAAAGTATAACCAATTAAAATCAGAGTTATTTAATTTTGCCCATAATTTTAGAAGTGGAGGTTCCAGGAGTGGGACTAGATTTGGTATTGTGCAATATAAACTATTTTTAGAGGACAGGGATATCAGCAGATTACAAAAAATAGCTGTAGAAATTTCAGAAATTATTGGTGATTTAACTTCTGAAAACTAACAATTTGTTAAATCTCATTATCTTTTCTAGTCATTACAGATGAATAGTATAACTAACAAACATTGCAGAAGCTCTAGGGGGAGATTTAAATGATTAAAAAAGTCACTAGAATTGTTATAATTAGTTATGTGTCATTAATGCTTATAGGATGTGTAAATGTAAATTATTATATTAATGTAGATGAAAATGAATTTGTTGAAGTGAAATTGATTGCTGAAATAGAAAAAGTAATGGATATAGAGGAAGTTGAAAGGTATATAGAGGAGAATTTCTACCTGCATTTGAAATCTAATTCATTTAAAGAATATCACTACGAATTATATGAAGATGATGAGTACATCATTTTTGAAATGTATTCTACATTTCCTGAAGAAACGAAATTAGGTATAATAAATTTTTGGGAATTTAATATCAGTGGTTCATCTAGTGTATCGAGTAAGACCTTACCTTTTTATACAAGACAATCCTTCAATGCAATAATGACGATTCCTGAAGATTCAAGAGAAGGCTATGTTAACCAAAATTATTTAAAGGATGATGTGGAGGTTAAAGTGAGTCTAACACTTCCTTTCTCGGTAAAAGAACATAATGCAGACTTTCTCTCAAACAATGGTGAAACTTTGGTATGGAATGTAGATCCTTTCAAAGAAAACAATATTAAGTTTGAGTATGTTAAGAGAAACCTACATGAAGTCATAGCTTTTATAGTAATAGTAGGAGTTAGTATTTTTTTTATTAAAAAAAGACACAAGAGATGAAAAATATGTAATAAAAAGAATATTGCTCATGCTATACAAGATACATACCTGAGTCAAAATATAATCTCTTCTGGGGCTAATAGAAAAAGTTTATTTAGAAACACTAGCAAAAGGGTTGAGTTGACTGTAGATAAAGAAATTCAAGAAGTAATAAATTTAAATAGATGAAAATGTAAAAAGATATAATGATGTTTTAATTTGATGTGTCTTGAATAGGGGGAGGTTAATATGTTGGTTGCTAAACATATTTTTTTTACTTACGGTTTTGCTTATAGGATTTGGAATTTATATAGATAGGTTAGTTAAAATTAAGGACAAATTTAATATAAAAAAGGAGAAGAACTTATATAAACATGTTAACAAAACTCACAAATGGTCAGAAATAGCAATTACTATAATAACGCTTTTGGTTTTGTATTTAATTGCTTTCGTCTATCCTAAACAATTAGAAATCTATTACTTTATGGGAGCTTTAGCTGTATTACATGCTCTTCGTACTTTTATGGAGTGGAAATATGAAGAAGAATCAAATAGATACAGGATAAGTATATTAAACAGCAGTTTTTTCCTACTTCTTTTTGTGGTTTTAGGGTTATCATCTTTGTAGCTTTAGGATTACTATCTTAAGCCAAATGATAATTGAATAATTCGGTTCTGTTGCAGCATATTTTTTTAAAAAATCTGTAGCAGATGAAAAAGATGCAGTATTCTTTAAAAAACAAGCGATTTCTATGAAAGGAGAAATTTTTATGTTTGATTTAAATAGAGCTTTGGCTCAAGTAGGAGCTGTGACTTTAATTACTTATGTCATATATTTTATTACAAAAAAAGTAATAATGAATAGACTTAATTGAAATAGGCATTACAAACTCTGATTCACTTATTTATATTTTTTTCAAAAAGACGAGTTAGGTGTAAAATGAGAAGTAAATATTATTTATATATGAAGAGGAACTGTACTAGCAACAGTAAATTTAATTATAAAACCATAAAAAATTATTGAGAATAGGGGGAAAGTGAATGTCCAAAATAGTTTTAAAAGTTCTGAAAGTGCATTTGCCCTTATATTTTGCAATCTATATATCAGGCATTAGTATTTTGTACTTATTTTTAGAAATACCTAAAGAATTCTCGGATTATCTGTATGAATCCTTATTCTCATTTAGACATGTTGGAATTATATTAGTAATATTAATAGTAGAGATATTCCATAAGCACCTAAAAAAATCTTAAGTTGAACATTCATCAAAGGAGCATGAAAGTATGGTCTTAAGTGATGGAACAATAGAAAGTAATTATTTCGAGAATTCTAGTATTGAACTATCATCTAGAACTATACTTACAGAAGAAATGCAGGAATTTAAGAGAAAGATAGAAAGAAAATATTGGTGGAGTATAAAAAAAGTTTCTTTCCAAAAAAGCTTTAAGGGAGATGTACTATTTATTAGATTTAAAAGTAGAAATCAGATGAAAGACAATGCTATCGATTATATAAAAGAAGAAATAGAACTCAATCTAGCTAACGCCCTTGCAAAAGCTTTCGAAGAACTATATAAAACAAACCAAGATTATTTAGGAATCGTTATAGAGTTTTACAGAGGAGATAAGAAATATTATCAAGAGACCTATTGTAATGGGAAAGAGAAGTACTGGTTTACTGAATATTGGGGAAATCATGACTTCTTTAGACATAACCAATAAGTCCTTTTATCTTTCTATTAAAAATGGAAAGATAAAAGCTGAAGATTTTATTAAAAATGGGAATTTGTTTGGGAAGAACAATAAAACGACGTCATAAATAGTTCCTAATAGATACTTCCAAAAATAAAATATTAGATAGATTTCATCAAAATGAAGAGTAAAGAAATAAGACATAAAGTCTGTATATGGGAGACAAAATGAAAAATAAAATAATATTAGTTCATGGCTACAACAAAACTTCAAGAGATATGAAGGTATTAAAGAAAAACCTAGAAGCACAGGGGTATGAAGGTATTCTAGTAGATTTACCCCTTACTTTTAAAGAGCTAGACAATAGCATTCCTCTGCTAGAAGCAGTTCTTCAAGAAGTAAGTAGTGATTGCAAAGCAAATGAGAAGATTACCCTTGTAGGTCATAGCACAGGAGGGTTAGTAATCAGACGTTTATTAGCCACCACTCAGTATTTAAATAAGATTAATAAGTGTATACTTATTGCTACACCAAACAATGGAAGTGAATTAGCAGACTTGGTAGGAAAGGTTCCTGTAATGTGTACTAATATTTTTAAAACCCTTAAATCATTACAAAAGGAAGAAGTTAAATCATTATTATTAAAGGAAAACTGTAGTGTTGAGATAGGAGCGATAGCAGGAAATAAAAATAACTTAATTTTAGGTAATCTATTATCCTGTGAAAATGATGGTAGGGTTACAGTAAAGTCTGTAGAATTTGATGGATTGAAAGACTTTATTATTTTGCCATATGGACATAAGGAAATACATTATCAACAGGTTACAGTAAGACTGATTGATACATTTATTAAAACTAGTAAATTCGGGGAAATAGAATAAACTTATAGTGGTCTAATGTTACATACGATCTTTTCAAGGTAACAAATAAGAAAATTAGGGGGATAACGATGCTACTCAAGAATGCTCTTTATTTAGATAAGGAACTAGAATTTAAGCATGGACATATTTTAATTGTTGAGGACATGATTACTAGTATTTATGATCATGACAAAGATGTACAGTACACAGGTGAGATTTTTGATTGTTCCAATTACTTTGTTTTGCCGGGGTTGATTAATGCTCATAGTCATAATCCTGCTACATTAGCTAGAGGGTTATTTAGAGATATGGAGCTGAAGGATTGGTTAAATGAATCCTTTCAGGGAGGGCTGCAAGAAAAACTGTTTAACTACCTTGATGAAAGTGTAGATAGTGAAGACTTTAAAACCCTCTGTTTTAAAGCCTATTCAGAATATATAAAACAAGGAATTACATATATTGTGGAGAGTGGACAAGCGGATCATTCAGAAAAAGCTACAATAAAATGTTTAAGGGAAATTGGGTTAAAAGGAACCATAGATTTGTATGAGACCTATGAAGATAATGTATCTTTAGCATCAGATTCTATTAAAGTTTGTACTCATTTTCCAGAAGAAGAGGATATAACGGAGGAATGGGTTGAATTCTGTAGATTGCTAGAAGAAAAACATAGACCAATTCTTATGACCCATTGTTTAGAGACCAAGTGGAGAAAAGATTTAATTATGGAGAAGTTTAATTGTTCTACTGTTAAATTATTAGATAGGGAGAACTTGCTTAACAGTAGAACGGTATTATTTCATTGTGTTCATGTGAATGAAGAAGATATGGATACCATTGCAGAAAAGGGAGCTTCTATTGCTTACTGTCCTGTATCAAATATGTGGAGTAAAGCAGGAGAAGCACCTATCCATGAATTTCTAAGAAAAAACATCAATGTATTGCTAGGAACTGATTTTATATATCAAGATATTTGGGAAGTTATGAGATTAACCTATTATAATCTGAAATTAAAGAGTGAAACTCGTCAATATACAGCAAAAGATGTTTTTAGAATGATAACCCAAAACCCCAATAATAAGGTGGGGAATCATATGAATACAGGGTCAATTCATGAGGGTTTTAAGGCAGATCTAATGTTTATAGATAGAAATGATACAAAATTATTACCTATAGTAGACAATGAAAGATTTAGCAATATCTTACACAATATACTTTTAAATTGTAGAGAAGAAATGATTAGGCATGTAATAATTGATGGGAAGTGGGTTATCCAAAACCGTAAACTGACCATGATCGACGAAACTGTGTTAAACCAAGAATATAGAAAATTATCGGAAAAACTTATAAACAATTGGATTACAGACAAAACCTAGGATACATATGGAGGTAACAATGAAAAAAATTATAATAAATGCAGATGATTTTGGGCTGACAACAGGATGTAATTTAGGCATTATAAAGGCATTGAAAAAAGGTATTGTTACTAGTAAAACTATTATGATGCATATGCCTATTACAAAGATTTCAATGGTAAAGGTGAAGATAGCAAGTAAGAGCATAGTGGCACTTACTTGCTGTTTTTTTATTTTGCAAACTTTCAACTTCATAGACCAGATCCTGTTTTAGAAGATTTAGATTGTGTATATAATGCACATGATTAAAATCTTAAAAAAATATTATGAAAATTTTTAAAATAAAAAAGGAATTTTTAAGAAAGAAGCGAATATAGATATATAAATGTAACCGGTTTCATAAAAAATAATGCGATTACAGAATGTCAAAATTGATAAGTAAAAATAAGAAACAATATATTTTTTTATAAAAATTGTAACTGGTTACATAAAAAAATATATTAAGGGAGGATTATTATGGCGGACATGACAAATAAAAAAGTAAATGATAGTGAACATTCACTGTCGGCAGTGGATCAAGGGAGTAGACAGGGCTTTTGGGCTGTAATTGTAGTAATGTTAGGTTTTACTTTCTTTTCACCCAGTATGACGGCTGGGGGTAATTTAGGAATTGGACTTAACATGACAAGCTTTTTTATAGCTATGATTTTAGGTAATGCATTTTTAGGTGCGTATACCGGGGTTCTAGCACATGTTGGACAATCAACAGGTCTTACATTAGACTTATTAGCTCGACATTCTTTTGGAATAAAGGGTTCATACCTACCTTCTATACTTATTAGTTTTACACAGATTGGATGGTTTGGTGTTGGGGTTGCCATGTTTGCATTGCCTGTTGGAATGCTACTAAATATCAATACTACCCTATTAATAATAATAACTGGTGTTTTAATGACAGCCACAGCATATTATGGGATTAAAGCTCTTGCTATATTAGGTTCTATAGCTGTTCCTTTAATAGCAGCTTTGGGAGTTTACTCTGTAAACTATGGCATAAATCAAGTAAATGGATTTGGAAATGTTTTTGCAGAGGTACCAAGTGCCCCCATTACTATGGCGGCAGCACTGTCGATAGTAATAGGTAGTTTTATTAGTGGAGGTACAAGTACTCCTAACTTTACTCGTTTTTCAAAAACATCTAAGATTGCAGTGTGGGCAACTGTTATAGCCTTCTTTATAGGAAATAGTGTTATGTTTATATTTGGAGCTGTAGGTGGAGCTGTTACTGGTAATGCTGATATATTCGACATTTTAATTTCACAAGGACTTATGCTTCCGGCTATTTTAGTTTTAGGATTAAACATCTGGACTACAAATAATAATGCATTATATACCGCTGGCTTAGGACTGGCTAATATAACTAAAATTCAAAGCAAACCTATGGTACTTGCAGGTGGAGCAATTGGAACGGTAGCAGCGATTTGGTTATATAATAATTTCGTAGCATACCTAAGTTTACTGGGGGGTATGATACCGCCTGTGGGTGTTGTTATAATGATACATTACTTCATGAATAAAAAGCAATATACTGATGAAGAGTTTGAATATGTTGATGTAAACATGGGGGCTATAATAGCTGTTGTTGCTGGAGCTCTAGCGGGAGTATTTGTAAAGTGGGGAATTCCTCCTGTAAATTCCCTAGTAGTTGCAGCAGCGGTTTATTTTGCTTATGAAGCTATAAATAAGAATAAAAAATAGATAAAATACAAAATAGAAAGGAACGTGTTGTATGTTAATAAAAAATGTGTTTTTAGAAAACAATACCGAAAAAACAGATATCCTAATTAGAGATGGGAAATTTGAAAAAATCGCACCTAATATTACAGCTTTGGAGGGAGAAGAGGTTATAGACTGTGAAGGATCCATGGTACTTCCTCAATTTATAGAGTCTCATGTTCATCTTGATTCTGCTCTTACAGCAGGGGATCCTAGATGGAATTTATCAGGAACATTATTTGAAGGAATTGCTTGCTGGTCTGAGCGAAAAGATAAGCTAACTGTGAAAGATGTTAAGGATAGGGCAAGGGAAGCTATTAGAAAACAAGCAAGAAATGGTATAGGCCATGTGCGTACCCATGTTGATGTAACAGATCCAACCTTTGTGGCTTTGGAAGGTTTGTTGGAACTAAAAGATGAATTAAAGGAAGAGGTAAACATTCAAATCGTAGCATTCCCACAGGAGGGAATTATGAGTTACCCTAATGGAAGAGAACTCATGGAGAATGCTGCAAAAATGGGTGCAGATGTTTTAGGGGCAATTCCACATTTTGAATTTACCCGAGAATATGGCGTGGAAAGCTTGAACTTCACAATGGAGTTAGCAGAAAAATATAACTTATTAGTAGACGTTCATTGTGATGAAATAGATGATGAGCAATCACGATTTGTAGAAACATTAGCAGCAAGGGCTTATGAATCAGGCTTGACAGATAGAGTAACTGCCAGCCATACAACATCCATGCATTCCTTTAACAATGCCTATGCATCCAAATTATTTAGACTTTTAGGCATGAGCAAGATGAACTTTGTAGCTAACCCTTTGGTAAATACACATCTTCAAGGACGTTTTGATACCTATCCAAAGCGTAGGGGCGTAACAAGAGTTAAGGAGTTACTTGCAGCAGGTATCAATGTATCCTTTGGTCATGATGATATATTTGACCCATGGTATCCATTGGGAGATGGAAATATGAGAGATGTAGTTCATTTAGGATTACATGTATGCCAAATGATGGGATACGAAGAAATTCTAAATTCCTATGAGTTGATTACCCATAATGCAGCCAAGACCCTTAATTTAGGGGACAGCTATGGTATAAAAGAAGGAAATCCGGCAAGTTTTATCGTTCTCAATGCAGATAATTTCTATAATGCCCTAAATGAGAAAAAAGAAGTACTATATAACTTTACTAAGGGTAAGCTAATAGCTAAAACAATACCAGCTAAAAAAGAAACCTTATTTTAATACCAATTGTTGAATAATATCTACCTTCTTTGTTGTTTCAAAATCCAGCATCCTTATGTATGAATATATACACTAAGGTTGCTGGATTTTCTTGCTTCTACTCATTTATGAATTTTACTTTTTATAAGGAAACAAGGATGATATAATAGAAGTAATATGTAATGGGTTACATCAGGGGGTGAATAAATGGCAAATATAAGAGAGGTTGCAAAACAGGCGGGGGTTTCGGTAGCTACAGTTTCTAGAGTTTTAAACCATCCTGAAAGTGTATCTGCAACCACTATGGAGTTGGTATTAGCCACCATGGAGAAGATGCAATATACTCCCAATGGATTTGCTAGAAGTCTAGCTCTCAATCGGTCTAGTACCATAGCTCTTCTTATTCCCAATATATTAAATCCATTGTACCCTCAGATAGCAAAGGGGGTAGAGGACGTTGCTCATCAAAAAGGCTATAATATATTATTATGTAATACAGAAGAAAATAAGGAAAAAGAACGGGATTATTTAGATATGTTAATAGAGAAGAGGGTAGGCGGCTTTATTCTCACATCTAGTCAGTTGGAGAATAAGGATTTGCAGAAAATAAAAAATCAAAATGTACCCTTTGTAATGGTGGGAAGAAACATAGAAGATATAGATGCCAATATGGTTTTTACCGATTATTATATGGGTGCCTACCAAATTACACAGCATTTGATAGAGGTGGGCTATAGTAAAATAGCACATATTACAGGCTCTTTAAATCAAATAGAAAACTTAGAAAAAAGAAGAGGATATGAGAAGGCATTGGAGGAGGCGGGCATTAGTCTGCAGAGTCAATATATAGTAGAAGGAAATAATGAAATAGAAGGGGGTTATCTAGGGGCGAAAAAGCTACTAAAGTCAAAAGAAAAACCTCAAGCTATTTTTGCAGCTAACGATCTAATGGCTATTGGAGCAATAGATGCCATAAAAAGTAGTGGATTGCATATTCCAGAAGATGTAGCCATTGTAGGCTTTGATGATATTACCATGGCGGCACTTATTGAGCCTAAGCTAACAACAATATCTCAGCCGGTTTATAAAATGGGGCTTATCGCAGCACGGCTTTTATTTGAAAGCATTGAAAATGGACAGCAAGAGGATGGCTTTCAACAGAAAATATTTTTACAGCCCAAGTTAAAGGTTAGAAAATCCTGTGGCCATGAAAATCGTGTGCGGGAAATTTTCAATTAAAGGGGAGAGAAATATGGATTTATCGGTAAATTTTATAGGATTATCCTTGAAAAATCCCATCCTCATATCAGCAGGTCCTTTGACAGGTAGTGGAGAAATGATGAGGAAAGCAGTAGAAGCTGGAGCGGGGGCAGTTGTCACAAAAACTATAGCTAACGAAATACGATCAAATGTTAGACCTCGCTTAGTGAAGGGTGAAGGAGGGCTACATAATATTGAGTTATATAGTGATTTTACCCTTGAAGAATGGGAGGGTGAAATAGCCTATGCTAAAAAGCATGGTGCTATAGTCATCGCAAACATTCTTGGGCACACCCCTTCAGAAATTGCTTACATTGCTCAAAAAGTTGAGCGCTATGGAGCGGATGCTATTGAATTAGGAGTATCCTGTCCCCATGGAGAAGGGTTAGAAGGAGTGGCTTCTGAGCCTTCAGCATTATACGAATTTACAAAAGCAGTAGTGAAGCGAGTCAAAATTCCAGTAATGGTAAAGCTATCGTCAAATGTTGCCAATGTGGTAAAGCTAGCTAAGGCAGCAGAAAAAGCAGGAGCTGCTGCTATTAGTGGGATTGATACAGTTCGATCAATCGCAGGTGTGGATATTGAGACAGGGCAAGCACTTTTACCAACCTTTGGGGGATATTCAGGAGATGCCATTCGTCCTATAGGTTTAGCTGCAATAGCTTCCATCTCCGAGGCAACCAGCATACCTGCCTGTGGAATAGGAGGAATTACCAAGCATGAACATATTCTAGAATATATGATGTTAGGAGCTTCTACTGTACAAGTTTGCACATCCATTATACTAAATGGCCATGAACATATCGGTCTTTTATTAGATGGATTAAGGGGCTGGATGACTCAGAATGGTTATGAGAGTTTTGATGAAATAAAGGGCAAGGCATTAACCTCATTAAAATCTTTCGAGGAAATAAAGGAAGAACCCTATGTTTCGCAAGTAAATGAAGGTTGTAGCATTAGCCTTTGTGAGAAATGCAAGAAAGCCTGTATTTATGAAGCTATTGAATGGACTGATGGTCAGGTGACAGTAAATCCGCAGCGATGTACGGGATGTGGTCTTTGTGTTAGTATATGTCCCCAGGGAATATTTGAATTGAATTGGAAAGATTGATAAAACAAAGGAATAGCTGAGAAGGCTATTCCTTTGTTTTATTCCTAGACTTATTTAACCATAAAACAATATTTGTTACACAAAATATGTTATTAGTGGTTGGAGACTTTCACAATGACCTAGAGATAATTAATATTTGGAGGTCAATGTATTAAGGGAAGAAGAGACTGCAAATAGGAGTTTTGATATGCAAGAGAGAAAAATAATTGAATCAAAGTTAGAGGTTGTATTTATTACACAGAAAATTTTTTATGAAAACAATGTGTTAATTAGTCAGTATGTTTCAGCAAGGGACATTTCTTGGTAAAAATATAAAATTATGATAGATTTACTCTAGCTCTTGCGAAGTATTAAGTGAAGAGAGAAACATATAAAAAAATCTACATGTAGAAATAAAATTCAAAGAAGGTGCTATTATTGAAAATAAACGAAGAAAATTTTATTGATCAAATGAAGAAGGGAAATGAGAAAGCTTTAGATTATGTTATCGATAATTATGCTTGGATCCTTAAATCAGTTTTGAAAAAACATCTCTTTCATCTTATGGATTTTTATGAGGAATGCATGAATGATTGTTTACTTGCTATTTGGGAAAATATTAATTACTATAATCCTGAAAAATCTAGCTTTAAAAATTGGATAGGTGGAATTGCAAAATATAAGTCCATTGATTATGTAAGGAAATACTTGAAAGAGATGGAAAAAGAAAATATAGAGGATATAAACATTCCTGTAGAAGATGATTGTCTTAAAGAAATTTTAATAACAGAAATTAGAGAAGAGACTGAAAAAATCCTCCGCAATTTATCACAAAAAGATCAAGTGATTTTTAGGGAATTATATTTTGAAGATAAAAATATGGATGAAATATCTAAGGATACAGGGATTAGCAAACCAGTTCTCTATAATAGGATTTCAAGAGGCAAAAAGAAAATACGTAATGAAATCAATATACAAGGAGGATATGAAAATGAAAAATTCTAAGAACCTTTATGAGTTTCTAAATCAAATGGATTTTCAGCTTAATAATTATGAAAAAGAAGAGCTTAGTGATATAGAAAAGAAAAGCTTAAAAAATAACTTTAAAAATAATTTAAAAAGTAAAAGAAGGAAAAAATATAATTTTAAACAATTAGGGAGCATGTTAGCAGTTTTGGTATTAACTATAGGAGTTTTTAGTCAAACAAGTTTTGGAAAAGAAGTTTATGCCATGACTCAATCTAAAGTTTCAGAAATATCCTATTCTATAGGTAAAGCCCTGGGCATTGAAAAAAATATTGAGATCTATGGAAATGTAGTTGACAAAGTAGTGGAGATTAATGGAGTAGAAATCAAATTAACTGATGTCATTATAGATAAAGATGAGTTGATCTTCTCCACAATTTTAAACACAAACAAACCTGTGGATGGAGTTGATTTTAGTTCCAATATCTTCATCAATGGAAAGAGGTTAAGAAATTACAGTGGATCGGGCACTTCTGGGGCAATTGATGGTTCAGAAGATATATACTATAGTATAAATTCTGTACACATCAAAGAAATTGATACCAAAGAAAACCTAGACATAAAAATTGAGTTAACTAACTTAAGTTATTATGTAGATAATATAAAAGAAGAAGTAAAAGGAAAATGGGAATTTGAATTTACTGCTAACGGTAATGAATTAATGGCGGATACTTATGTTTTACCGATAGATTATTCATTTGATATAGATGACACAAGCTACATCCTAGAAGAATTTAGATACAATCCTATCAATCAAAAAATATTTGGGAAAAGAAGTAAAATATCTACAGATACTTATCGGATCGATTTAAGAGGACACGATAATTTAGGCAATGAAGTAACGTTTTTCTTAAGCCGTATATCTGATGAAGATTTAATCTTTAAATATGAAAATATCCACGGCAATTTATCCGATGAGATTACATCTATTTCTTTAACACCCTATGCTGCAAAACTACCAAAAAAAAGTGGCCGAATGAGCAATGACTATAAACAAGCTGGAGAAGAGTTTACAATATTTTTAAATAATTAATGATTGTACCTTTATTAATAAAACTTAGTAGAAGAAATCATAAAAATTGGGAATCAAGCTATGGAAATGGATGGTAATTTGATATAATACCTCCAAAGTAGACTTAGTAATTTAATTAAATTACTAAGTCTACTTTAGTTTTTTTTATAAGGAGAAAGGCGCTTGAACAAAGAAATAGTAAGAAGCTATTTAATAGCTACACCATTCCCTTTGGATCAATTGCATTAATAATTCCATCTGTTAGCAAACCCTTTTCCTGAAGTATTTGCTTTATGGTTTTATTTTCTTCATCTGCTTGAATACCGCTAATACATTTTGTTACAAGTGTTTGAATGGCATTTGTTAACAGGTCAATAGAGTGAAGAAATATATGGGCAATCACTGGCATCATCACATTGATTTCCAATTGACCTGCTATTCCAACAGTAGCAATTGCCGTCTCATAACCGATAATTTGACAGCACACCATATAGGTCATTTCCAAGATAGCGGGATTTACTTTCCCTGGCATAATGGTGGAACCTGGTTGAACCGGGGGAAGCATGATTTCTGCTAATCCTGTTCTAGGGCCAGAGCTAAGCAAACGTAAATCACTGGTGATTTTAATTAGGTGAATCGCAAGCTCTTTGAGGGTTAGCATACAGCGTATCGGTTCATTCCTAGCAATATTAGTTAAAGACAAAGAAGAAATGATTAAAATATCCGATGCAATTGCAAAAGCTTTTTTAGCTGATATCCTAGAACTTAATAATGGTGATTGTTTGATTATCAAAAAATAAGGTGTTTTCTTGTTTGGTGGTGAAAATAAATATAGAAAAATATTGTTTCAGATTAATACAAATTTGGGTTTGTAGATTTTCCAACTTATTATAAAATAAACACTTCGTGTTGATTTTATTGTGTTTTGTCACATTACCAATATAAATAATTATTTTGTTAAGTATTTATCATGTTTTTCTATACATACATGGAAATATATAGAAAGTTTTAATTTTCCAAATCAGTAATAGGGTGGTAAAATTAATTTGTTTGCAGGAACAAATTAATTTAAACTATTGCTAAAAAGGAGGAAGAAAAATGTTTAATAACAAAAAGGGAATTTTAATTATAGGAATCATATTGGTATTACTATTTACATTATGGGGATGTGGTAGTACGGATGTGACAGTGGAGGAAACAGAAAAAGTAGAAGAGATAACCACTCAGGTAGAAGAAGCCACAAAAGAAAAAATAGTTGTAGGGACTTCAGGAGAATATTATCCTTGGGCATTTCAAAAAGATGGTGAGTTACAAGGGTTTGAAATTGATATATGGAAAGAAATTGCTGAGAGAAACAACTTAGAAATAAGTTTTGAGACATCTAGATTTAGTGGCCTTATTGGTATGTTAGATACGGGAAGGATAGATACGATAGCACATCAAATGTCTATAACAGAGGAGAGAAAAGAGAAGTATAATTTTACAGAGCCTTATGCCTATAGCTATTATGACTTTGCTGTAACAAGTGACAGTGTGTTAGCATCCCTAGAAGATTTAGAAGGGAAAAGTGTAGGTTGTTGGCAGGGAGGCAATGGCGAAAGAACATTAAGAGCAATCAATGAAGAACATAATCTTAATTTAGATATAAGAACCTATGATGGTGTACCTATCGAGAAAGAGGTAGAGTTAGGTAGGATAGATGCAAGTTGGCAAGGAGAAGTGAAAACATTAGCTACAATAGAGAAAAATGATCTTGACTTAAAGCTTATAGGAATAAAACTGGTTTTTGAAACAAATGCATATCCTTTTGTAAAGGACAGTGAAAAAGATGCTTTGAGAGAAGATATTAGTGAGACCATAAAAGAGATGCATGAAGATGGAACATTATCAAGCCTTTCACGAAAATGGTTTGATTTAGATACGACAGTAAAGCCATAAAAAAGAATTAGGTGATGTTTTGTGATAGATTTTGATATTCAGTTTGCAATAAGATTAATACCATTAATGATGCAATACTTAAAAGTAACAGTGATGTTATCCATATTGACTATGGTTATAGGATTAACAATAGCCTTTATTATAGCTTTAATTACTGATGCTAAAATAAATATTCTTTCCCCCTTGATGAGAATATATGTTTCCTTTTTTAGAGGAACACCATTATTAGCACAATTATTTTTGCTATACTTTGGTTTGGCACAAGTGTTTCCAGTGCTTATCAAGCTAAGTGCCTTCAATGCTGCCCTGATAGTACTAAGTCTTAATTCAGCAGCCTTTATGTCAGAAGCTATAAGAGGAGCTATTATGTCAATAGACAAGGGGCAGATGGAGGCATGTTTATCAATAGGAATGACCTATTGGCAGGCTATGAGACGAATTATATTGCCTCAAGCTATTCGAATGGCAATACCAGCCTTATCTAATAGTTTTATAAATATAGTGAAGAGTTCATCGCTAGCTTATACGATAGGTGTTACAGAGATGATGGCAATGGCACAATTAGAAGCTGCTTCTAGCTATAGATATTTAGAAGCGTTTGTAGTTATTATATTAGTCTATTGGTTACTCATAAGTATTTTAGGACATATGCAAAGTAAACTTGAATTAAGACTAAATCAATATTAGGTGATATTTATGTTAAAATTAAGAAATATACATAAAAGTTTTGGAGACTTAAAAGTTTTAAAAGGTGTTGACTTGGAAATTAAGCAAGGGGAGGTCAAGGCAATAATTGGTCCTTCAGGAACGGGAAAATCAACATTGCTAAGGTGTATTAATTATCTAGAGAAGCCAGATGCAGGCGAAATAATGATAGATACATTAGAGTTAAATGCAAAAACCATAACAAAGCAAGAAATATATGAACTCAGAAAGTCAACAGCTATGGTCTTTCAAAATTTCAATCTATTTAAAAACAAGACGGTTCTTGAAAATATTATAGAATCTTTAGTGTTAATAAAAAAAATGGATAGAAGCACTGCTATAGAAATAGGCATAGATATACTGAAGAAAGTAGGGATAGAAGAAAAAAAGAACGTCTATCCTTCTAAGTTATCAGGAGGTCAACAACAAAGGGTGGCTATAGGAAGAGCTTTGGCAGTAAATCCAAAAGTCATCTTATTTGATGAACCTACATCCTCTTTAGACCCAGAGTTAGTAGGTGAAGTGTTGGAGCTTATCAAAAAACTTGCTAAAGAAAATATGACTATGGTTATTGTCACCCATGAAATGAGCTTTGCAAAGGATGTAGCTGATAAAATAGTGTTTATGGATGAAGGAAAAATACTACAGGAAGGAACACCAGAAGAAATATTTTCTTCTGTAACAAATCCTAGAATTTCAAAGTTTATCAGTAGATTAAGTAAATAGAGAAGATTGGCGAGACTACTTGGTGTGTTAAGGGTGGTCTCGTTTTAGCATTTTTAATAATGTAAGATATATAGATATTAGGATATATACATCCTAATTATATTGTTTATAAAAAGTTTAGTAGAAAGGGTGAAAGAAGCATGAAGCATAATTTTGATGAAGTGGTAAACAGGGTTAATAGTGGCTCTCTTAAGTGGGACGGTATAGAAGAGCGCTTAGGGATAAAAGATAAAGGGCTATTACCAATGTGGGTAGCTGATATGGACTTCAGAACACCTCAGCCAATTTTAGATGCTATTAAGGAAAAAACCGAGCATGGTGTTTTAGGATATGCTGGAGGATATGATGAGTACTTTGAGACTATAGTTAATTGGATGAAACATAGGCATCAGTGGGAAATTCAAAAAGAGTGGATAGTTTTTGGTGGTAATCTAGTGTCCGTTTTAAGTAGAATCATAAGAACCTTTACCAAGCCAGAGGACAAAATTATTGTTCAATCTCCTGTGTTTGCAACTTTCTTTCATATAATCCAGGATAATGGAAGACAAGTTGTTAATAATCCACTAAAACTTAATGGCAAATCATATGAAATGGACTTTGATGATTTGGAGAAAAAGTTTGATCCTAAGGTAAAGTTAATGTTACTTTGTAGTCCGCATAACCCAGTAGGAAGAGTTTGGAGTCAAGAAGAGTTGATAAGGCTAGGAGAACTGTGTATTAAAAACAATGTGCTTATTGTGTCGGATGAAATTCATGCTGAAACAGTTTTTAAAGGAAATAAACATATATCCTTTGGATCTATTTCTGAGGAATTTTCTCAAAATAGCATCATTTGCACTTCTCCCCATAAAGCTTTTAATATGGCGGGGTTAGAGATATCTAATACCATTATTCCTAATGATTCATTAAGAAAAAGCTTTGAAAATATGTTAGGTAGTGATGGTATTAATAAGCCGAACCTACTGGGAATTGCTGCTTTAAAAGCAGCATATACAGAATGTGATGAATGGCTGAGTCAAGCAATGGATTATTGTGAAGCAAACTATCGATTCCTATGTAAGTATCTGAAGGACAATATTCCTGAGGTTGAAGCCATAAAGATGGAAGGGACCTACTTAGTATGGTTAAATTGCAAAGGGTTAAATTTAAACCATAAGGTTTTAGAAGAGCGGTTGATTAAGGAAGCAAAACTATTACTAAGTCAAGGGTATACCTTTGGAGAAGGTGGCAACGGGTTTGTTAGAATGAATATAGCATGCCCCAAACTGACATTAGAAGAGGCTTTGGTTAGGTTGAAGAAGGTTGTCAGTAATATGTAAAATTAGTTATAAACTGTAAGAGAAGTAAAAATGCAACACCAAGACCTATACCGTGATGACAAGAGCAATTAAATAGGACTAACCTCTCTAAAAATAGAAGTTAGTCCTTTGAAAGTATGAGCTAGTTTATAGGAAGTTTTACTGTGTTAGCATTGCATCTATAAACCATAGGTTTTTATTGTAACCGGCAACATGATCTTCAAATTCAGCAACTATTCCAAAGTCATCGGCTTCGTCTGCTGCATTTCTAATTTCAGTTGCTAAGTCCTTCATTTTAGTTAAATCATCTTTAACTATTTGAATTACTTCAGTGGTAGAGAATTTGTCCTTATCTAACTCTTGGATAGAGGCATTTTGTAGATAATCCGCCATTTTAGCTAAAGGCTTTTCACCTCTTATTTTGATTAACTCCGCCACGTCGTCATATTTTTCAAAGACGTCATTATACATTGACTCAGTGAACTCATGGATTTGAACAAACTGCATTCCTACAACATTCCAATGCAAGTTATGCAATTTTACGTTTAAGACGGCTAAGTTAGATAAGTATTCATTTAACTTTTTGTAATCTTTCATGTGAATCCTCCTTCAATAATTAATTAGTAAGTACTGCCTATTGTATTACTACCCGAGGTATTATGTTTTAAACTATTATATTAAGATTTTATAGCATGAACTTACAATTATACCAGACCTTTTAATATAAAGGATTAGTAGGAGTAATAAAGAGTATTAGTATAGAAAATAACTATGATCCAGAGTGAGAGTATTGATAAATACAATTAGACAGGTTATAAGGATTGATGATAAAATAACAAAGTCAAATTAAACATTACTTAGGAGGAGAAAAAATGTGTAAATTATCTAAATTGATGGTATGTGTACTTATAATAACTGGTTTGACTTTGTTTACAGGATGTAGCAGTGATACACCGGTAGATAATAATACTGATGCAACTACAGATCAAGTGAATAAAGAAGGAACAATGGAACTTCAAGTTATAAGCACGGAGGAGTTACAGGAGAAATTAGAAGATGATGATTGGGTTATTGTAGATACTAGGATAAACGATGCTTACAATGGGTGGGCTTTAGAGGGAGTAACAAGAGGTGGACATATTAAAAGTGCAATCGACTTTTCCGCAAATTGGCTTAGAACAGAAGTAGAAGATCGAGATAACCTGTTGCAGGAAGCTTTAAAGACAAAAGGGATTACTGCTGATAAGAATGTGGTACTTTATGATGCTAATGGTGAAGACATTAAAATAGTAGCAGAATATTTTATGCAGCAAGGTATAGAAAATATATATAGTTATGATATTAAAGAATGGGCAATGAATGAGGAACTACCTATGGAAAGCTATCCAAACCATCATATTTTGGTGCCGGCTTCATGGGTTAATGAGTTAATTGAAACAGAAAATAACGGAAGACCATATAAAATATTTGAAGTTAGTTGGGGTGAGGTTTCAGAAGCCTATTTAAATGGACATATCCCAGGATCAGTGCATATTAATACCGATGATGTAGAAGAGGGCCCTATTTGGAATCGGTTATCGGATGCTGAGTTGGAAGAGTTTGCTAAAAACTATGGAATAACCTTTGATACGACAGTAGTGCTTTATGGAAATGATTCTACAGCAGCATTTAGAGTAGCTACTATATTAAAGTACATGGGAGCAGAAGATGTAAGGGTATTAAATGGAGGCTTTGCTGCCTGGGAAAATGGTGGATATGAAATAGAAACGGAAGAAAGAGAAAAACAACCTGTAGAAGCCTTTGGAGCAACAGTCCCGGTTAATAAAAATTACATTGTAGATCTACCTGAAGCGAAGGAAATCTTAGCTGATCAAGAGGGTAGCAGATTAGTGGATATTAGAGGTTGGGAAGAACACATCGGAGCTACTTCAGGCTACAGCTATATAGAAGGAAAGGGTAGACCTGCGGGAGCAGTTTGGGGTCATGATTTAGATGATTATAGAAATATAGACAATACAATGAAAAATGCGATAGAGATTAAAGATATGTGGAGAGAGTGGGGAATAGTACAGGATCAAAGCTTGTCGTTTTTCTGTGGCACTGGATGGAGAGCAGCGGAAGTTCTTATTTATGCAGAGGTAATGGGCTTAGAAGATGTTTCCCTTTTTGATGGTGGATGGAATGAATGGCAGAGTGACTCAAGTAATCCAGTTGAGTTAGGAGAATAAAATTTGAAAAGTATGATTTATGAAAGGCAATAGATATTGTTAGGATACTACAAGACCCACTAGATCTTAAGATCTAGTGGGTCTTGTAGAAAAAGTACTTTTTAAATTTAGAAAGGGTGGTAAAGGGAATGAAAAAAAATCTCACAGGCATAGTAATAAATACATTATTTTGGTTAGTCCAGATAGTTATCTTAGTAGGGGTAATTGCATTGGAAGATGTGGCTGGAAAAAAAATGGGGGTCTTAAGACATGTAACCTACAAAAAAAGTGTATATGAATCTACTTACTTTACACCTGATTTGATGAGGCTATATACATGGATTTTAGTGTTGTTGGGAATATTTGCATTGTTATTATCAGTTTACAATATAGTAAAAGGAAAAAACAAAATAATCAAAAGGTGGAGTATGACTACAGTAGCTATAAATCTAGGTGGATTGCTTTATATTATTATGGTAGATAGCCAAGCTCTTAGGGCCTATCATTATTTTTTAATTGTAACATTTATCATAGTTGGGCTACACCACACAAGACTCTTAATTGGTATCATTACATTTGATAATTCTAAAATGAAAAAGGAACTTTTGCGGGTATAGCAACTTCACTTGTACCTTTCGAGTAAACACGTTGTTAACTAATAATATCTCCTTTTATGTAATATAGATTTTTTCACTAAAGAGGTGATAGGTTTACCTATTCCGAATATTAAAAGCACCTTATAATGATAAGGCAAATGATAGAAAGGGTTCCTATTCATATAACCTATTTCGCTTTTCTCCTGTTTGATTAAATCCATAGAATACGATAATTAACTATTTTAGTATAACATTCTTTTAATATTTACTATATTGAAACATAGAATTTTTAAATGACACCTTTTACTAAAAATACATTGGAAGTAATTGAAGCGAGACATAATAAAAAACAGATAAAGGACAGTAGCATCATTTGCCGATTATCTTTTATCTGTTTTTAATAGACTGTCTATAAAAGTCAATTATGTAGATTTATTTTGAAAACCAAATATTTATTTCTCTCTCTGCTGATTCTACAGAATCAGAAGCATGGATAATATTTTTTGTTGTAGAATTTGCAAAATCACCTCTAATTGTTCCTGGTGCAGCCTGTCTTGGGTCTTTGTCTCCCACCATTAATCGTATTACTTCAATAACGTTTTCACCCTCAACAACCATGGCCATAACTGGTCCTTCTAATATAAAATTAACTAATTCTCCAAAAAAAGGTCTCTCTTTATGCTCTGCATAATGTTC
The DNA here is from genome assembly GCA_020832135.1 of Clostridiaceae bacterium. Classification (GTDB taxonomy): domain Bacteria; phylum Bacillota; class Clostridia; order Peptostreptococcales; family Natronincolaceae; genus JAFIFG01. The sequence continues at coordinate 37,839 of JAFIFG010000001.1, forward strand.
TTCTACAGTAGCTCTGTCAGGTGTTGTCAACTTTGCTTCTAGAATAGAATAGCCTTTTCTTTCAAGTCTACCAATAACTTCTCCTACTAAACCCCTCTTAACTCCATCACTTTTAATCATTACAAATGAACGTTGCATATGTCTTCCTCCTTAAAATGTATAAATAGAAAATTGCAAATTACATGATGTAAAGGATTATATCAAATATTATGAAGATTAAACAATGTAAACATCTTATAAAAGATGAGGGATGGTTCTAGTACACCTTTAGCTTGACAGTTAGAGAAATAGGAAAACTGATGGCTAAGAGTCTTCTGGAATCCACTGTTACTTCTTTGGAACTAAAGGACAGCTGCTGCTAAATTAATTAAGGCTCTAAAAAGCTTATGTGCTTCTATATAATCTTTAGATATAACTGTTACAGTCTTAGGATCTTTTCTTAATACCCCTGGAACCTGCATGCATACATCAGCCATAATGGCTTGATTAAATTCAATATCTATGGTGATAATTTCTTTGTATTTTATAGAAGGGTATTTATCAATGTTTTTAAAGGCTCTTTCAAGTGACTCTGCATACTTTGCTCTTACCTCTTCACGAGATAGATTTCTAGCGGCATATCTAGAAATTGTTTCTTTAACAGCAACAGTTTCAATTTCTCCGATTTCCTCTTTCACTTGGACAGTAACCTGATCATCCCCAGATACAAAGATTACAGGAACATTAAAGTAGCCCGCAACACCAGCATTGATTCCACTTTCCCCCATAGGCTTTCCATTTATCCAAACATTTGAAATCACTTTTCCATAGTAGGTATGATCAAATATACCAGGACTTGTTCCTGCTCGAGGGTGGTATCCTACCAGTAACACCCCATCAAAAGTTTCATCAATACCTTCCATCATACTTAAGGGTTTTGGACTTCCACTAATCAGCTCTGCCTTCGGATTCAGTTCTTCAATTAATATGTTATCCATTGGGCCATGGGAGTCATTTACTACTACCTTAGTAGCTCCCGCCTTTAGAGCTTCTTCAATTACCCAGTTAACCTCTTGGGTCATCAATTTTCTAGCTCGAAAATAATCCTTTCCATCACTCATGGTTTGACTTCTTGATACTACTCCCCAAATTCCTTCAATATCTGCTGAGATATAGATTTTCATTTTCATTTCTCCTCTTATTAAATTTAGTGCTTATAGATATAAAATTCCCCCTATAGATGTAAATTCCTTTTTTATTTTTCATACGCAGAATACTCCTTTGTAGAATAATTTTAAAATAAAGTCATTAAGAATGAATTTGAATTAATAAAAATACGTAGTTTTTTGTAAAATCATGTTATATAATAGGGTGAAAGTCCTATGAATATAGATGTATTATTCACATAAATCAAGGGGAGAGAACCGATGCTAAAATTAAAGTGTCTAATAAAAAGTAGTATAGTAAACACATTTAAGTTGATATATCTGCCTTTATTCATTGGAGTGCTGGCGATTTTAATTGTAAGCATAACAAGCTATCATATAAGTAAAACATTACTATTGAATCAAATGGAACAAGATGGGATTAATTTAGCTAAATTAGCGGCAGAAAAAATTAGCGAGGAAATTAATGCTATAGAAACGATAAATAGTTTAATGGAGGACAAAATTAGATTAGCGGGGAAGTCAGTTGTTGCTAGTCAAGAATATTTAAGTAATGATTTGCTGAGAAATATAGCACAAAATGTAGGGGTAGATGAAATAAACTGGTACAATTTTGTAGGAGAGATTATTTACTCAACTAATGATGAGCATTTAGGGTGGTCCACAATAGAGGATCATACTGTAGAAAATTTTAGAATTAGTACTCATATTGAGTTGATAGAAGGAATGAGAAAAAATTCAAAAACAGGCCATTATAATAAGTATGGATACATGAGAAATGAAGATGAAAGCTTTGTTGAAGTTGTCATGCAATCCGGTACAATTAGTGGATCAAGACAAAAATTTAGTTATCAGGAAATTGTTGAAAGTATGGCTGCAGAGGATAATATTGCCTATGCCCTTATTGTAGACACAGAATTAAAAGCTATCGCAGATTCAGATGTAGAAGATGTTGGTGCTGTCTATGTTGATGATCCAGAATATTTGCAAGCTTTAGAAGGAGACGTATCAGCATCTAAATGGTATTATGAAAAAACAGATAATGAAATATTAGAAATAGTAGCTCCTATATATACTAATGATGAAATTATAGGCATTGTTGGTATCGGTCTTTATATGGACAATGTTTATGCTTCTATTTATTTTATTTTATTGAGTTTTACTATTATTACAATGATTATGGTTTGGTTGTTTTTATGGATGCAACGTAGAAATGTTATTCAACCAGTAAAACAATTAGATGAAAACATTCGTCAAATTAATGTAGAGAATAATATAAGCTATAGACTTCCTTTGTCTGAGAAAGATACTTTCTTGGGGTTATCTTCCTCTATTAATGCCATATTAGATAAGATAGAAGCATATTTTCATCAACTAAAAGAAAAGGAAGATGCATTAAATAGGTCTAACTTGAAAATTTCTAAAGCCTATCAGGAGCTAACAGCATCGGAGGAAGAACTAAGGGCGCAATATACAGAAATTCAAAGCTATACAGAGAAATTAGAAGAGTTGAAGCAAAAATATGATATAACTATTCAGGGGACCAATAGTGTCATATGGGAAATTGATATAAAAGAAGAAACCATATATTTTTCTAGAGAAATAGGTGGTGTCTTCAGTGGCACTTATAAGGAAAAACAGAACATCTATAAAGCTGTAGATAAACTTTTGATTCCAGAAGATAAGAGGAAATTAATTAAGGAATATAAACAATATATAGCAGGAGAGAAAGACCAAATACATATGCATGTAAGGGGAGAAGATAGACAAGGCAATATAAGGTGGTATTTAGTGTCTGGCAAGGGCATCTATGACACAAACCACCATCTAAAGTCTATTAATGGTATTTCCCTAGATGTTACCACATTAAGAATACAGGAAGAATATATAGAACATATTGCTTATCATGATCCTCTAACAAATCTACCCAACAGAAGAAAATTTTCAGAGCAGCTAGAGGAAGAACTAAGAAACAACCGGTCAGGAGCTGTGATGCTGCTAGATCTTGATAACTTTAAAGGAATTAACGATACATTAGGTCATGTATATGGAGATAAAGTGTTGAAAAAAGTTGCTGAAGCTCTTATGGATATTCAAGATGAGAGTGTATTTGTATCAAGGTTTGGTGGAGATGAATTTCTTATTTTAATAACAGAAGAAAATGTCTTTAACATTGAAAATTATGCAAAGAGGATTATTGATTTATTTAAAAACAAACTATTGGTGGATGATGATCTAACCTATATAGGTTGTAGTATAGGTATCGCTTTATATCCTACAAATAGCAATGATGCAACACAGTTGGTTATGAATGCTGATATGGCTATGCACAGTGTTAAGGTTCAAGGAAAAAACAATTATATGTTTTTTAATGAGGCAATGTTGGAAAAGTTAAATCGAAAGATACAGCTACAAAATATTTTAAGAGAAGCATTAAAAGAAAAAGCATTTAAACTATTATATCAACCACAAATTTGTACCTATACAGGTAAAATTATAGGATTTGAAGCCCTTTTAAGACTGAAAAACAATAGCTTATCACCGGCTGAGTTTATTCCTGTAGCTGAAGAAACGGGAATGATTATAGAGATTGGTAGATGGGTAACAGAGGAAGTTATTAAGCAAATCCGTCAATGGACACGGGAGGGGTTAGTTCCTAAGTCTATAGCTATTAATTTTTCAGCAAAACAGTTAAATGATTTAGATTATATTGAATTTTTAGAATCTAAGCTGAAGGAATATAATGTAGAACCCAAATATATCGAAATAGAAATTACTGAAAATCTATTTTTTGAAAGACAAGAGAAGACAATAGAATTTCTAGAGCGATTAAAGGCTACAGGGTTAAAGATTGCTCTAGATGATTTTGGGACAGGCTATTCTTCTCTTAGTTATTTAACTTTTTTACCAGTGGATAAAATAAAATTAGATAAATCTTTGACTGATAAGTATCTGGAAACAAAAAATATTAAAGTTATAGATGGCATAATTTCTCTTGCCCACAGTTTAAAACTCGAAGTAGTAGCGGAGGGAATAGAGAATGTAGAGCAATACAAGCAGCTTGAAGTTGGAGGATGCAACTATATTCAAGGTTATCTATTTAGTAGACCATTAGAAGTTAAAGATGTTTCAAAAGTATATTATGATGATTTTTTAGAGAAAATCTATGTCAAGGCAGATAATTCTTAGAAATAATTATTATGGTAAATAAACCATACAAAAACCTATAATCACTGTGATTATAGGTTTCTTGTCCTGCATCAGGCGGTAAAGAATATTGATAAGAAATAATAATAGTGGAATGGCATCGTATGAAAAAACCGTTATTACTGAATACAATAGCTGCTTCCACTGGAACAGTTTGAGGTGCCATCTAAAACTGTTATAATATAGGGGAACTAAAATTATTCTTTAAGTTTTTATTTAAAGAATATAGTCAGGAAAGTTGGTGAGTGTGATAGATGAAAGAGAAGACGATAAGATTCCTCAAGGGGTAGAGGACATACCTCAGTCGCCCTCAAAGAAAATATACCGCTTGTTAAGTATATTGATTATTTTATCTATGATAGTTGTTTTTGTAATACCATCTTTGATGAATACTGTAGGTTTTCTACAGATCCTTAGGGAAGAGGATCTTCAACCTCAGGAGGTGAAGGAATTATTGGAGCACATTGAAGAAAACTATCTTTACCAAGAATTATTTCAAGAAGAAATATATCATCAGAAAAAAGAAGCTCTACTTAATACCTTTTCAATTGTTTCCTATAGATGGTTTGTACAGGACCAATCAGTAGAAGATTTACAAAATTATCTTTCTGTATATAATGGTATAAGGTTAAAAAGCTTTGATGATTATATGGAGGCTGTAGATGCTATTATTAGAGAATTAAATATATAATATTTAAAAATACTTTGGCGATCTAAGGTGATTGGAGGGGAAAATATGGAAATGTTATTTTATAAATGCTCATTGTGTGGATTCGCACATCAGGTTCCAGCATATTGGAGTGGATTTGCACCTGAGGAAGAACTGGAAATGCCACATATTAACTTGGAAAC
>JAFIFG010000002.1 GCA_020832135.1 Clostridiaceae bacterium
GCAAAATCAAGTTTTACTACAATAAAGGTCTGATGTATGACTTTGGGGAATTCCTTCAGTACATGTTGAAATAGGCGAAACAGTTTCTCAGGCAGCTATTAGGGAAGTGAAAGAAGAAACCAATTTGGATATAAGTATAAAGAAATTAATAGGTGTATACTCTGACCCAAATTCACAGGTATTTGAATATCCGAATGGAAAAGTAACACAATTTATAACAACTTGTTTTCTTGCTGAGGTTACAGGCGGAGAACTTAAATGCAATTCAAGTGAGTCACTAGACATAAAATTCTTTGAACATAATCATTTACCGCAAGATTTATTGAAAATGAATCCGAGATGGTTAAAAGATGCATTATCAAATAGAAAATCAGCATTTATTCGATAAAAAGGCATTAGCAATCAAGTGATGCTATTAGGAATATGATATTCTATTGACAAGGAGGTGCTTATGATGCACGCATGGGAACAAATACAAAAAACAGTAGATATTATTGAAGAAAACATTTCTGAAGAAATTAAGATTGAAACTCTTGCAAGTATGGCAGGGCTCTCACAGTTTTACTTTCAGCGTTTATTCAAACGGTTGGTTAAAAGGCCAGTGAATGAGTATGTAAAACTTCGCCGGTTAGCCAGAGCATCTGAAATATTGACTGATAAGAATAAGCGGATTATCGATGTAGCTTTGGACTTTGGTTTTTCTTCACACGAAACTTTCACCCGTGCATTTAAAGATGCTTATGGGGTTACACCGGAACAATTTCGCACCGAACCCTCACGTCTAAATCAGATTTTGAAGCCGGAGTTATTGCTCAATTACACGATGATTGATGAAAATGTACCGCTGATTACTGACAGCATAGTTTTGGAAATCACACGCAGGAAACTGGATGCACCTGAAACCTATATTGGATTTTCTGCTCAGGTGCCCATATCTCAAGCACCAGTAGGTAAAACAACTGGCATTGACGTACCCGGACAATTATGGGATTTATTTCACAGCCGTAAAACGGATATACCAAATTTACTACAGGATGGTACAGCAATAGGGGTGTCAATGGTTGGTGATGCAGATGACGGAACGTTTACTTATTTTGCTGGAGGCAATACTAAGTCGATGGAATCAGTCGATGAGGAGTTTACTACATGGGAATTGCCTGCAGATGAGTATGTCGTATGCAGTTTTGAAGCAGAGAATTTTAGTCAACTTACCACTTCTGCACTGGGCAAAGCTATGAACTACCTCTTTGGAACGTGGCTGCCAAAAAGAGGACTAACGACACAGCCTTTTTCTGCGGAGAAATATTGTGATATCATTGATTCCGTAGCCTATATGGAAATATGGGTTAATCCCGTTCCACTGAAAGACACAGAGAGGTCATGACGAGATGAGAGAGTTTTTCTCCACACTCAAACGTTGAAAAAAAACTAATTTTGAGGGGGCGTAGATGTGTTTCTATGCGCTCTTGTTTTTACTAAGGAGGTCTATGTAATGTCCAATAATATTGTGAATGGATGGGATGATATAAGAATAATTGAGTTAGAACCTATGAAAATAGCCTACTACCGTGCAGAAGGTGATGTTGAAATGGGTGGAAGAAAACAGGTTTCAAGAATTACCGATAAGTAGTTTTTTTGGATTTAATAATCCGGCTCCCTCCCTGGATAATGACAAATATGGTTATAAAGTATGGGTGACCGTTCCTGATTATGTCAGGGAGTTAAAATCATTATAAATCAAGAATTTTGAGGGCGGCTTATATTGTGTAGCGAGTTGTTGACTATGTAACATTACGGAAAAATTGAAAAGTCTAATAGAATGGGTAGAAGAAAAGGGTTATGATTTTGGAGAAAATCAGTGTCTTGAGAAAACTATTTTTCCTGATAAAAATCCGAGTGGAAACACAAAGTCGGACCTGTACTGTCTAGTTAAGATGGATAAGTAATTATAGAATGCTTAATGGTTAGCAAGTGAATATTTCCCTCGTTTAGAACCATTGAGTTAATCCGAGTTGAGCCACGGCGTTACAGGGCTGAGCAATTCTTTGTAGTCACGCATCAACGGGTGGTGAATCCCAACCTGGATGCAGTGCTCACAACAGGGTGTTTTAACCAATAATGATAGAAAGCAAATAAAGGACCTGGGACTATCCTTCCGAGGCAGAAATGCCTGGCCAATGTTCCGTCGGTATGAGCCAGGATATAATCCTTGGTTTATAAGTGAAGAGGAATGCATTTTTTTAACCCATGCTCTTAGACAAACCCTTTTGGTGGCAACTAATGTGATGAGTGGGCAACTTAAAATGGATATGGAACATGGAAAAACCATTCTTAGGTATAGTGAGGATAAGGATGGTAAAATTGTATGGTATAGTAAAGAGGTACAACTAGCAGTTCCAACAGTTTCCTATAGCCCAGTGAAAATTACTGACGAAATGCTGATTCAAGAGATTAAAAAGACAGGAAGTATGGGAAATGTTTCTCTTGAGGTTGATGCCTGCTATATGCCTTCTGCTGTACAGGAAAAAAGGAGTGAACGCCCATACTTTCCTAGACTTTTCATCCTTGCAGATGAAAAATCTGGTCAGATCTTGGATTTTGAAACGTACGAAAGTATTGATGAGGATGCCAATGTTACTCTAAATAAGCTAATCAATATGTGTTTAGAAAGCGGCGTTCCTAAGGAAATACAAGTAAGGAGCGAGAGGATGGTGGCTATATTAGATGACTTTTGCAAGAAGGTTGGTATTCAGTTAAAGGTTGTCAAGCGTCTTCCGTGTATAGATCATATGATGGAAGAAATGGCATACCATTTTTAGGAAATGTACAGTTTCAGGAGCGTATAGGGGTAGAACCTGTCGCTCTAATATTTAGAAGCTAGAAGGGTTTCAGAGGCTATAAAATTAAAAAACATACTATTTTGCTACCTATTATTACAACAGGGTGGCAAATTTATTTGGATGTATAATAAGTAGGAATG
>JAFIFG010000030.1 GCA_020832135.1 Clostridiaceae bacterium
TGACACTTTTCATTTTCAAGTTAAAAGATTTAAAAGCATCAAAAAAATTAACTTTATTAGCAAATTGAATCAAAGAAACAAGCCAAGCAGAAGTATTTACCACTTTATTCTCATCTAGTTTGAATGATATACTTTTCATAGCTGAGATACCGCCGTTCGTAGAATTTTTTTGGGATAAAAAATACTTCTATGGGCGGGCTATTCTCACCTTTAGTTGTTTTTTGGTAATACTTCCATGGTAAACTTAGGAAAATCCTATGGTTTTATTTGTACAAAATCTAGGTACTTAATCTATATTATTATTATAAATTACATTTCTTTATTTATCTATTAGATTCTAAGGTTGCTCAAAAACCGCCATCATTTATGATACGGTTCACCGTAACGCTGTAACTGCGGTTTTTTCATACTACTTCTATCCTTTCTATATAATATGAGTTTTAATTTTATAATATATATTTATAAAAACACTTGTAAATCAGAAAGGGATTATCATCACTTGATGATAATCCCTTCTAGATAAGATTTCTGACGGTTAGAACCGCTAATTAAGGTATTTTTTCTTACTATAGTATATGTTAACTTTATTTTTTGTATACCCTACAGACCAAAAATATCACATTTAAATCAAAAAACAGAAATGAGTTACATTACTGTAACTCATTCTAATTTTAAGGTTAAGGTTTCCGACGGTTTTAAAACCGCTAATTAAGGTTAACTAAATTATATCATAGTACTCACAAATGTCAATACAAATTATTAAGTTTTTTCATAATTAACCCTTAGGTATCAAATTTTTATGTTTATATTATTTTATAATCGCTAATGATTCCCTAATTTTATTACTGATAGCATTTAGATAAGTATCCGGTACAAATTTCTTATCTTCATATAAATTATTTTTAATTATTCTTCTCTTATCTAAACCAGAAATATTTCTAACATCTGCTACACTTCGTTTACTACATCTATATTCTGAGAATTCCTTGTCCTGCTCTGGGTCAATAAGTTCTACCTCAAAAAAGTTTCTTAAATAATACTTTCCTGTTTTTTTATTTAGTGCCATATTTGTAATAGGAACACCTATGAAGGTTTCTTTATACTCCCCTAATACAATATAATTATGCATATACCTTTGCTCTCTACCAATTCGTGTAACTCCTGGATTAACTAAAACTATTCTACCTCGTGATAATGTTCCTACTTCACTCTCACTTTGCTTTTTTTCATGCTGAATCCATAAATCTTTATCAAGTAGCCATGTAGAAGCATACTTGTTTTTTTCATTAGTGACAATACCTTTAGACTCATTTAAAATACTAGTGACATCATTCACTACTTCTTCAATACTATCACATTTGTTAAAACAATCGGGTTTCCTAATACTTAATTGTTCATAAAAATCTCGCTTTACATACAATCCTATCCCCCCTATCAAAATAAAGTACAACCTTTATTTTAACAAGTTATCATGGGAAAATCTACCTAGTAAAGCTCTCAATAACAAATCTTGACAAATGCTTTTACTTATTTCAATCTTTTACCTTAAATCCAGCTATGTTTCCTAACTTCTTTTACTAAAATAGAAGAAACTCCAGCTGACTTCCATCATAAGGAGCAACTCTATTCTTTAAGTCCGTATTTAATAATTATGCAATCTTAACATGCTTATCTATTTTATTAGCATCTAACAAGGCTTTTCTTATGTCATCAAATTTAATCCATAAATTGTCATTATAATGACCATTCAGATGTGCTAATGTAGTAGTCGATTTGTTTAATCTTTTATCTACCCACTGACCTCCGTCTTGTTCTAAAGTTTTTTCATAATCATCCATAGCAGCCAAAATAATATCTATATTTTCTAATACATTTCTATTATCACTAACACAATATCTTAATGCTCCATTAATAATTGCTGATTTTTCATTATTTATTTCTATTTTTGAGTAACTATAAGCTTCATATTCATAACTCGCTAATTCATCCAATGTAAAGTAATAGTCCTGCTCTAAAATTAATGCTACAAGACTAGGACTAGTACCATTATTAATGAGTATATCTTGCAGGATTTTTGTATTTCTAATTATCTTGCTAAAGAAAAGATTATAATTTACAGGGTTGTCACACCTTTGAGCAAATTCCTCTATATCAGTCAAAGTTTTTCTTAGTCCCTCAGATAGCGAGATGTTGTATAAGTCTAAGTATTGTTCTAAATCTTTAATAACTACACTTGGTTTAATCTTCATAATATAATCCCCCTCTTATTTATTATCTATTAGTTTTCCCATGTATATTAGAAAATATTCCTATTAGAAATAAACTTTTAAGATAAGTTTATTTCTATCACAAAGTGTAGTAATATCCGGATTTACTCCATAGTCTCCATAGTAAGAATAACAGCGATTTTTAGTTAATTCTAATAATGATAAAAATAAATTAAAAAGAAGAAACTGCATCATCTGAATGTTCTTCTCCTAAAATAGATTTTATAGTAGTGCAAAAAAGCTTATATTTAGATATAACCTTTATTTATAATTAATTTGTAATATGTTATGTCAGCCGTATCACAACCCAAGTAAGCTTAACTTAAGTCATAATCTCATTTTCTTTACCCTACACAAGTTAGTAAATAAAGAATCAATTATTTCATATGTTTCTAATTCAGTATTCCCAATGACTTGATTTAAAAACCGCCGTTACTTATGATAACGTTCATCGTACCAACTATAACGGCGGTTTTTTATTATATTGTATGCTTTTAAGGTTCTTATTGCTTTTTGATGAATTCTTGTATCAGTTTTACTCTATCTAATCTTCCTCTTCTTTTGTTAACATTAAGCTGCAGGTTTACTGGCGGCACTTTAATTAAATGACCATTCCAAAGTATTTCCTCTAAATTTGCTCTTGCATATGGACCACAGTCTACTGGCTCAGGGTCATCTAGGCATGTCTGTGGATCAGATGCTATATCAATCCTTGCATGAAGAAATATTACTCCAAATTCTTTTGTTAGCCATCCATTAGTATCTATTATTGGTTCTATTATATAGTCTTTAAAGACTTCATTTATTTTATTGATATCTTCTGAATCTACCATTATATCAATATCATGAGGGTTAAGAGTTATTCCTCTGATACAGGCTGCACAGCTTCCTGTAAGCCACCAATTTATTTGCTTTTCTTGTACCTTTTCAATGAATTGTAGTAGAGCTTTCTGCCAAGGTATTGGCCTAAAATACCCTAGTTGATCAAACATTTCTTTAAAATTATTAGAATAGTGTGTTTGTATTTTCTTCAAATTTTTTGTATTTTTAGGAAACTTTTTTATATAGCTATTTGCATCAAACTCATAATAACACATTTTTAATATCTTTTCGTATTTACTATCGAAGTCATATACTCTAAATATAACACTATCCCCTCTCTCTTCGAACAAAACTTTCATATATCCTTCCCCCTTCTTATTTTTTAATTAAGTAATAATTTTATATTTTACTAAGTGTAGATTATCACATGAAGAAGAAGTGGGGTTATAATGGAGGGTTGCAAATTTTATTTTTTAATTCCTTTATAATTTCCTTAGATTTATCTATATGTTTATCTAAAAACTTTATCCATTCATTTGTTTGGCAAATCGTTTCTTCATCCTTATAGATTTCTTTAAAAAAATCTGAAGGAATTTTATAATGTGTGTTGTTAAAGAACTCATATATTGATTGAAGACTAAATCCCGCTTTGCGTAGTATGTAAATAATCATGATTTTCTCATATTCATAGACTGAATAAATATTTCTATTACTTTTTTTAGTAGATGATACTATTCCAGCTCTCTCCCAGGTTCTTATTGTTTCTATTGGAATTTTGCTTATATTTGATACTTCCTTTCTTGTGAATGCTATTATGGAATTATCACCTACCAAATTTCTTTTCCACTTATTTAATAATTCTAATGATTTATTAGTTTTTGATTTTTCTTGAATTACATCATTGTGATATTCGTATGCATAGGAAAGGGCTTTTTCATAATCCTGTTTTATATGCCAATCAATCATTTTCAGCACTATACTCTTATCAACTGGATATGGCCCTGGCATTATAATTCTTGTAAATTTCATTTCATCAATATGTCGATCAGAAAAAAGTCTATAGCCTTTCTTATTTCTAGGCACATTAGAAATTAAGTTGAGTTTTTCATAAAGCCTTACAGTGTTAGGATGGACACCGACTATTTTTGCTATTTGGCTTGTATAATACTTCATATGTATAACCCCCTATCTAATAGCAAATGTATACTATCTACAACTTAGCCTAATTGCCACTTATATAAATAATTGGCACTAATTAGATAAAAAACCGCCATCATTTATGATAAGGTTCACCGTAACGGGTATAACGGCGGTTTTTATATAATATATAAAAAGAAGTCAAGATGGTGAAAGCCTTAACTTCTTTTCAGAATCTAAAATTTTAAATTTTCTTCATCGCTACCTTTAAGTATTGCTTCCATATTTATAGGACTATAACGTTGCTTAGATATTGTCTGTAAAAATTCTTCTAGGTCTTCATCTGCTATTAGTGCTTCAGTTGTCGTTTTTTTTTAATATTAATTCTATACATATCATTAAAATAATAGATAGGATATACATTAGCCATTGTAATCATTATCTCCGACCCATGCTCTTCGCTATAAATTAGCTTATCCACAACATCTTTGTAGTCATTTACAATAGTTATTATTTCTAAGCTATCTAGGTCTCTTATTTCATATTTTCTTATTAACTTATCATCTTTCACTAATTCATTTAATCTTTTTACAACATGGGAGATTGATTCACCTAATGGCTGTGCAACCGCTGTAGGATAAAAACTTTTCACCATTGATATCGCAGCTAATTTTTCTATAAAGTTATCAACTTCAAATTTATCAAACACACCATCAACCTCCTTACTAATATTATTTATACCCTATTTAAATTCCCAATAACTTACTTCTAATATATTCAATTGATTGTTCAGTTGTTTGTGTTTTAAACGATACACTCCTTGTATTAATTCCAATTAGTATAGTATCTTTGTTATCAGTATTGCCATTAATTTTAAAAGATATATGTCCATTTTCATTTGTCATATAAGGTTGAAGCATGCCGTATAGCACTTGAGACGATAAGTCTTCTTCTATATCTACTCTAGTACTAATCCCAATCTTAGCTAGTCCTGCTAAGAATAGCTGAGTAAACGAAAGCGGATTTGTACTTAAGTCTGCATTATCTAAGATATTGTTTATATCCTCTAAATTTCTATTGGTAAAGTACTTATTTAATCCTTCTATAATATCTAAAAGTAGTCGTTCTTGTTCTGAACTTAATTCAATGTTTAAGTTAGGTATCGATAATACCCTTATGAACCTTCCATCATTTAAATCATATGCGAAATTTTCCAACCTATTACTATATCTTGATAAAATCTCATATTCACTTAATTGTCTATTTAACATCTGTTGATATATATGTGTTTTGATAATATTAGCTGTATTATAATCTGCTCGAATCTCTATAAATTTATTATTAAAGTCTATTAATGTTATTACATTTTTCATGCTCCTAATTCTATTTACTTCAGTTCCTGTATTTATACTTTTGTAACTACTAGACACTATTACACGAAGTAGGTATTTTCCTTCCTCTAGCTTTATACACACATATTTTTGAGGCAAAGTGCTCTCTATATCTACATTCCGATTAAGTCTCTCAAAGCAATTGTTTTCAGTATCTTCAAACCTTGCTATCATCTCATCTATTGCATCATCACTTATATCAAATGTGAACCATTTTATTGATGTCCTACCAGCAAATAACTTGCTTAATAATAAATCCGATACTTCTGGGATTTCAAACAAGTCATCTTTAATAGAATGTAAATACTCATATTTAGCTATTCCCTCTGGAAACTCTAGGTCTATATAGTTTGTAATCTCTTTTATGTCATCACTAGTTAAGTTATTAAAATCCCATGAAACAACTATATCTTTTTTATCCATTGTGCTTCACCTCATTTAGCAAGTCATCTAAGTGATTTGCATCTCTAATTTCTTCTAACGTCTTAAATACTGATTCATAAGAGCTTTTCAAATCAACTGTTTTAAAATTTACTAGCTTGTCCCAATTACTCTCCAGTTGCTTCAATGAAGTTCTTTTTATTATCTCAAAATACTGTAGTTCTTTTTCACCCACAATAGATTCAAACTCCAATTTAAAGCTATCTATTAATGCATCATTCTCACCGTCAACAATACACTTATCTGCAAGTTTAAATAATCGATAGAAATAATTTATTCTAAATGTTATATGAATACCATAGTACTTGTTTATATTAGCTATATGTTCCTTGTAGTTATCAGAAAATTCTATGTGAGACGGTTTAGGTATATGTTCATTTAAAAAACTTACATATAGCTTCTGAATATCTAGTAGAGCAAAAGATATATCTGTATTTATTATATTAGCACTTTTTTTTAATTCAAATAACTCTTGGTCTTTTTGTATTTGTGTTGTTAAGTTAATAGTTTTCTCAACTAACTTATTATTTTCTTCAGCTAATTCATTATAATTGGCTGTCAATTTATTATTAAGAACTGTAATCTTATAAATCATTAAACTTAATATTGTTGTTACCAGTAATTCAAGTAAAGTAGATAAATTTGGAACATCTTCTAACTCTATAATTATTTCTCCTTTATGGTATTGAACTATGAACATAATTACTCTTCTAAAGTTGTATGGAGAAAAGAAATACAAAATTAATACTACTAAAACTATAGTGATAAAAATTAATAGTATTTTTCTTTTATCCCAATAATTTTTGGAAATTTTTATCACCCCATGTAGTTAATTGTAAATTGTTCATATACAATTTCTACATAAACTTTAATACTCCTCCTTATTAATTCTTTTTCCTTCGCACTCACAAAGCTGTTTTCTCCTAATACAATATGGTCTAACAGTTCTATCCCTAAAATTTTCCCTGCCTCCATTAATCTTTTGGTTATCTCCACATCTTCTTTGCTAGGTGTGGGGTCTCCTGAGGGGTGGTTGTGGCTGATTTGGATTCCAGTGATGATGGATGCACTGTTGGCCATTAAAGCTGTCTTGAACACTTCTCTTGGGTGAACAATTGCGGCATTCAGCGAGCCTTGAGACACCAAACTGAGGCTCACTGGTTCGTTCTTGCTGTTCAAACACATCAATGCAAATTTCTCCCTATCACTGTCTCCTATAAAATTTCTAAAAATCTCTGCTGCATCTTCTGGACTTCTTATTTTTCTATTGGAATAATAGGTGGTAGATTCCCTTACTAGCTTTAAGCTAACTATATCAATTCTCTTTCTTGGTTGCTTTTTCATCGATTGCTCCTTTCTAGGTATAAAATTAACCCTAACCTCTTAACTAAAAGAGATTAGGGTTAATTTTGTTTCTTTAAATTTTATATATACTAGATTACTGCCAAAAGGTTCTAAGTACCCATCTTCTAATGCTAATACCCACTACTGCTCCGAATACCGTCATTGGAATAAGTCCTCCAACAAAAATTCCTGCTATGGCTCCAATAATACCACCTATTATGGCTGCTTTAACTATCATTTTTTCATCCCCTTTTCTTTTGTATTATTTAAGTTAATTATTTCTTCTTATTCAATGGGCATTTTTCAGCTATGCCTTCAATGTTGCAGTAACAAAAGTGAGTTTCATTATTTAGCTGTTTTTGATGGCAACACTTGATATCAAAGAAATAATTAATCTCTATGGAAAAATACTGTGCAATTCTTTCTAAGGTTTTTATCGATGGGTTTGTTCTTTCACTTTCCA
The DNA here is from genome assembly GCA_020832135.1 of Clostridiaceae bacterium. GTDB lineage: Bacteria > Bacillota > Clostridia > Peptostreptococcales > Natronincolaceae > JAFIFG01. Next base: position 7,866 of record JAFIFG010000030.1, read on the forward strand.
AGTCACCGATGTAGGAATTGGAATAGTTTATTGCCTTTGCTAATTCCCTTTGGGTCAAGCCTTTTTCTTGTCTGAGGGCTTTGATTTTATAACCTATCATCTGTTGTTACCACCTTCTTCCTTTACTGCGACATTTTTATTATAAATTAAGTTGAACTATTAACGTGCTCGTTAATATCGTGCTATACTCAACCGCTCTAATATCATAGTCTTTAGCTTTGCTCGTACATAACGTGCAATTATTCAACATAGAGAATCCCCTATCTATTTACTAAAGATAGAGGATTCTTAGCTTTCCTTCCATTGATTTTTCCAACGATTCTTTTGACAACACCTTCTTTATTTCTTTGTACGATTAGATAACCATTACCTATTGTTTTTATTTCAAGGATATCTTGCTTCATTGCTTCTCACCTACTTTCATTTCTTCTATTAAGTATTTGGGTGCTATGGATATAGGCAGGATTAATGATATTGCAAAATCATTGCTACAGATAATTAAAGCATTCGCCCAGTCCTCATCATTCTCAACAGTGATTCTATCAACATATTCTGGTATTAGTTTATTGATGTCTAAGTAAACCTTTGTCAAGACTGAGAACTCTTGAGGAGATTGCAATATAAGAATATATCCCCCTTCTTCATCTGCTATTCTTTCTTCTCCATACTCGGTATCTAGAATTGTGGCAAGTTCCTTCACCACAGCCACTACCTCTTGTGGTAGGCTTAAACCTTTTACTTCTCTTACATGAGCTATTTTTTGCATCTAGTGTTCCCCCTCTCCCCCTTGATTTTTTTCTCACTATTCGTGTCCTCTTCAAGTCTAAAAATTCTTCTGGAAAGGCCATCACCTTGCCCTTTCCTGCAAAATGGTTTTCTTCAAGGTATATTCCTATGTACACTTTTTCTATCATTTTTTTGCACTGCTTATAGTGTGCATCCTTCTCTCCAAACCACCAATCAAAAAAGTCATCCTGATATTCACTTGCTTTGTTAAAATCGGTAATTGTAACTATCTTTATCTTTCCTTCAAAGTCGATATACCCTAAGTTTCCTTGTGCCTCAATGATATCTCCTACTTTAAATTTCAACTTGTTCCCTCCCTCAAAAATGAAATTAACCCAAGGGAGCAACTGTTTCGTTACTTCCTTGGGTTATTGTCCTGCTATGAAATTATGCATTTTCTTTTTCACTCCTAGATTACACTATATTATTTTTCATAGGATGGACCTTACTCTCCTAAAGGTTCTAAATGCCACTGAAATCTCACTTGTGGTGCTAAGGGATGGTATCCCCCTCTACCACTACTATCTTTAATTAAATAAAGCTTATCCTTATATTCCTCTAGCATATCAATTATTGCTCTTTGCCTTTTTTGAAGTTCTTTATTTTGTTTTCCTATCTTACCCCAAGCAATAATAATATTATCTGCTTTAGCTGCGGACTTTAAAATATAGCCATCATTATCCTCATGGATTAGGTCATCAAAGCTCTCCTTTAGACTTACTCTAATGTCTATCTTTGAAAAGAGATTTACCATGTCAACAGAGCCAAAGTCTAGCTTTACTAAATTATTTATTACATATAGGGTTGTATAGTCGATACTTACTCCATCGGCAGAGCTGGAATTAATCATGATAACCATTGCCTTTTTCTTGTTTTTGTTCTTGTTCCATTCCTTCTTTAGCAGAAATCTGTGTTCCTTATCCTCTGAAAAAATTGCTTCTGTCTTTAGTGTGCTTTTCTCTGTGGCTGCCAACCTATCACTCCTTTCTGTGCTCCTTTATGTTCCTGGTGGATTACTTATCGATTAAGTATCCTAATGGTTTAATATATTATTGTATCTTCGTTCATTACATTCTTGTCTCTATCAAGATTATAGCATTATCATACGTATTCTGTATCTATGCAGATAGCCTAGATATAATTAACAATCAATATCATAAAATTACTTTCTCTATATGATTACTCTGAGTTTCAAAATTTTTAAAATGAAACATCTTTTCTTTTTTTTAATTCTCTCATTTTTTTATAAGTAAAATAGTCCTTTAACGACTCATTGGAATCATTCGTAGCTGGCATTATAGCAATGACAATTGATTTATATAACTCCAACCAAACGTGGATATAAAGAAAATTTGCTATGAAAAATGATACTAAAGTATTTGGAAATAAGTAGTTCAATATTGATATGTTTATAATATAGGCTATAGGATAAAATCCCAAATACGCACAAAGTAATAATGAATTTTTGAAATGTTTCTTCTTTTGCTTTGCACTAGAGATGCTTGTGTCAAAACCTACTAATTTGCTTAAAACGGTCGACAATAATACTAAATAATACGTCCTTGTTATAAGTGTTTTCACTGAATTATTAAATAATGGGTTAAATGGATTTAACTCTTGATATGGTGTGGTTAATACAATATAAAGCCCTATAAATAATGTAAACTGATATAGTATAACTGATACAAAGTGTCTTACAGTTTTTAGTCTATTATAATCAGGTTTAACTAAATCATATGACAACCCTAAGCTTAATGAAATTGATGCCAACACCATCCATATGAGAATGATTATTTTTATATAGATATTTATTTCATTTAAGGAAGGTAGATTAAGCAATATATAGTATACCCCTACAAATAAATAATTCACTGCTAGAGAAGCACCTTTTTTATTTGCCATTTCATTTCCTATACCCTTTGTATAACTATGAAAATTTATTAAGTCAGCAATATCATTGATAATATTAAAACTAGAAGACGCCATAAAAAAAATAATTAATACTTTATAAAATTCTTTTATTTTTAAAATGCTAGCCAATAATTCACCAGTATTATTATAGCTTACTATGATACCACTAGTAATTAAGGCTAAAAAAATTGAGATAGTACCTAATATAGCCCCGCCCTTTTTTACTCCATTATAATATTTGCCTAGCATAATGTTAAAAATAGATTGTCCAATAAATTTTCCAAAAATAATTCTGTAAGCATATTCTATGTCATCTATATGTTTCTTTTTATCCTCTGCTGTAATATATATTATCGGGCTAATTATTCTTCCAAACAGTATTATAGTACATTCTATACTTAAAAAAATTATTGAAGTCTCTATAATATTATTAAGTTCCTCATATTTATTACTTAAGCTCAATAAGATTATTATTAGCATTAACCATAATAAGGGAACTGAATAATGCTTTATAGATGAAATCTTTAGATGTTTATCTGCAAGATACTGCGTAGTTATTATTATAATATTTACAAGTATTATAATAAATAAGGTGCTAAATAAATCCTTCCAAACATATGAAATTCCTCCATATTTTAATAATATGTAAGCCGTCGTAGGAGTTAATAAACAGACTAACCTCTCAAAATGCTTGTTCTTTTTTAAATGTGATAATGAACAATACGGGATAAAATATATCATCCATGAGAATAAGTATGTTGTCATTGCATTTAGATGATTTGAAGGAAGAAAAAAAACAAATGATACTATTCCAAATATTATTCCATATGATAGTCCACTTGAATCTACCTCTTTTATCTTATCTGTTATATTTGTCCCGACAAATATAAATAGAATTAAAGAGGTCCATAGCCCCCCCCATATACTGATATCATTGGATATAATAATTATTATTAAAGATACAATTGAGGTGTATAGTAATTGTATAATCGTATCATCTTTTACATTATAAAAGTATTTAATTATTTGAGATTTTTTCATCATTATTTCTATAATTCTAAACGCTATGGGCAAGGCAATTAGTAATATAGTATAGTATTTTAATTCTATTAATAAAAGAAGTGGATAGGTGATTGAAAAAAATAGCAATGAGATAATTGCTAAAAATTTAAATAAACTTCGGATATAAATATTAGAATGGTATAAAAGCATTATAAAGATTGGAAAAACTATGATAGATAAAAAAACGAATATTTGATATTTAATCATAAGAAAATCCCCCCATGTGTTCCTTTAGGTAATCGACTATATTCAGTTCTTCTAATTAAAATATTATAAGCCATGCTACTTATTTTTTCATATACATTTACATTTGTAACTTATTCTATCTACATTATAGGAAAAAGAGCCTACGAATCACTAGGCTCTTTATATATACTAATTTGCTTGTAGGTCTAATAATTTTTCTGTTAGTATATTCGACCCTTCCCTTGAAAGTTCTATTCCTTTTGCTTCTAATTCTTCTTCAATAATAGCTTTATTAAATTGCAATTTATCTAATAAGTATCTATGTCTTATTTCAAAACTCTTAAATATATCATCCCACGTCATAGCATAGATTTCAAATCTTCTATCCCATCTGACCAAAAAAGGCTTCCCCTTGTCTTCTTGCGATTTATATAGGTCTTTAATAAAGTCATCAACAGTAGTGCTCACCATTATAAACTTCCATTTTCTTAGTCCACTATTAAATTTACTCTCATTCATTATTAAATCCATATAATCTTCAACTTGCCTATATATCTTCTTATTTAATTCTACCTTTGGTTCTTTTAATTCAACTATAATATTTTCCTCACCTTGAGTAGTGTTCTGAAACTCTAAGCTTCTACTCCTACAGATAAATATATCTGGTCTTCTTAATCTATCTTGGTTATTGATTTTATAAATTTCTTTATCAATATTTCCGTCAATTACATATAGATATTCCTTTAGAGCTTTTTCAAAGTTTACGTCTGCTGAAACTAAATTATATTGTTCACCAAATAGCCAATAATTTTCTTCTATAGCTTTTTGTATGTGGTCCCTTTCATTAGTGAAATTTGATAATTCATATACTAATTTCTTTAGTATTCCTATAACAACGAATCTGTTTTCTATCATCTTCATAGTTTTTATAATTCTTATAAGACTAGTCTTTTTTAACACATTATTCAAGTCTTCTCTCTCTTCTGGTGTTAATCTTGCTATGTCTTCCATTATATTAATAATATTTTCTCTTTCATCTGTATCAAGTAATAAATTTAAGAATCCTATAATAGACTTTTTTTGCTCAAGATTGCATTTTTGAAATATTCTTGGCTGAACAGAATATATTTCCGTTACTACCTCTTCTAAATCCCTCTTTCTTTCCTGGTCATACCTATTATTTTTAAATTTTGGAAATGCTCCTTCCTTGTTAAATTGCTTTATAATTTCTGGAGCTCTTTCTTTTACAAACTTCTTTCTTTTATTTTCTACTAAATTTTTTAATTCTTTAATAAGATTAGTAAATACACTATCTTTCTGAGTCTTACTATATATTGAAATTTGATTTTTATCTATTTTACCAGATATTGGTACAAAACCATCGAAGTAATCGGATATTATGTATAAACTATGGGGAAATTCTATACTATCTTTATTAAATGAAGTATATTGTTTATACTTCTCATAATGTTTACTATCTATGAAGTAGTAGTAATATCTTTCTCGTATCTTACCAATCCATTTTATAAAATGAACTGTAAACTCATATTCTTCTATTCTTATATCTATTGCTTCACTAATTTCATTATCTATTATATCACTGTAGTCTAACCTTTCTCCATCAATAACTATTTTAAAGTCCTTATCCTTATTTAAGTATAAAAACCAAGCAAAAACATTAGATAAACTTTTTTTAAAATCAATTGACTTTAAGTTATGTTTATTAATACCATATATTTGATTAAATATCAATCTTGTTCCAGTTTTATCACAATGGACATTCTCTCTTTCCGTTATATCCATATAATCTTTATTATCTGAAGATATAGTTATTCTGTACTTTATTTTAGAACCATCTTTTTCATATACCGTTTCCCAAGTTGCTTCATGAGCCAATGCAGTAAAAGAAAACCTTCCCTTGCCTTCATTCCCATGTATATTAGACCATTTAGGATTATCCCCTTTACTAGAAACTAAGAAAGCACCAAAAGTAGTATCTATGGTTTCATAACATATTCCTTTTCCATTATCACGTATTTCTAGATACTCTAATCCCCCAATTTGATTCGCTTTGGTCTCTATTTCTACAGTAGTAGCATCCGCATCAAAACTATTCCATATGAATTCAGCTATAGCATCCTTATAATCTTTACATATACCTGCTGTTTCAATACTCCTGTCATATATTTGTATTTTTTTCCTCATCTTACTAACCCCTTTTCACCCCTTATAGTCATTGCCATTAGCCTAATAGCTATCATTCAATAACCTTCTTAATTGTAATTATATTAAACTTTCAAATAAAAGAAAAGACCTTATCAAGCCCAACTCAACACAATCTAGGATTTCACACTAATGATAGTAGTGTTTTCTAGATAAAAAGACTCAATATATTAACATCTAAGCTATTCTTTTATATTATTTGTCTACTTTGCTACATATTTATAATATTAATACTGACATATATCTACCTTTGATACTTCCTTCTTTGATTTTCAATTAATAACTCTAGTCTTTTATGCCAGTCACTACCAATATGTGCATTTAATAGTAGTATTATTTCTTCCAAAGACCATATTTGAATACGAGAATCTATTTCTCTTAACTTTTTATTTACATACCCGGTACAAAATAATATACCTCGACTTACATTGCCTTTAAACACACTAAAACCAAAAGCTCTAACAGCCTCATTAGTTAGCCGTGTAGTTTTATATAGCTTACATTCTACATAGACTTTTTCTTTACCATCCTCCCTATCTATTTGTGCAATAATATCTTTCCCGCCATCTCTTGTTGCTGGAGTTAACATTGTTTCGTATCCAATATCTTTATATAGAATTTCAATTAACCATTCAAATTCTATCGGCTTCAGCTGTAGTATATGATTTTCTAATCCTATGTTTGTATATATGAACTTTGCCTCTATTATTGCTATACTCTGCTTTATTCCAATTATTCTATCATCAGGCATATATCCAACTTCTGACTCTAAATACAAGTTTAATGATTTAATTGCCTTATATGGTTGAAAAGGTAATAATTGTAGTACCCAAGTTAATCCTTCCCAAGCTTCCTGGCAGTTTTGAATTCTTCTATACATTTCAACCTTCTTCAAATTTTCAGAGTATGCTCTTATACTATCGTTGATTTTATCAACATTTTTACTATAGTTATAAAAGCTATCGTAATTTAACTTATCTATACCCCTAGTGAAAGGAAACAATAGATGTCTAAGTAGTTCTTTAACCTCATCTTCTGTTTTGTTATCAATAGTATCAGTGTACTCCTCTAGCCATTCTTCATAAGGTATTCTAAATCTAGGATATACATCTTCATCTTGTTTTATTAAATCAAACCATTCATCAAAATTCCCATAATTATCTGTATAATAATTCTCTAAAAGTTCCACTTTATTTCCCCCTAGTGAGTGAGTATGTATTTAATAATCAACTTTTTGCTAAAGCTAATCTCCTTAGCCTATAAAACATATTTAATAATAGTGTACTTTCATTGGGTTTTAATATACAATTTAGTCTTTACACAAAAAACCGCCGTTACTTATGGTATGGTTCATTCTTTATAATCCTAAATCCCCTATAAATCTGCTCCAGCAAAATAAGCCTCATTAATTGATGTGGAAAAGTCATGGGTGAAAAACATAATCTATAATTGGATCGCTGTAGCACTTCTTTAGATAGTCCTAAGGATCCTCCTATAATAAAGGTAATTTGGCTGTTGCCCTGTAGAGCTAGCTTTTTCATCTCATCCGCCAATCCTTCAGAGGAAAGCATTTTTCCTTTTAGGTCTAGGGCTATTACATGGGTTCCTTCTTTAATATGTTTTAAAATATTTTCTCCTTCTTTTCCCTTGATGATTTCCATTTCTGTTGCACTTAAATTTTCTGGAGCTTTTTCATCCGGTACTTCTATTGTATTTAATTTGCAATATCGCGACAATCTTTTTGTATATTCATCTATTCCCTGTTTTAAATATTTTTCCTTTAGTTTCCCTACACTGATAATAGTAATGTTCATATTTTCATCTCTCCTTTTATGTAAAAAAACAAAAAAAGAGCCGTCATCAGTATCTGACTAACTCTTAAGCTCATTATTTATACAATTAAATATCTTGGGACATGATCGCAAAAGTCACAGGTTTTAGGTGTCATCCAATCGGTAAAGGAGACCTTTTCTAATTCATATAAATCTGGCGGTTGCTCATAAACATCTACAAAGTCGTCTATGGCAAGATCTAGGTGCTCATTGCATGTTACATACATTTTTTTCACTCCGTTTATTAATAAGAATTTTCTTAAGCTTAGTATTTGTTAAATTTCTTACTTCATTCATCTTCTTATAGTATAACATATTCATTTTTATGCTTTTCCCTATTATATATGAATTGTTTTAATATTTCAAATACCTCCTTAAAATTTTTAAAAATTATAATAAGTCACAGGAGAAATTTCTCCTATGACTTATTATAATGAAACCTCTATATCTAGTTCTCTTTCATTTCTTACTATTTGAACGGTTGTTGTATCTCCTGGTCTATATTTGTATAACTCACGAATCAATTGACCCATCGTTTCAACCCTGTTTCCACCAATACCAACAATGACATCTCCTGCCCGTATATCATGTCTATCGGCAGCAGAATCCGCCTCTATCTCTACTACATACACACCATCCTCTGCCTGTAGCTCTGCCCCCGTAGCACCTTTGAAGGCATCTACATTGATTCCTCTAATACCTAAATACACCCTTGTAAATTCACCTTTTTCAATAAATTGATCTACAATGGGTTTAGCAGTATTGATTGGTATAGCAAAGCCTAATCCTTCTCCTGTTCTAACCTTTGCAGTATTGACACCTATAACCTGTCCTTTGGCATTTAACAAAGGTCCTCCACTATTTCCTGGATTAATAGAAGCATCCGTCTGGATAAGGTTTTCTATCGTCTGTCCTTGTCCTACAGTGATACTTCTGTTTAGACCACTAATTACTCCCTGTGTTAAGGTTCTTTCAAAGTTTAAACCTAAGGGATTTCCTATAGCAACAGCTATTTCTCCTACCTTTAAATCATCACTATTACCTAGCTCAGCTGCTACAAAACTGCCACCCTCTACCTTAATAACAGCTAAATCTAAAGTAGGCTCATTCCAAAGAACCTCTGCTGGTTGTCGGCTACCGTCATGAAATAGCACCATAACCTCCTCCACATTACCATCACCTACTACGTGGGAATTGGTTAAGATATATCCCCTTTCATCTACAATAACCCCAGTTCCTAGTCCAGATTCTCTTCTTGTTCCCAAAAACAAATCTCTCTGCAGTGTTACCGTTGTAATACCTACTACAGAAGGCATAGCTTTTTCAGCTACAGCTGTATAAACCGTTAAATCCTGTTGAGGCTCTATAACTATATTCGGTGCCGGAATTCCTGTGATGCCCCTATGCTGTAGGATTTCCGGCAGATACATATATACACCCATCAAAGTAATACCACTTCCTAGTATAGATGCTAATAGTGCTACTGCTACATAGCTTATGATTGATCTCTTAGGTTTAGGCTCCATTGGTGGTACAGGCGGTTGTGAATCTTGATTCTTCGATGGATTCTCAGCATTGTTGTTCTCATAAAAATCCATTGAAATCCCTCCTATCCTTCAAAAGCATAAAGATTACTAATTTTATCTCTTACTGGCAAATCCACAAGAATATCTTTCCCAATAGTAATTTTATTGGTATCTAATATGTTTTTCACTGTCATAGCTGCTAATTCAGGAAAATTATTATCCTTGCTTAAATGGGCCAATAATATATGTTTTACATTCTTCTTTACTAAATCTACTATAGCATTTCCTGCCGCTTCATTAGATAAATGACCAAAATCTGATAAAATCCTGCGTTTCAAATGATAAGGGTATCCCCCTGCCTTCAGCATATCTACATCATGATTAGACTCTAGCACAACTAAGTTAGAGTCTTTAATTTTATCTATTATACCCTCATTTATACATCCTAAATCTGTAGTTACACTGATTTTTACTTTATTGCTTTTTACTGAGAACCCTACAGGCTCTACAGCATCATGAGATATGTTATAGGGTAAAATATTTAGCTGACCTATATTCATTTCTTCTTCCGTTTGAAAGATTTTTATATTTTCCTGTTGTATCTTTCCAACCTTGGTCTCCATAGCTCCCCAAGTCGCTTCATTGGCATATATTGGCAGGTTGTATCGTCTGGATAATATCCCCACACCACATATATGATCGTGATGTTCATGACTCACTAAAATTCCTGTCAGTTTACTGGGGTCAAACCCTATTTCCTGTAGTTTATTTTGTATTCGTTTTCCACTTAATCCTGCATCTATTAATAGATGTTCTTCTCCATTTGATATAAAATGGCAATTACCACTACTACCACTGGCTAGAGAACAAAAATGTACTGTCATTCACTTGCCTCCATATAATATGTCTTCTACTTTTGGTTTAATCTATTTTTCTTATTTCAGCACCTAAGTTTTGAAGCTTTTCATAGATTCTATCATATCCCCTTTTAATATAGTGGACATTTTCGATTTCTGTTTCTCCTTCAGCTATAAGACCTGCCACCACTAGGGCTGCTCCTGCCCTTAAGTCGGAAGCTGCCACCTTAGCACCCATCAAGCCTTCAACACCTTCAACAACAGCCACCCTACCTTCTACTTTCATATTGGCTCCCATTCTTTTTAGCTCGTCCACATGTTTAAAACGACCTTCAAAAATGGTTTCCGTTACAATACCGGTGCCCTTGGCTACAGTAAGAAGACTACTCATAGGCTGCTGTAGATCTGTAGGAAACCCTGGATACACTAGGGTTTTAATATTTACATTTTTTAATGGATGAGATGCTACAACATGAAGAGCATCCCCCTCTTCTGTAATTTTTACACCCATTTCCCTTAATTTTGCAGTAACAGCCTCTAGATGTTTTGGTATAACATTATTAACTATTACATCTCCTCCTGTGGCAGCCGCAGCAATCATATAAGTTCCTGCTTCTATTTGATCTGGGATAACCGCATGCTGGCAACCCTTCATCTTGTCTACACCTTGGATTTTTATAGTATCCGTACCAGCACCTCTGATTTTAGAACCCATACAGTTTAGGAAGTTAGCAACATCCACCACATGGGGTTCCTTTGCTGCATTTTCTATAATAGTTACTCCTTCTGCCATAGTGGCAGCCATCATAACATTAATGGTTGCTCCTACACTTACTACGTCCATATAAATCTCTGCACCAATAAGTCTCTCAGCCTCTACAGATATAATACCGTGTTCGATTTCTACCTGTGCACCTAGAGCTTCAAATCCTTTGATATGCTGATCTATAGGTCTGCTTCCTATATGACATCCTCCTGGATAAATTACTCTAGCTTTTTTAAATCTTGCTAGGGCTGCCCCTAAAAAATAATAGGATGCCCTCAAATCCTTTGCCATTTCGTAATCTACAAAACAGCTATCTATAGATTTCGTATTTATTTGTAAGGTATTTACATCTCTTTTTTCTATTGTTGCACCTAAATTCCCGAGAATTTGTGATAATATATTTACATCACTAATACAGGGTAAGTTCTCAATAACACAGGTGTCTCCTGCTAAAACCGTTGCTGGTAGGATAGCAACTGCTGCATTTTTAAACCCGTTTATATCTACTTTACCTTTTAGTTTTTTTCCGCCTTGGATAATTAATTTCTCCATATATTTTCTGACAAATGCCAGAACTCACCACCTTTTAGGTTAGATTTTTTCTATGAAATAAATTTTCGTTATATTTTTTTAATTAAAATTAATAAATATATTCACTGCTTTCCATTATAGCATTTTTAAAGGGTTTTGATAAGAAAATTTAATATGGAAATAATTTTCATATCAAAAAAATAAAAAAAGTACCAAAGTACTTTTTCTATTTTTATTTATAAAATCCTTCATTTTTTGTCGAATTAATTTTTCAAGGCTTCTACATAATAGGTTTTTCCATTTTTCAACACTATTTTCCAACTTGGAAAAGCTGTTCCTGATTCTATAGTGTGCCAGGTTGTAAAGTTTGTGTTGCTCAAATCAAAGTAGTATCCTACTTCCATTTCGCTTATTACAACTTCGTCATCTCTATTATCCTGTATTATATCACTCATTTTTCTTAACAATGCTTCCGTAGCAGGTATTAGCTTTTTCTTTTGACCATAGGTCTTTTCATATTCTAAGAGCATTGTTTCTACACCTACAACCTCTTTATGCCTAACATAGGTATGTATGTAACTTTCCCCTAGGAACCTATTTTCATACACTTGATTATATACTAATTTGTAAATTGGTTGTGTCCCAAAATCCTCCACAACACCAAAATATATTTGTTGAAGCTGAAGCTCTTTTCCCTTTAAATGATGTTGTTTCAGAAATTTATTACTTATTTTAATAGCTTCTTCTTCATCTTTGGCATACTTTACTGTATCACTGGCAAAGTTCCTATATACCAACTTTTTATTACTCAAAATAGTAAGTTCTTTCTCTTCAAAAGAGTAGACATTATTATTAATAACTTCATAATTATTTCCTAAGAATACTTCGGCCATCTCTATGCCATCCCAGATCTTGTACTTTACCATCAAGGAATGCAAGGACATGATTTCTCTTGGAATAGCTATATCTAACTCTACCCCCTTCTGAGTCAAGTACTCCTCTACGTTTTTTATATACTCATCACTAATTAATTCAAGTTCCTCTCTACTATAAACATCTTTTTCTACTGTGTATATAAGAAATATATTTGTTATAATAAATGCAACTATAAGGATATTTTTCGCCTTAGACCAATCCATTATATCTCACCATTCCTCACTCTAAAGGACCACTATGCAATAATTTACCATCATAGCTGTTGAAATAATACTGCCTGTTCCCTATCACTATTTTCCAAACAGGCTTCAATAGTTGCATTCTATTCTCCTCAAGACTATCGTAGTATATCATCTGAATACTAGAAATGTTTTCTTCAATATTTCTAATCATTTCTTTGTCATGAAGATCTTCTTCCTCTACATCTTTTATGTATTCTTCCTTTAATAGTGTGATATGGTCCTCTATAATCTTTTGTGGTAATAAAACAGCACTCTTATCTGTAACCCCCTGTAATTTCATAGCTTCTCTTATAAAACTACGATAGCTGCTTACATTATCCCCATATACTTCTATCTCTATCGGGTGTGACATGTTGTTCATATGAAATTCTACTGGTAATCCTCCCACTCTGTAACTAAATCCAAAGTAATATCCTTTATTTTCATCTTTTTGAATGTTTTTAATTTCTTTTAAATAAAGGTTTTCTGGGAATTTTTGTTGCTTCTTTAGCATAAAGTCTATGGCTGTATCTAGGGAGGCTACAACGTTACTGCTAGACAGAGAGCTTATCTCCTCGTTATACTCTAACCGTCCTCTATTATTAATACGAACTCCTTTTTCTCCATAACCATACATAAATATGGTAGCACCACTGGTTTCTTTAATTGTCTTAACAAAATCTAGATTTTCATTAAAGAAACCCTTTGCATGTTCTATAATGTTATTGTCATCATTTACATTAATTTTACTTTCTACAACTATTTGTGGTACAGGTGTATTATAGCTTAATGGCATGATGATATCATTATTAACATCAGCAAATAGTGGATAGTATTTTTCGTGACTTTTTCTACTGAAATCATCTATAAAATCTAATAATAATCTGTTATCTTCATATTCCTCTAATTTTACTTCATATAGATGATCCTCTTCACCACCTATATAAATGATTCCTCTGTTAAAGGCGGGTATGAGGATCTTGTTAATTTCTTTAATATCTCTAACTATTTTATTGTCTAGGGTGTTAAATGTGGAGGATATTAAGATAGAGGGTATGTTTTCTCCGAACTTTAATTCTATAGATTTTAGTTTCCTAGCCTCTCTATACCTTTCATTGGTAGTAGCTTTTACAATAGGCTCTCCTGAAAAATACTCCTCCAGAACCTTTTTACTTTGTTTCCACACCTTATCTGTATTAGATGAGGTTACTGTGTAATAATTTCCACCAAAGCTTAGAATAGTTTTTTCCGGTGCTATCAGTTGATTCCTGACCTCTATAGCCTTAGCTATTTCTTTTTCTCTAAAAGAATCCTGAGATTGCAGTATTCTGATAGGAGAATAAAACCAAATCCTTTGGGTAAATAAGATACTCATTATTACTAATATTGATAATATTAGGGTTTTCAGTCTTTCCCTGTTCATTATAATCACTCCGAAGGTTATTATTTACCTCCTGTATTGGCTATGTTTTTCAATGCCTCTGTTGAAGATGTATTGATAATGCTTTTTTCAACCTGCTGCTTTACTTCCTCCATGTCCTTTACCTCTATAATGCGGGTTATGACTTCCTCTGAACCATTTTTATAGATTGCTGTAAAATCTATTTTATTCAAACCTTTTTTTAATTCTACTTCAGTCCATCCTCTTTTCAATGCACCAATTTCTACTTCTATGGTATCATAAGCTTGAACATAATTTTGTTTATCATTTGAAACACTTGTATTATAGTACACATCAATTGTTACAGTTGTACCTTCAGGTGCACTAAAAGTTAATACCATATTGTTATCGCCTGAAACCATATCCCTACGAGGATTAATCACCCTTAAGGACTCTTGTTCAACGGTGGTTTCTTTTGCTGTAGTTTGTTGGGTTGTATCGCCATGAGCTAGGACACTAGATCCACTTAATGCCAATAATACAATTGCACTGGCTATAATTTTTTTCATCATAATAATTCCTCCTGTGAAACAGCTATGTGAATTCAGTATTATTATATATAAAATATGTTACAGACATATTACAGTGCAGTTAAGAATTAATTACACATATTTTCCTTTTATCTTTTAGTTGAAGTTTAGAGCTTCCTGTACTCCGATAGGTAACGTCACTCTTACGATTGTTCCCGACTTTTCTTCTGTACTTGCTATTTCAATTTTACCATCATGTGCTTCAATAATTTGCTTAGCAATGGAAAGTCCCAAACCCGTCCCCCCCATTTCTCGCGATCTAGCTTTATCCACTCGGTAAAATCTTTCAAATATTCTAGCAACATCCTTAGATGGTATGCCTATACCGTTATCTTCTATAATGATCATTACCTCTTCATGCTTCTGTTGCACCTTAACGTGAATTTTTCCCTCTTCACCAGTATACTTTATGGCATTACTTATAACATTTAGAATAACTTGTTCTATACGATCAGCATCAACAAAAATAAAAATCGGCTCTTGTTCTACTTCATAATGCAATTGTTGCTTTTTATTTTTTGCTGAAACCTCCAATTTTAATACAGCATTTTCTACAATATTGTTTATATCCGTTTCCTTTTTATTCCATTTCGCCTGTTTGAAATCCAAATTAGATAATTGTAATAAATCTTGAACCAGTCTATTCATACGATCGGTTTCGCTTACCACTACTTCTAAAAATTGATGTGTTAAATTTTTATCTTCTAATGCACCCTCCAACAATGTCTCTGTGTAACTTTTAATAGTTGTTAAGGGTGTCTTTAATTCATGGGAAACATTGGCTACAAACTCTTTTCTCATGGTTTCTAGTTTTTCATGTTCTGTAACATCCTGTAGCAACACCACCATACCCTCTAAATCTCCATCACTCTTCATGATGGGTGCATACTTTGCCCTTAGCTTAATACCTTTTTCCATATCTATAATTTCATTACCATCCCATTGTTTATTTTGTTTTAAATGTGTTAATGTCAACCTCTTGTTTAGAGGAAAGAAAACTTCATCAAAGCTTTTTTGCTCTAGAGTAAATTCTTCTAAGTTAAGCATTTCTAATGCCCTAGGATTAGCATGGATAATTTTTCCTTCTAGGGATGTGGCAATTAATCCATCCGCCATATAGGTGATAATAGTGTCCATCGTTTTCTTTTCATTAGACATCTGCTGTAGAACAGACTTCAGATGTGCTGTTAAGTAATTAAACATATTTGCCAATTGGCCAATCTCGTCATCTGACTTAACCTCCACCACCTGGTCAAAATCCCCTCTAGACATTTTTTCCGCCTTTACCGTAACATCATTTATAGGTCCTGTGATGCTTTTAGCAATAAAGTAGCCTAGTATAATGGTTATTATTAGTGCCAACATGGTTGCCCTTGTTATAATGAATTTTGACTGCTCTAGGGTTCTATAAATATCATTTAAATTTTGTCTTAAGTAAATGACTCCCGCGATACGATTATGTTCATCATAAAGAGGAAACACCATGTTTTTAGAGCTGATTTGTTCTTCTCGTTGAGATACAATATCCTTATCCTTGATCTCCCCATTGAATCCAGATAATATCAAATCTGAATCCAATACATACATAGCATTTTGATTCCAGTAGGAGACATTGGTGCTAGAAACAATGGTGAAATCTGTATTTTTTTCTATGACATGTATCTCCATGCCCATCTTTTCATAGGGACTAATGTTTTTTTGTATTTCTTCTTTATTGTTTTGCCAATCTATCTCTTGTAGGGTTGTCATAACTCTACCGGCTATTTGTGTTAGGTTATCCTTTACGACACCTAAGTGGTAATTTTCAAATTGTTGTATTAGAAAGACACCAACAATAACCATAGCCATAAATACCAGCAAAAAATATATAGTGATAAATTTAAATCTTATGCTTTTAAACATACTAAGCCCTCCTGAAGTAATAACCTACTCCTCGTTTTGTTAAAATATATTTGGGGCTACTGGCATTGTCTTCTACTTTTTCTCTTAATCTTCTAATGGTAACATCAACTGTTCTTATGTCACCATAGTATTCATATCCCCATACTTCTTTTAAAAGCTGTTCTCTTGAAAACACCTGTTCACCTTGAACGGCTAAGAATTTTAACAGTTCAAATTCCCTTGATGTTAGTTCTATTACATCCTGCTCTTTTTTAACTTCATACTTATTAAAATCAATAGTAATGTTTCCAGACGTCATAGTGGCCGCCTTATTATCAGCAACAGCTCCACTCGTCCTTCTTAGGTTGGCCTTCACTCTAGCTAAAAGTTCTCTCATACCAAAGGGTTTTGTTATGTAGTCATCAGCACCCATTTCTAGCCCTAACACTTTATCTACTTCCTCTTCCTTTGCCGTTAACATTAATATTGGTGTCATGAAGTTCTCTCTTATTTTTCTGCATACCTGAAAGCCATCTAGCTTAGGTAGCATAACATCTAATAGAATCAAATCGGGATTTCCCTGTACTGCTTTATGTAAGCCTTCCTCTCCATCATATGCTATATCTACTTTGTAGCCTTCTTTTTCTAGATTAAACTTTAAAATGTCCGCTATCGGTTTTTCATCTTCAACTACCAATACTTTTTTCGTCATACTATAACCACCTCGTCTATTTATATATATTTACAAATTCTACTTGAAAGTGCTTTTTTCCTGCAAGATACATTTGTTTTATTTATTTAAAGGGGAAAGCTATCCTTCCCCTTTAAATAAATCATTATATGTTTTAAAGTCCTGACCTTTCCCTAAATCTCTTAATAAATCCATTAAAGCTTCTATTCCATGTTGATCGACAAAATCCTTTATTATTCTAAAGGATTGGGTATAGGCAAAATATTGATCAAGTTCATGGAAATTATTTGTTAAATTACCTAGATTGTATTGATCAGTATCCACATCCATACCTCTACCCCATTCGTATCCATCAATCTTATATTCAAAATAAAGACTTACACCTTCTGTGAACCATAGGGGAAAATTCCCTCTTGCTACATGATCCGTTAGTAGATGAACAAGTTCATGTAGAATAGGTCCTTCGCTGTAAAAAATATTTTCTATATTTTCTTCATCCTTTATCCATAGAGTAGGATCCAAAATATGAATAGTATCTCCATAATAAACACCCATAGGAGGTTTGTCACTTCCTGATAGCATCGTATTTCTTTTTAATTTTTCTGCATCATTATATAAAATCATCATTACTTTGTTTTTAGGTGCATACTGAAAAACCTGTACTACTTCTTTGTACTTGTCCTCTGCTGTTGTTTTGGCTAAATCCAAAATTTCCTTGCTGATTCCCTCATCATATTTAATAATAAAATGATCAGTCTCAACAAAACTATAGTTTCTAGTTCTGTAGTCTACCATCCTGCTGCCAACACTTCTCGCCACAGGGTTGAAGGTTGCTATTACATTAAATTGTCTTGCTGTATATACATATCCTCCAACCCCTACTATAATCATCGTAAAAACTAATATCAATATCTTTATATGAAAAAATTTAATCCTCTTTTTCTTTATCATCATTTTTACCCCTCCTTCTTTGCCATACATAGTTATGTGACAGCAGCTCGATGGGATAACATTACATATTATAACATATAATTATGTAAACTTCTATCCTGTAGACCTTGAGAATTAATGGTATTTAAAACCTTGGACAATCACCATTTCTTCTTCTTTGCATACTTTAATATAAGAGTTATTAAATAGTGCAAAGGGGGACATAATGTGTTTGGTTATAGAAATATTGTAGAAGATCTTGTAATTGAAAAGTTAATGGAATCTACTGATGAGCACATACCTGTTATTCTCAAGGCAGATAACTGTGGTTGTGAAGATGTAGAAGCTTGTGTTGAAAGAATGGGGGGGACTATTAAACATAGATTGCATATTATAGATGCAGTAGCAGCCTATCTACCTCCTATTAGTGTTAGAAGTATGGCTGGCGAGAGGGCAATCAGCAAAATTCATTTTGATGATATTGTTAATAAACTAATGGATATCGCCTCCGTTACTGTTGCCTCTGATTATGCTAATGAATCAGGGCTTACCGGTAAGGATGTTACTGTTGCAGTTGTGGATACTGGTGTATATCCCCACAGTGATTTAACTAATCCCACCAATAGGATTATAGGATTTAGAGATTTTATCAATAATAAAACTTCACCCTATGATGATGACGGTCATGGTACTCACGTGGCAGGAGCAGTGGCAGGAAATGGTTTTGCTTCAACAGGAAAATATATGGGTGTGGCTCCTGACGCCAATATTGTAGGGGTAAAAGTTTTAAATGAAGATGGTGGTGGTAGTATCTCTGATGTTATAGCTGGAATCCAATGGGTTATAGAAAACAAGAGCCGCTATAACATAAAGGTTATGACACTTTCCCTAGGTACAAAAGCAAAAAAATCCTATCGTGATGACCCTTTATGTCATGCGGTAGATAAAGCTTCAGAGCATGGTATTACTGTTGTAGCCGCTGCTGGAAACAGTGGTCCTGAAGAATCCACCATCAATTCCCCTGCCATTAGTCCAAACGTACTGGCGGTAGGTGCTTGTAATGACCGTAATGCATCCTCTCCTCGGGATTGTACGATGGCTGATTTCTCCAGTAGAGGACCTACACCCGATGGGTTAAGTAAGCCTGATATTTTAGCTCCAGGAGTAAATATAAACTCCCTTAGTAATAAAGACAATGGTTATAGAGCATTATCCGGCACATCTATGGCTACACCTATTGTAGCAGGTTGTGCAGCATTGTTATATGAAAACAATCCCCGGATCACAACAAAGGAAGTAAAGGATTTAATGATGAGTAATTCCGTGAATTTAGGTTACGGTCCAGATGCTCAAGGTAAAGGTCTTGTAGATCTTAAGAAAATCTTGGGTACCATAAACCCTGGCCCCGAAAGACCTGAAAGAAATCCCCAGGAAAACCCCAAAAAAAATGGAGGATTATCATCTATTTTCGGTAGCTGGTTTTTTGTAATTTTAATTGTTTTGTTGCTGCTATGGATTTAAGCATTAAAACAATTTATTGACTTTTTATCAATATTGTGATAAATTTTAAAAAATGAATAATCCTTTAACTAGGTCCTGTGAGGCTGCAAAGGAAACACAATGTAGATAATATTTTTGTGCTTATTTTGCATTCAACCCTTTAGCCTCAAGGCCAAAGGGTTTTTTATTTTTCGATATACCTTTAATTTGGTCCTGTGAGACTGAAAAGGGAGTGAAAACTCCCAAAATTCAAACGAGGGAGGCTTTTTATGGAATTAAAAGGTAAACACTTAATTGATCCAAACCAATTAAATCTAGAGGAGATACAAACTATTGTTGATTTAGGTTTGAAAATTTATCAAGACCCTTCAAAATATAGTGATATCTGTAAGGGGAAGATTCTTGGAACTTTGTTTTATGAACCTAGCACCCGTACCAGGCTGAGCTTTGAGTCAGCAATGCTTCGTATGGGAGGGGCTATATTGGGATTTTCCGATGCCAATACAACTGCTGTGAAAAAAGGAGAAAGTCTTGCTGATACCATAAGGGTATTAGATGATTATGCAGATGTTCTCGTAATGCGTCACCCTAGAGAAGGTGCCCCTTTATTAGCTTCTCAATATTCTACTGTACCTATTATCAATGGTGGTGATGGCGGTCATCAACACCCTACACAAACTTTAACAGACCTTATTACTATCCAACACAATCGTGGCACTATTGAAAATTTAACAGTGGCTTTTTGTGGTGATTTACTCTTCGGAAGAACCGTTCATTCTCTTATAAAAACTTTGAGTCGATTTCCCAATATGAAATTTATATTAATCTCTCCCCCTGAATTAAGAATTCCTAAACACTTAAGAATGTCTTTATTAGAAAGCCCACAGATAGAACTTTATGAAACTACAGATTTAGAGGAAAACCTCTC
>JAFIFG010000025.1 GCA_020832135.1 Clostridiaceae bacterium
TTTTTAAAAAGTTGGATGAAGATTTCACTCAATCAGGCATTAGCTTTAAAAAGCTAGATGAAAATGCACCCCTTGAACCTATTGATAGAATAACCCCTATAAAGAAAAAAATATCGCAAGTCTATGATCATAAGGTAAAGGGAAGTATAGTAAAAATCAACCAGTTTATCGGTAAAGGAAAGACATGGACAAAGGACAAAATTACTGCGGTAAAAGGGTTGGATCCAAAGAAACTCTTGTTTTTAAAAATAGGTGTAGTAGGCTGTATTTTTATCATAGTATTTGGTATGGTGGGCATTACTGTTTATAGAAACTCAGAACATCGTGCCTTCGCTATTGCTGCTAGGTATGAAGGGCAGGAAGACTATGAAAGTGCCATTGAAACCTACAAACAAATATTAGAGACAAACCCTGAAAGTATACGTGCTAAGAAAGGACTGGGCTTTCTATATTTGGACCATTTAAAAGATTTAAGTAGGGCAGAGGGGTATTTGAGGGAAGTAGCACTGCTTTCTGAAGATCCCGATGTACAAAGGAGGATGCAGGATATTTTCCCCGTTATCACCGTAAGCCCTCAAGAGGATAATACGATATACACTGATTTAATAGATGTGGAGCTATCCACCACAGCATCGGGGGCTACTATTATATATACTATTGAAAACAGTGATGGAAAAACTCCATTTACAGAATATAGACATCCTATTACCCTGAAGGATGGCGAAAACATAATTGCTGCTAAGGGGATATCTTCCTATGGTTTTGAATCCGATACCTATAGATTTCATTTCACTGTAGATATGGAGGATAAATTTGTTAGCTTTAATAATATAGCTTTAGAGAATGCCATGAAGGAAGCTATGGGAAAACAATCAAGTTATCAATTAAAAGAAAGTGATATGAACAGTATCTATACTATGCAAATTCTAGGAGATTCTATCATTATTAATGAAGCTATAGCAGCAATAGAAGGCTTGGATGAAGCAAAGAGAACATGGGGAAACTGGGGGGATTTAAGGGATTTAGGTAAACTTAAAAATCTTAAAGAGCTAGCTATACACTTTCAAGAGGGTGGTAGTGATTTTGATTTTATTGCCTCTATTTCTAGCTTAGAACACCTCACAATAAATGATGCCAATATAAATCATGTTGAATTTATACGAAACAATACGGGACTTACTTATTTAGATTTGTCCTATAATGAAATTGAAAGTTTAAATGGCATACAAGGGCTTTCTAATCTTGCATATCTTGATTTAAAGGAAAATCGTATAAGGGATGTTTACCATATATCTAATCTTACTACATTGAAAAATTTATATATAATGGGCAACCCAGTAGAAGATGTGGGGATATTAAGAACTCTTGAGGGTCTAGAATCATTTTCTTTTGCTACTAATTCAAAAACAGAGTATGATTTTTTAGCTAATATGAAGGAATTAACAAAATTGGATCTTGGTAATTATTCAGCAAATAGAATTGCTGCTGGTGCAGATGGAAGAGATCTAGCTGCTTTATCTCAACTAACCTCTCTTGAATATCTATCTTTGGCAGGAACTGGAGTAAGAGATGTTACAGCACTTTCCTCTTTACAGAATTTACAATTCCTTGATCTTAGTAATAATGAGGTAAATGCTGAGGGGATGGTAACGATAGGTAAGCTGGCCAACCTTGCAACATTAAACCTTAAAGGCAACCAAATAGATGATGGACTAGCCAATCTTGCTAACTTAGGAGAACTTAAGCACCTAAATTTATCCTTAAATAATGGTATAGAAGATTTTAGTGGTTTGGCTTTCTGTACTAAACTAGAAACCTTGGTTATGAAATCAGTGAGGTTAAGTGATTTTCATAGCATTGCTTCATTAGGAGAGCTGAAGTACCTTGATTTAGAAAATAACCAACTGGAGAATGTGGTTTTTGTCAATACACCAAAGCTAGAGTATGTAAATTTAGGGAGAAATAATATAAACAAGATGCCTAACATAGATAACCTTTCTAGCATTGAAGTGATGCTTTTAAAGAATAACCCTATTACGGATATAACGGCATTGGCAACAGCAGGAGATAGCTCCCTTGTACTATTAGATATATCCAATGCTCGCATAGAGGATGCAGCTGCTTTTGCCAACATGACAGAATTAGCATTCCTTAATATTTCTGGAAACAATCAAATGGTAAATATGTCTGCTTTTGACAATATGCAAGATGTTAAGATTATTCCTGTTAATGCAACAGAAGAAGTAATTCCGAAGGTTGATGATAGTGACTTAACCTTTAACTTATTAAGAAAATAATCTGCATTTAGAAAAACCCTTTGGAAAAACCCGGTGCCTGACACCAACTTATCAAACCACAGTTTTTGCAGTCACCCTGAATAAGAACTATGAACAGGGGATTTGAAATCAATTTACTTCTAAAAAATGATTTAAGACAATGAGATTATGCTAGATTTAAAAATAAATGTCTGTTATTATGGGAGATAAGAAAAGTAAGTAACAGGGTGGAAATAAAGGAGGTATAACACGATGACTAATGAAGAATTTCAAAAATTAGTATTGGAAAAATTGCAAAGCCTAGAATTGGGGCAGGAAGAAATTAAAGAAAAGTTAAAATTTGCAGGTGAACAAACTGCTGAATTAACAGAATTTAGACAAGAAGTCAAAGAAGAGCTTACAAGTATAAAATCAACTATCTCTAGAATAGAAATAGCAACTGCTGATAACTGGAGCGATATAGCCAAACTTAAATCAGTAAGATAGCACGTACGATAAAACCCTCCAGTGCCCTCCTGAAAGCAACGAATGTGAAGCCCCAGTGCTTATCACCACGGAAATTAGGAACTTATTGAGCTGTGAAAAGTCTTTTAAAGAAAGAAATTCTTTGAGGGCTTTTTTCTTTTGTTTGTAAAAAAAAGGATAAAAATGATATACTGTAAATGGTATAGTATTTGATAAACTGTTTAATACAAACCCGTTGTCTGACACCAACATATCAACTTATTCTGATAATACAATGGTATTTAATAGAGAATCTAGACTAATTGAGACAGGTGATAATGTAGTAAAAGACTCACCACTAAGCGTAGAACGTATCGAAGGGACGATAGAGGATGCAGGAGAAATTATTCGGTTTAATTTTAGGGAGTTGCCTTTAGAGCTAGATACACTTTTAATTGAGATACATGGCAACAATAGGGAAATTATAGAGTTAAATTATTTTTATGGTGAGACAAGATACGTGTTACACAGTATGTCCAAGGGATAGAACATAGTGCAAATATAAATGTTACAGCCGACAGTACCGTTGAGGAATTAACAATAGGTGGGACAGACTATACTGTTGTGAAAATTACAGATAACTATACAAGTGTGTTCGGCTACTATTTTGGTGTTAATATAACTTTAGATATAAACGGCAGTATTAATACGGATGAAATAATAGAGACATTAAAAGCAATGGAGTAAATTTCCATTGCTTTTAGTATCCTTAGTAAATAAATGTTCCCCCAGTAGCAGAGGTTGCAGATCCAGTAGTATCTCCATTCTCTACTGTGTGAATCGATTATACTCTATAATTATACCCTTTTGCTCCTTTGATTTTTAGTCAGCAATATAGACAAAGTAACGTTTAAAAAGTTCCCTAAAAAATTTTAAAAATATGTTTATATTTTTTGTAAATGATGGGAACAAATTTTTAGTTTGATTGTCTTTATTGGTGAATATTTATTTTCATACATGAACATGTAGAAATAATACATAGTTTCCTGTATTACTTAAATAAGTAATAGGTAGAATTCTGTGATTTACTTATACCAAGAAATCACCGTGTTCGTTTATTTTTATTTCTAAGATACTCATGGTATTAATCAAATATTAATATTTGTGAAATAATGACAAGGAGATGTTTTTATGAAAAAAAAGTTTTTGCTATTAATTTTAATAATTACACTACTAACTATAACAACAGCTTGTTCAACAAGCACACATCAATATATTGGCGAGTATATTACATTTAACTATTCCGATGATTGGGAAATAGAGGTTATTGAATCCAGGCACTACAAACAAATTTTACTTAAAAATGAGCTAAATTCTCAAATTGTCCTGCACATAGAAGAAATCAAAGGTTTGGAAAATGAAGAGG
Organism: Clostridiaceae bacterium; assembly: GCA_020832135.1. Taxonomy (GTDB): domain Bacteria; phylum Bacillota; class Clostridia; order Peptostreptococcales; family Natronincolaceae; genus JAFIFG01. The sequence continues at coordinate 4,147 of JAFIFG010000025.1, forward strand.
GAATAAGAGAGCAGTTGGAAAGAGAAATAGCTAAAGCGTATCAAATGGTTGAAAAAATGGAAACCGTAGTAGTGGTTTCATATGAAGATAAGATGATTGGCGGAGAAAAGGGTAGAGAGTTAAAACTAGAACTTGACTTAATAGATACTACAATTGAACAATTATATTATACTTTAAAGGAAGATATGATAATCTATGATGAAATAAAAACTTACTTAGGTCAATATGAAGGACCTGAAGAATTTATAAGTGTAATTAAAAGAGAGCCGGATGAATTAGAAAATATTGAAAAAATACTAGTTCGACTTCAAGATGAAGCACAAAGCTTAGTTATGCAAGCTGATAATTTTATCACTAATATTAAACACTTCTTAGCTGAAGAAATGGATACATTGCGATTTCAAAATAATATAATGACAAACAAGGAAAATATCGTACTGAAAATATATATTGAAAGTAGAGAAGAAGGTTATGAAGAAAGCGTACAAGAAATAGTAGATTCTATAAATTGGACTATTTAGAGCAATAGAGTTGCTAATGCAGAAGAAGTCTGCTTAACTCACACTGCAAGTATAAATCTAGCTAATTATCAATCAGCATAATATAACTTTCAAGATAATGCTGATATGTAGGATTCGTTGTATCCGAATTTAAGCCCTCGGACTATTACATCAAACTAGAGTAGATTAACTCCGGTTATTCAAAATAGGATAGGTTGAACAGGGAATTAAACAACCTTATATAGTT
>JAFIFG010000034.1 GCA_020832135.1 Clostridiaceae bacterium
CAATCATAGGTGATAAGGGTTACACTAGTAAGCATTTGCCCTCGCAGCTACAATCAGAAAAGGGAATTCATCTAATATTTATGAAAAGGGATAACTGCAAAGATCCCTATCCTAAATGGCTTCGCCAACATATTTTTAAACCTAGAAGGCGAATTGAAACTACCTTTTCACAGTTGACAGAACAGTTAAATATCAATAAAGTCTTAGCAAAATCTCTATGGGGACTTATGACAAGACTCAGAATAAAGGTCTTATCTCATAATCTCTGTTACTTTATCAATAGCTGCTAGGGAAGGACATCAATCTAGGACATATTAAAGAACTAATATTTGGGTAATATATCCAGTGTTCGTTCATAAGAGTAATGTTTTTTTGTAAAAATAAATAGGAAGAAGAACCGCCATCAACAGGTACTGTAATACCATTGACAAAGCCCGATACTTTATTATCAACTAACCAGAATAATGTTCCAATTAGCTCCTCAGGTTTACCGAACCTCTCCATAGGTGTTTGACCAATAATTTTATTAGCTCTCTCAGTATAGCTTCCATCTTCATTTAACAAAAGTCCTTCATTTCATTTTGTTAAGAAGAACCCTGGAGCAATTGCATTTACACGAATACCAACCTTTGACATGTGTACAGCTAACCATTGGGTAGAGTTGCTAACTGCTGCCTTTGCTCCGCTATATGCAGGAATTTTTGTTAAGGGTGTATAGGTATTCATAGAAGAAATATTAATAATAGAAGTTTCTTCTTTATCTAGCATATCCTTTGCAAAAACTTGGCTAGGAAGCAAAGTCCCTATAAAGTTTAGGTTGAAGATAAACTCTACTCCTTTAGGATCTAAATTAAAGAAGGTTGTAATATCACTATGCTTCATTAAATCTTCCTTATATAGATATTCCTTTGTGGTTGTACCTTTAGTATGATTCCCCCCAGCACTATTAACTAGTATATCTACAGTTCCTAATTTATCATGGATTATCTTTTTGGCTTCTTCTAAACTTTAAAGTTCCAGTACATTTGCTGCTACACCAATAGCTGTCCCACCTTCAGCATTAATTTTATCAGCTACTTTTGTTGCAGCTTCCTCTTTAAAATCTAATATAGCAACTTTAGCTCCACATTTTGCCAAGGCTTCTGCAAATATGCCACACAGAATTCCACCACCACCGGTTACCGCTACTACTTTTTCTGTTAAGTCTATTTTAAATGGTATCATGGTATTCCTCCTTATTTATTTGTTTTTTCTAACGTTTCCCAAATTCCAGTTAAATAAGTAGCTCCTAAAGCTCTATCCTACAGACCATATCCCGCTTTACCAGTTTCACCCCAAATCATTCTTCTATGGTCAGGTCGCATAGGTCCATCAAATCCTACTTCATAATAGGCTTTTAATATTTCCACCATATCTAAAGACCCATGCTGTGAAGGATGGGCTGCTTCTTCAAAGGATTTAGCACCGGTTATCTTTACATTCCTCATATGGGAGAAATGAATTCTCTTACCAAACCTCCGTGCAAGTCTTGCCATATCACTATCCTTTGATACACCTAATGATCCACTACAAAGGGTTAGCCCGTTATAGGAGTTATCTACTAGCTTTAACAACCTTTCTAAATTATCCTCATTTGTAATAATTCTCGACAATCCAAAGATAGGCCATGGTGGATCATCTGGATGAATAGCCATTTTTACATCTTCCTCTGCTGCTACAGGAATGATTTCCTTTAGGAAATATTCAAGGTTTAACTCCCCTGTGGAAGGAGCCATCTTCTCTACTATTTTTTCATCGAAAATCAAAGCGTTAGATCCATCTGGCAATTCATAAGCCAAGTCTGATCTTGTCCAATCAAATACCGGCATGAAATTGTAACAAATTACTTTAATTCCAGCTTCCCCTAATCTCCTTATAGTTGTTTTGTAGTTCTCAATGTATTGATCTCTAGTAGATTGCCCTAACTTAATATCTTCATGTACAGGCACACTTTCAATTACAGATAATTTTAACCCATGTTCCTCTACTTTATTTTTCAATGCAACAATCTTGTCCATTGGCCATGCTTCTCCAACTGGTATATCATAAATCGCTGAAACAATACCAACCATTCCTGGGATCTGCTTAATATTTTTTAAAGTAACTGGATCACTGTCCCCATACCATCTAAAGGTCATTTTCACTGATATCGACTCCTTATTATTTAATAATTTATTATCTTGATTACTATCACAACACATTGTGCACACGTAAACAATGCCGTAAAATAATATTGTTAATTTCAGCTAAAATACTAATAGTTACATATGTTTATGTATTATAAAAACGACAGCTTATCTACTAAAAAGTAAATAAGCTGTCGTTAAAAAAGGGGAGAACAAAACAAATATATGGGTTTATTTGTTTTAGCACAATTTATCTATCTATATATGCCTCAGTGCCCATGAATTCTTTAACCTGGGATAGGGTGGGGAACCCCTCCATGTCACCTCTTACGAGGGTTGCCATGGCACCTACAGCATTAGCTAGCTTTCCACATTCTTCTAAAGTTAATGCTTTTAAAATTCCTGACAAAAATCCAGCAGCATAACCATCGCCTGCTCCTACAGTATCTACTAGACGTTCTACAACATATCCTTCTACCATCTTCGCTTCTTGTTTATTGGCGATATAGCAACCTTCTTTTCCTAGTTTCACCGCTACAGTACTGCAGCCCATACTTAAGAGCTGTCTTACAATTTCCTGTGGATCTTCGGTCCCTAATAGAAGTTTCCCTTCGTCTATACCAGGAAAAACAATATCCGACATTTTTATCATGTTCAATATAACTGTTTTTGCTTCCTCTGCAGTCCACAGCTTCAATCTAATATTAGGATCGAAGGAAACTAGGACACCATTTTCCTTAGCTATCTCTACTGCTTTGTAAACTGCTTCTCTAGCAGTCTTTGATAAAGCCAAGGTTATACCTGTAATATGCAATACCTTCGCT
>JAFIFG010000154.1 GCA_020832135.1 Clostridiaceae bacterium
TCCTGAACCACTGGCAGGATGCCAGGTTCCATCCCTACCATCGGTGGAATCTAAGCTATATTCCATAGCACTGGTGGTGTTTGTGAGCTTATTATTCTTAACATGGATGCCGACTGGAGACTCAAGATTTGGAAAATCAATGGACTCCACCGTAGCAATCTTCAAGGTAAGAGTTCCCTCCATATCCCCAGCACCACCCTCTAGGACAGCGGTTTTGTTAATTCTAATTTTAATTTCAGTTATTTTTTTTTCTACTTTATTATTAGCAGTACCACCTACAAGGATTTCGATAGTATTACCATCACCCTTTTTAGCAGTAGCCTCTAGGCCAGTAGGCAAAGCGTTCTCAAAGGAAAGATCCTCGATAGAGACATCCTCCTTCACGGCTCCTTCCGTCACTTCAATCACCCAAGTATCCTCGCCATCTAAGACCTTCAGGTTATCGGGAGCCAACATGGTGATGGTATCTCTACCTTCCCGTGCCTTTGCTTCTATAGGAAATTCACCAGGGGCAATCCATAGGGAAATAGGTTGTGAATCCCTAGCCCCCGACTCCTGTACCATAGTGTGCTTGATAGTTAGCTTTACTTCTGTTTTATCCTTAATAGAAGTAGTGGCAGTACCACTAAGGGGTAGTTGAATATGTCGATCGCTATCAAGTCTTGTAACCTCTCTTACCCCCAGTCCTGCAGGCAAGCCTTCAAAGGTTATATCCTCTAAAGAAATTTCCTCCTTTAAGGTTCCCTCTTCAATCTTTATTGTCCAAGTATTATTTTCTTCAAGGGGGCTTGTACTCTCAGACCCCTTCATTTTAACGGTATTGCCATTCTCCAAGGCCTCTGCCTTTATATCAAAGATATAAGGTATGGCCTTCTTAATGGTAAAGCTAGGACTAGCCACCACATCAGTTGTGCCATCTATAATGGCTTCAGCGGGAATAGTTACCGTTACTTCTTGATCCCCTAAGTTTAAGTTATAATCCTTCACCTTCGGGAGGGTAATAGTAAGTTCCCTAGCAGTGTTTCTTGTAAGGACTGCAGACGGTTTTCCTTTTGTAGCAGGCTCTTCCTCGCTTCCTATGACGATCTCTATCATTTCCTCCACCAGAAGATTCAGTGCCTTGGTATCAGTTGTTGTACTTAGCCCCTCCAGTAAAAATTTACGAATCTCTTGCATCTCCTCTGTTGTATTTCCATCACTTGCAATGTCATGGAGCCACATACCTTTATCTAAAGTAAGTCTGATGGTACCACCACCGGAGCGGATTTCCGCTTCGCCAATACCAGGAGTAATTACTGTACCGGAGACGGTAGCCGACACCATAGGTGCAATTCGTAATTCTTGATTGGCTACTGTCTTGGTGGAGGCATTTTCAATTACCTCTGGTGGAATAGTTAGCCGTACTGTTTGATATTCATGAAGACCATAATCTCCAGTAGCAGGTAGAAGGATGGTTACTATTTTAAAGTTCTCATCTACACGTATAGCACCCACTCCATCAGCCTTTAGTCTAGCCACTACCTTCTGCCATTGATGCTCCTCCGTAAAGGGATGGAAGCCTTCGAATAAAGCATTTCTCTTAGCTTCTGATGTAGCAATATCCTCTACCCATTTACCATTCTCTAATTCAATAACAATCTCTCTACCACCTTCACGAATATGCCCTTCGTTTAAATCGTCAGCAAAGGCAGTTCCCTCCACCTTAGCAGAGGGCAGTTGTATTTGCTCTCCACTTACGGGGATAACACCATAGGCTTGAATAAGCCCATCTTCATCCGTAGCAACTAGGACAATCTCCTGTCCTGCCAAAATAGGAATATCCTGGCCTGCATTGTATGCTTTAAAGTCTTCCTCTACATTTAATTTCAAATCCTTAATCCCTACATAATCCACAGGAGGATTTTCCACCCTATAGTACCATTTGTAGTTTGCACCCCAATTTGATTCACCCTTCAAGGTTTCAATCCTAGTGGTACCAGTATCCACTCCTTTTACAGGAGTGCTATAATGTCCGTCTTCGCCATCTATTGCCACCAAAGCCTCCGCTTCTTCAGCAATGCTATCTGCTTGCATTTTACCTAAATCCCTGTATCCCTTAATCCCACCATGATGGTCTGTTGCATATAGGATGAGATGTTGGCCTTCTTCTATAGGAATGTTCTTTCCTTCTGTATAATAATTATCAAGATAACTATCGTTTGGAGGCCTTATATGGGTATTTAGGGCAATGGTATCAGCCCCCTCCGGTTCAAATGTCAAAGCCTCCGGCTGTACCTTTACCTGCCAACGAAGATGATTTATCGGCAGATTATCGCTACTTATACCACCAAAATCCAATTTCATAATACGGACATGACCTACCTCCGTACCGATTTCGACAGCAGTGTAATGTCCTCCATTGGCATCTTCTATGATCTCTAACTTTTTTGCATCTATTTCACGAATCTGTAAAGCAGATAGCAATACATTAGAGAAATAGTGTATGTGCTTATTGCCATCGTCATCCTTCTGCACACCATATAGGGCTAAATAATTATTCGCTTGGACACCGTCAATGTCTACATAGTTTTTCCCAGACTCATTTTGTTTTTTAGAAAGATTTACCTCAGCGTTTTCCGGTAAAGCATCCCCCCCACTAGGTCTATCCAACGGTGCCGTCTCTACAGTATAATAAACATCCACACCTTCAGGTGCATTTAATAGCTCTATACGAGTAGTACCAGCAGCTGCCCCTACAGATGGTCTACTGTAGTGCTGACCAATAATAAATTCCTTCGCTAGAGGTGGCCGCACCCATTCTTCAGGAATGACAATCTCGGCAGCTTCATTTTTCTCACCTATTTTAGCATAGCCCTCCACAAAGCCATCAGCATCCGTCAAATACAGCATCATATAATCCCCTGCCTTGACGGGTATATCCCTACCAGCAAAGGGATAAGTGCTGGCATGATAGTAATTGGCTATAGTGACATTGCCTAAGCGTGTACCCTCTTGGGGAATAGGAATAGGGCCATCACTTACTTGAATCTGCCAGCGGTTGGCAGAACCAAAACCGGCATTTCCTAATAGTTGCAATTTAGTGGTGCCAGGAACTGAACCCATTTCTAAAGGAAGTTTATAATGTTTTAGAGCATTATTGGTTTCTCCCTCCTGCAACGGTTGTAGTTCTCTAGCCTCCTCATGCTCTGGAAGCTTTACGTTTTCCCCCGACAAGGGAAGAATCACATAGGCAAGGATGGTATCCTCCGCATTCGCCGCCACCAGCATCAAATCTCCGTAGACGCCATTGACCTTAGCATTTATAGCCTCTGGGTTATCAGGGTCATAGATTTTAAAGCCAGCCTTATTTTTCTCGTCATCTCCCTTAAAGAAGGGAATTTCACCAATCTTAGCCCCAACAGCAGGTATCTCAAAGGAGTTTGTCTCCGCCACATGGTAGTACCATGTGGTGGCTCCCTCCAACTTTGCACTTCCAGATCCGAAGTTTAGCCAAGCAAATTTTCCGTGGTAGTCCTCTCCTTCATCAATAGGAGTAGGGTAAGGGTAATGGGTATTATGCTCAAGACTCTTTGCCTTAACAGCAATATCCTTCTCCATCACTTGGACAGTAGCATATTTCTTTACTCTACCATCAGCATCCGTTGCCAACAAGGTAAGGTACCGACCGGCTACTACAGAGATATTTTTACCAATATTGCCTCCGTCATCAGTAGCAACAATCCCATAATCTACAGCATCCAATACCGTAGCATCCTCCATAGGAGCAGTGGTAGGCAAATCCCTCAGACGATACTGCCATTTAGTAGTCCCCTCCGGTAGATTTAACCCAGCAAACCTTATGGTACCAGCAACCGTACCGGAAATGGGATTGTTGTAATCCTGGCCTAGCTCTAGCTCCTCAGCGACATTTCCAGCTTGACGTATTTGCCCCTCCTCTATGGGAAATTGCCTATAACCCTGGACACGGTTACTGGCATTTACCGCCACCAGTAGGAGGTAATCACCAGCATTTACCAATATATCCCTTCCTTCACTGTAGTCATAGGAGCCTATCAGCACCTCACCCTCTGTTGGCACAGGCATTTGGCTAGAAGCAACCTTGTATCTCCAGCCACTATAGCCAGTAGGCAGTTTCTCAAA
>JAFIFG010000155.1 GCA_020832135.1 Clostridiaceae bacterium
AGTAGTAGTTGAAGACTTTGGCATACCAATGGGTCATCATCTACAATTAATATCCTCATTTATGAATCTCCTCTCCTATATCATATATTAAATCAATTACCATTATCTATCGGCAATACACATATTAAATGAAAACCTTCACTGGTATCTACTGATACACTCCCCCCAACGGCCTTTGCCCGTTGCCGAAGATTTCTTAGACCGATACCTCCACCATCTTTACCCTTGTTATCACCGTCGTTAAATATGCTAAGTCTGGCAATGTGAGGGCTCACATCTAATGAGACAGCTACCTTTGTGGCATGTGCATGGCGAATTACATTGGTTAGTGCTTCCTTTAGGCAGGTTTGTAGGATTGTCCATAGATAAGTCGGTACCCTGGAGGTATCTCCATAAATATTTAAATCAATTGGATAATGAGTAAATCCATTAATAATATCTCCTAAACCTTCAACCCCTGTGCCTGACATAGGCTTCATATTATGAACGGTCTCCCTGAGCTGGAGAGCGCTTTTTGACAGTCTCTCTTTTCCTTGATGAAACATTTCCTCTGCCATGGGATCTTCTTCCCTCCATAGTTGTTCAAACGCCTGAAATGCCAATACTGCAGCAGTTATTTCATGTCCGACACTGTCATGTAGTTCCTGGGCTATTCGATTCCTCTCCATAAGTTCTGCCATCCGGGCTCCTTGAACATTAGCTTCTAGTAGCTCACTTTTTAAGTCCTCTAGCTCATAACGAAAACGACGCTGTTGATCTGCCTCCCGTCTATATAATTGGGTTTCCTGAGACCACCCACGTATAACCCTCCCAAAAAATCCTGCTTGGATGACTACTACCACTAAGGTAATGGAAATATGGGGATAAAGAATCATCGAAACAATTGAAGGTAACAGGTACCAAGGTTTACCTACAAGCATACCCTCAAATGCTGGTATGGCTAAGCCAAAGAGTGCATAAGGCCAAAAAGGCATTGTTATAAGGCATGCTACTTGATCAATTAAAACTAGCCAATTTGGTAAAGTAAAGCGCCAACGGGCCAAGGCCATAATCGATAAAAACAGTAGCAGAACTATCCCTACTTCGCTACCCTTGTCCCTTACCCATAGCATGCAAAGAAGTGATAATTCCACCATTCTCCATATAATTTTACTGTTTTCAGGGGTCCATATTTCCCGTTGCTTTATCATATTCACCACACCCTACTTAAAATCCTTATTTTATTATGGATTTAGTATACCATGAATGATTCAGCCCAACAAATGATAGTATTGGAGGAAAAGACATTCAGACTTTCTCTATAGATATTAAATACTTTTCTTTCTAGCTTAATCTTTTTCTGCTTCCGAATAATATAAATGCAAAGCTAAACATTAGCATCATCCCTAGGGAAAGGATGAAGTCTCCCAAAGATCCGCCCCTTATGACCAGTTGCATACTTTCCATTAGCCAATAGGTAGGCAATAACATTGCTAGACGTTGAAAAGTTTCTGGCAGTGCTTGTATGGGGAACATAACTCCCCCCAGTATAGCCATAAGTATAAATACACCTGCCAGTACACTAAATGCTGCCTCTTTATTCTTAAATAATGAAACCCAAGCCAATGAAAACCCAATTGCTGTGAATGAGAATATTGAATATATGAAAAAGAACATTAGGGGAGATACTAATACCTCACCATGGATAAACCTACCAGCCACAACTACCAAAAAATTTGCCACCATCAATATGAGTGAGAAGGCCAATAGGTTTTGAAACAAGTATTGAAAATGTGTAATTGGTGCCACTCCAATTCGTAGTAATGTCTTATTCGTTCTATCTTCCATAACAATGCTTGTCAATCGTGCAGCTATGAATAATAATAGTATTCCATAGTATTGAAAGCCCATTGGTAAGGGAAACCACTCATAGTGTTCCCCCACTGGTAAAAACACAGAGGCCAATGGTAATAGAAGTAAGAAGATAATGTTTGATTTTTTCCGAAAGTATCGTTTAAATACAAAGTTAAAGATTGTCATGCTAGCTTCCTCCTCCCAATGGAAATAGCCACAGCTGTCATAGCCATTGAAGCTCCAATTAATATACCCACACTCAGAGTTCCCTGCTTAACATTTATTCCAGTCATAATTGCATATACTGCATTTTGCCCTAGGGAGACGGGATTTCCATAGGTTGACAGAAATCCTAAAATGCCCGTCTTAGGCATAGGAAACCATACCCCTGCCAATGCCATGGACACTAATCCAAAAGCTGTACCCATACGTTCAGCAGTTTTATATTTTTTTACTCCCATTACGATACTAATGAAGACAAGCTGGGTTAATGTTGCGAGAATTATCAATATTAGCAAGATTAGTCCGATATTCCCCCAATTAACACCAAAAACCTGCTGTGTAAATATTACCATCACCAACCCCTGTAATGCGCTAAATATCATACTACTGATAAGGATTGCAAAGCTATGCTTATGGGGAGAATAAGGTAAGGAGTACATCCTCCATTTTTGAGAAGTAAATAGATCATTTCTCATATATTCCATAGTATAAAAGCCTCCGAATAGTTGAAAGCCTACAATTAAGGTCATTGCAATTCCATCCATTATGGGTATTCCAAGATTTTCATCTATAGCATTTCCAGCCACCATACCTAATACAGAGATTAGAACTAGGGGTGTTACTAATAATATGACCAAAGATAGATATCCCCTAAGCAGCCTCCGAAACATAAAATAACTAGACCTTAAGATCATATCTACTCCTCCTCTCCATCCCTTAGACGTTTGCCCGTAAGGGTTAAAAACACATCCTCTAATGTTGGCTTTTCTGCACTTACCGAGAGGACACCGCCACCTTCCTTAGCAATGGAGAGGGCTCGATCCAAGTTTGCTGCACCCACCTGGGAGATAATCTGTATTTGCTTTCCTACCTGTGTCACCTGCTTAACCCCATCTATTCTCCGCAGCTTTTTCAATAGTATTTCTGAAGGTGCTGCCACCTCAAGCTTAATCTTCTCTTCATGCTGAATTTTCTCCACCAATTCATCTATTGTTCCCTGGGCAATAATATGTCCTTGATCCATAATAACAACTCTTGATGCAATAGCCTGAACCTCTTCCATATAGTGGGTCGTGTAGAGGA
>JAFIFG010000053.1 GCA_020832135.1 Clostridiaceae bacterium
TGACGGAGTCAAAGTCCGTTGCCTTACCGACTTGGCTATATCCCATCACTCATATTTTAATTGGGGTGGATGATGGGATTCGAACCCACGCATGCAGGAGCCACAATCCTGTGTCTTAACCACTTGACTACACCCACCATAACAATTTAATACTGGCGTGCCCACAGGGATTCGAACCCCGGACACTCGGCTTAGAAGGCCGATGCTCTATCCAACTGAGCTATGGGCACATATTTTATTGGAGCGGGTGAAGGGAATCGAACCCTCGCTATCAGCTTGGAAGGCTGAAGTTCTACCACTGAACTACACCCGCAGTGTAAAATAATTTCCTCTCAACAAGATATAATTCTATCATATCTGCTTCTAAATGTCAATAAGTTTTTATCGTTTTTTGAGGAAGTGTATCTTGTTTTTTTAGGACAAGATTTAGTATACACTTTTTTCGTGCCCAAGTCAACAATTGTTTTCCATATTATTAAGGATTACCTTAATATTTCAGTTTTATACTCTCGTATCCATAGAAATACTTTCTTTTTATAATTCTTTTATTACTCCATAATAACCTGTTCTACATCTACAACGTCTTTTTGTATAGTTACTACTCCATAGCCTTTTTTAGATCCACCTCTAGGTAAAGATATGCTCCCAGGATTCAATAATACCACATTCTCTTCTTTAGAATAGTAGGGGATATGACTATGTCCAAAAACTATAATATCCGCATTTACTTCTTTTCCTTTATAGAAAATATTATTTAAATTGTTTTTTACGTTATATTTATGACCATGGGTTACAAAGAATCTTTTCCCATCTATTACCTCCAATAATTTATCTGCTGCATCTTCATGAAAATCACAATTCCCTTTAACACCTATAATTTTTATATTATAGGTGTTTCTCATATACTCAATGTCAGCATATATATCACCTGTATGTATAACCACATCAACCTTACCTTCAATCTGTTTCATGGCTATATCTATATTGCATCTTTGACCATGACTATCTCCCAGAATTGCTACTTTCATTTTATTCACCTCTTAATTCCTTAGACAATACTTCCTTCATCTTTTCTAAAGCTCTTGCTCTATGGCTTATTTTGTTTTTAATAGCGGGATCTAACTCACCAAAGGTCTTATTATACTGTGGTATAATCATCAATGGGTCATAACCAAAACCTTTTGCCCCTTTAGGTTCAAAACCAATACTGCCATTACATTCCCCTCTTACAGTAAAACTCTGTCCATTCGGAAAAATCACTGCAATAACACATACAAACCTAGCATTTCTCTTTTCCTGCGGTACCTCTTCCAATAGTTTTAATAGTTTTTCGTTATTCTCTTTGTCTATAGCATTTTCCCCAGCAAACCTTGAAGAATAAATACCAGGTTGATTGTCCAGTGCCTCCACCTCAAGCCCTGAATCATCAGCTATAGTTAAGTATCCTGTTTTCTCCATAACTGTCCTAGCTTTTATCAATGCATTTTCCTCAAAGGTTGTCCCATCCTCAACAATCTCTAAACCATCTAAATTTACATCCTTCATAGACTTTATCTCAAGATTAAAACCTTGTAAAATCTCTCCTATTTCTTCTAGTTTATGACTATTGCCTGTGGCAATAACCGCTATTTTCTCTTTCATAATTACACCTCCTATATTTATTCATGATATTATAACATGAATTTAAATTCAACTATATTTATTCTTTGATAGTTCTGTTTTATTATGTGTTTTTTTGGGTAACTACGAAATATAGTGATTTTATTATTTTGTCATAAATAAAATATGGTAGAACTTTTTTATATCTACTACTAAAGATAGGGAGGTATTTATATGTCAAATTACCACGAGCCTGTAGAGGTTTTAGATGAAAAAACAAAAAATATAACAAGAGCAATTAATAGCTTAAAAGAAGAGGTAGAAGCTGTAGATTGGTACAACCAAAGAGTTGTAGCTAGCAACGATGAAGAGTTAAAAGCCATTATGGCTCATAATAGAGACGAAGAAATCGAGCATGCCTGCATGACTATTGAATGGCTCCGTAGAAATATGGAGGGCTGGGATGAAGAACTTCGTAAGTATTTGTTTACAGAAGGTTCCATCTTAGAAGCTGAAGAAGCCGCCACGAAGGAACCTCCTTCAAAGAAATCTAGACTACATATTGGAAATTTAAAATAATTTTATAGGAGGAATAGTAAAATGGACGTTTTAAAACGAGAATTAGCACCTCTTACATCGGAGGTATGGGAAGAAATAGATGCAAAAGCAGGTCAAGTATTAAAGGCTAATTTATCTGCAAGAAAAGCTGTTAAAGTTGTAGGGCCTAAGGGTTGGGATCATACTGTTGTTGCTGAAGGTAGATTAGATCTCTTAAATGAAGATGGTAATGTTAAAAGTGGAATCTACAAAGCAAAACCTTTAGTAGAAGCACGCATAAATTTTACATTAAATAGGTGGGAAATGGATAATATTGTTAGAGGGGCAAAGGATATTGACCTAGATGCTCTAGAGGATGCCGTGAGAGAGCTGGCTTATTTTGAGGAGAAGTCTATCTATGAGGGATTTGAAAAGGGTGGTATAGTTGGCCTTAAAGAGGCATCCGAAAATGAATCTATACCCTTTGGAATCGAGGGTACGGCCATCATGGATAGCATATCTAAGGGATTAATTCTCTTAAGAGAGGCTTATGCTGATAAGCCTTTCACCTTAATTGTAGGAAAAGAAGCTTGGAGACGATTAAATATGGAAATACAAGGTACTCCTTTAATCAATAGAATTGAAGCTTTAATGGATGGTACTATTTTATATAGTCCTGTTGTAGAAGATGCCTTTCTTATTCCTTATGATCATGATGATTTAGAGCTAACAATAGGTCAAGATTTTTCTATAGGCTATGAAACTCATGATGAAAAGACAGTTAGGCTGTTTATTACAGAATCCTTTACCTTTAGAGTATTAGATCCGAAGTTGATTGTACATTACACTATATAACCGTAAATATACTATAAAATAACGTACAAAAAGTACCATGGGTTTGTTTACATAAGCCCACGGTACTTTTTTTATACTAAGCTTTATACCTCTACTATCGTTCCACTTTCTCCTCTTAATGCTTCTCTAGCTTTGTCTAAGGAAGCTATAATAGTTTTTCTACCAGGCTTGGACTCTGCAAACTTAATTGCTGCTTCCACTTTAGGTAACATACTTCCCGGTGGAAAATGTCCTTCAGCTGCAAATTGTTTCATTTCTGCTACTGTTGCCTTATCAACTTCTCTTTGATCTGGTTTACCAAAGTTGATGGCAACTCTCTCAACAGCTGTAAGAATTACTAAGATGTCAGCATCTAAGTCTTCAGCTAATCTTTCAGAAGCTAAGTCTTTATCAATAACTGCAGCAGCTCCTTCTAATGTACCATTTGCTGTTTCCACAACTGGTATACCACCACCACCAACGGTGATTACAACTTGATTTGCATCTATTAAAGCCTTCACAGCATCAAGTTCTACTATTCTCTCAGGTACTGGAGAAGCAACTACTCTTCTGTATCCTCTACCAGAATCTTCTACTATGCTATAGCCTTTCTCATCCCTTAATCTCTCAGCTTCTTCTTGGCTGTAGAAGGGTCCAATCGGCTTTGTTGGGTTAGCAAATGCTTTATCCTCTTTATTTACAACCACTTGAGTAACTAAGCTTGTAACACCTCTGTTGATTCCTCTAGATCTTAATTCATCTCCAATAGCTTGTTGCATATGGTATCCTATCATCCCTTGACTCATAGAACCACATACGTCTAGTGGCATAGCAGGTGTTGCATCCTTTGCAACTTCATTTTGTATTAGTATACGTCCAACCTGTGGTCCATTACCATGGGCTACCACTAAGTCATATCCTTCTTCTATTAAGTCTCCTAGATAGCCTGCAGTTTTCTTAATAACCGCTAATTGTGATTCAGCTGTTGCATTATCATCAGACTCTTGTAGAGCATTTCCACCTAGTGCAATTACAACTTTCTCCATTTTACTTACCTCCCTAATATGATCCGTTAATTTTATAGTCTACTAAAAAATATTACTATCCTTTAACCTTTGAATTTCTTCATCATTATAATTAAATAATTCTTTTAGTATTTCCTCAGTATGTTCTCCTAAGACAGGTGCCGGCCTTCTAATCTCACCTTTTGTATCACTTAGTTTTACAGGTATTCCTGGCATTTTCGTTTTACCTGCTACAGGATGTTCAACTTCTACAATCATGTCTCTAGCCTTTACTTGAGGATCTTCTAAGACTTTATCTACTGTATTGATTGGACCATTAGGTACTCCTGCTTCATCCAGTATATTTTGCCACTCTTCAGTCTTTTTAGTCTTAATGACATCACTTATTAAAGGTCTTAATATTTCATAGTTTTCATTTCTTAGAGGATTTGTTTTAAATCTTTCATCATTGATTAATTCTTCTTTACCCATTGTGGTACATAGTTTACTCCATAGTACATCATTTCCTGCTGCTATCATAATTTCACCATCTGCAGTATCAAAATCTTCAAATGGTACAATAGCTGGATGTCTATTTCCACCTGGTTTTGGAACTTCTCCAGTAACTGTATATCTCGCTACTGCATTTTCTAGAATAGCAACCTGACAATCTAGCATTGCCACATCTACTTTTTGCCCTTTTCCAGTTTCATTTCTACTCATAAGAGCTGCCAAAATACCTATAGCGGTAAACATACCAGCATTAATATCTCCTATGGAGGATCCTACTCTTGTAGGTTTTCCATCTTTTTGTCCTGTTACACTCATAATACCACCCATAGCTTGAACTACTGCATCATAGGCAGCTCTTTTGCTGTAGGGACCTGAATGACCAAATCCTGAAGAAGCAGCATATACAAGCTTAGGATTAATTTTAGCTAATTCTTCATAACCTAATCCTAATTTTTCCATAGTACCAGGTCTGTAATTTTCCACCACAACATCTACTTTTTTGATCATTTCCCTAAAAAGTTTCTTTCCTTCTTCTTCTTTCAAGTTCATGGTAATACTTCTTTTATTTCTATTTAAACTCATAAAGTAAGCACTTTCCTCATTTACATAAGGCCCAAATTGTCTGGAGTCATCTCCAGTAACTGGCATCTCTACTTTAATAATATCTGCTCCTAAATCTCCTAATATCATAGTGGCATAAGGTCCTGCTAAAACCCTTGTTAAGTCAAGGACTTTTATATTTTCTAAAGCATATTTCATAAAGCTCCCCCTCACTATTTCATTATAAATCTTTACCCGCCTAGAAAGGCGGGTAAAGATGATGCTATCTATTTACTTATCTATACTTCTTCTCCAGTGTCAAATGCAACTATACGGCAAATACTAGATTCTCCACCTTCAAATTTCCACGGGAAACAACCAATTACTAAGCGTCTGTTTAATACTTTACCGATTTCTCCCCCTACATTTTCAGCATGAATAATTTCGTGCGGTTGTGGGAAAACATGAATGTGCATTGCTTGGTATGTTTTAGGCCACTCATATATTTCGTTTAAGCCTTTACCATATTTTTCTTGCATGTAATCATCACAAGCTTTAGCTTCGCCTGGTTCCCAATCTCTAATTTTAGTGTTCATTGGGTGGTCAGCAGATCCACAGTCAACACCAATCCATTTTAATTCCATTTCTTTAGCCCAGTCAACAAAATCCATTGATGGACCAGGGTGTCTTAACATATATCTTCTTTCGTCAGCCTCTGGTTGATCCCATCCATATTTATGGTATCCCGTGTTGATGATTAGGATATCTCCTTTTTTAACTTCTACTCTGTCCATAATATCTTGTGGAGTATAGATTCCATAGTCTTCTGCCATATCAGATAGATCAACTACAACTCCAGGTCCTACTAAT
This sequence comes from Clostridiaceae bacterium, assembly GCA_020832135.1. Taxonomy (GTDB): domain Bacteria; phylum Bacillota; class Clostridia; order Peptostreptococcales; family Natronincolaceae; genus JAFIFG01. Next base: position 5,898 of record JAFIFG010000053.1, read on the forward strand.
TTTTCCATTGGTAAAGATGCGATATCTCTTCCAGAAGTATCAAAGTGTAAAGGACCATCTAAGTGAGTACCTACGTGATTTGATGTAGTGATTAATTGTCCATTAGCACCATTAGGTGATAATCTTTTAAAGAATTTAATTTGTAGTGGCTCATAAGTAGGCCACGGTGGTGTCAAGTGACTAAGGTTTTGAGTTAAATCATACATTTTTACATTTTTCCATAAATTCATAATATCCATTGTAAAATCCTCCTTGGTTTTAAAATATTTATATTAGTCTAAACTATTTAAACACTTGTTCCATTATAACATATTTTATTAATAAAAATATACTATGATAATGCTTCTTCTTTTTCAATTTCTGCTACAAATGCTTCTAAAGCATCTTCGAAACATTTCATCGGCGGACGAACTAATCCAGCCCCTACTTGACCAACTCCAGCATTCTTATGAGCAATACCTGTGTTGATAATAGGTAAAATTCCTGTTTCAATAACTTTTCGAATATCAATACCAGTTGCTGATCCTCTAAAATCTAATACTGGTATTTTGTAAGTGTTGTTTTCAGCTTCAGTTATTTCATACATAGTTCTACTGAAGTTCATAGCATCCTCAGGTGTACCACCAACGAACTGAACGATTGGAATAGCAGCTGCCATAGCAAAACCACCAATTCCTGTAGTTTCTGTAATAACACTATCTCCTATATCTGGGTTAGCATCCTCTGTTGTATAGCCTGGGAAGTATAATCCATCAATGATTTCAGCTGGAGCTGTAAACCATCTATTTCCAAGACCAGCCACTCTTATACCAAACTCAGTACCATTTCTAGCCATGGTGTATACTAATGTACTATATTTTGTGTCTTCAGCAGGATCTAATGTAGACTTACATGCTGGCATTGTTAAGTTCAAGAAGAAATGATCGTTGCTGTGCATAAATTTAAATACATCTGTTTTGTCATCATTGGAGAAATTAGTTTGCACTATATAAGGTGCAAGCTCTCTAATTATTAAAGATGTACCTGCTTTATTTCTGTTATGACCTTCGTCACCCATTTGTACAACCTGTGCAATCATGGTCTTAAGGTCTATTTCTCCACATAATGCTAAAGCTTCTTTAAGCATTGGTGCTAAAGTGTTTTCCATCCACTTTAATCTGTCAATAACTTCTTGGCTATATGCACCATATCTTAATACTTTTCCTAATCCTTCATTTAAAGTACAGTAAGCATAATTCCCGAAGGTTTTGTTCTGTATAATCCATACAGGCATAGATGCTGTAACAACACCCGCCATTGGTCCCACTGCACTATGATGATGACAAGAATCAAAAGTAATTTCTCCAGATTCTGCTAAAGCTACAGCTTCTTCTTCATTAGAAGCTAAACCTTCATAGATAAGTCCTCCAATAATAGCACCCTTTAATGGTCCTGTCATTTTATCCCAAGCAACCGGAGGCCCAGCATGCAGGATAGTTTTCTTGTCCATTCCTGGGATGTCGTCTTCAGCTTTTCCTATACCGATTAGTGTAGGTTGTGCACTTAATATCTTTTCAATAGCCTCTTTATTAGCTTGAGCTATTTTTTCTTTGATCATTTTATTCACTCCCTAAATATTAGTTGGATTTTAAAGTCTGTAATAGGATTTATAAGGTATAGGTTACTATACTTATACCCATCATATAGTTTGTATAACTGTTAAAACCACTTAAATTATTAAATCTATTTTAATTTTGACAATAACTCTAACATCTTTTTATTTCCACCAGCAGCAGGTCTCCAGCTAACATGAATGGTTTCAACCTTTTGGCTTTTTAAATCTTTGTAGAATGACTCTAACCCTACATTTATAACTTTTAACTCTTTTTTAAAAAGCTCATTTATTTTCGACATCTACTACACCTCCAGAGCTAGTTGATTTTTTTTTAATACCATGCCAACTAATCTAACAGCTTGAGCATTGGAAGGCATAACGATAACGCCAGCTTCTTCTAGTCTTTTTTGTGACTCTGCTAAATTTTGAGGATCGTTTTCTGTACCACATACAGATGCTATAACAGATAAATATTGACCTTTGCTTTCTCTGCTTACTTTAGCATCTTTGATAGCTTCTAGCATTTCTCCAACTGGGTCCTCATGAGCACCATAGCCTAGAACAAAGTCCATTAATACCACAGCTACCTCTTCGTCCTCCATCTCTTTTACAAGACGATCTACTCTCGTGCTTGGATCTATCATAGGATGTGGCTTTCCAGCTGTGAAATCATCATCCCCTAAATCTATACAAGTGTTTTCTGTACTCTTATTTATGTTTTGAAGCTTATACTCAGGAGTAAGAGGTATATTAGAATAAATATCTCCTATATCCTTACTTAACAGCTTCATAGCTTCATCTGCTAAGGTACCACCAGTATAAAGTCCTCTAAGGTATTTTTGTGTAGGGTGGAATTTGCTAACTTCCTTTTCAACAAGTGCATTTATCTCTTCATCACTTAAAGTAAAGCCTTCAAATTCTTTTGCTTCTTCTCCTCTTAGTAAAGCAACTGCTTTTTGTGCTGTGTCTTCTAAAGTACTACATGCATAGGCTCCATATTTCTCTATAAGCTCTCTGTCTCCACCTATAAAGTCTACCACTACTGGCTTACCGCAATTTTGTGTTGCCTTAAGCACCTTTTCAGCTACTTCTTCAGCTGGTGGCTTTGATATTAAAACAATAACCTTTGTTTCAGGGTCATTTTTAAGTGCTTCTATCCCCTGTAGCATCATAATTCCACCAATTTCTTCTTTTAAGTCTCTACCACCGGTTCCTATAACCTGAGAAACACCTTCACCTAGCTTATCAACTAAAACAGTAACCTCCTGTGTTCCTGTTCCTGAAGCTCCAACTACACCAATGTTTCCTTTTTTAATAACATTTGCAAAAGCTAAAGGAACGTTGTTGATAATAGCTGTTCCACAGTCTGGCCCCATCATAAGTAAGCCCTTTTCTTTAGCTAATTCCTTTAATTCTCTTTCATCTTCCATAGTTACATTGTCACTGAAAAGCATAACATGTAAGTCATTATCCAGAGCTTTTCTTACTTCATCTGCTGCATAATTCCCAGCCACTGAAATAACCGCTATATTAGAATCCGGTTGATTGTTTAATGCTGATTCTAATGTTGGAGGCATATAATCCCCTCCACTAGCTTTCTTCTTTTGGTTCAATAATTTGTCAATTTCAACCACTATATTGTCTATGTCTACACTCTCGTCACCTAATAGAGTTACAAAGAAATCATTAGGTCCTGCTGCTTCGATTTCCTCTGTTATTAATGATAAATTTCTTACTAACTCCTTGTTCAAGTCAGTTCCCATACCTATTAATACTTCTTCAACACCATCCATTTTTTTAATTTCTTTGGTTATAAGCATTAAAGTTACTGAATCATAATAGGTATTTTTCTTTACTTTATATTTTAGTTCCATTTATCGTAACCTCCTTAATGAGTTGTTTAACATAATTCTACTTCCTATATATATACCCGAAAGTATATCTGTTCCCGAGGTTCCACCAAAATCCACCAATTCTTTAAGGTTAGCTTGGAATCTTTCTTGCCTATCCCTAGATAATAAGGAAACCATTAAATTTCTAATGGTGTCAGAGGCCTCTCCATTAGCTGACAACCTTAACATCTTTTCACTGACGGTAGTGGTTTTCCCATCGATATTCTTTATAATCTCAATGTTAAACTTATATATATATTCTAAATTTTGATTCAAGTAATTACCTAAATAAATAAATGCTATCATAAGACCGGAGATAAAATCATCCGTGGCAGGAGTAAGACCTGGACCAAATCCTATTATTTTTACTGTTGCTTCAGCTATGTTCTTTGTGTCATAGCATTTACTTAATTTAACAAATCTTAAGAATCTTTCAAGTATAAAATCATGATTCCTATTGAGCTCCACATGTCTATTAGAAATCCCAGACACTTCCTCGTTTAAATGAAATATTAAGCTTCCCACTCCCTCTAGACTGCCATGAGCATAGATAAAGTCTTCCATTTCCTCTAATTTCTTAGAAACGTTTTCTTTCGTGGTTTTTTCATAATCAAAACATGGAGTAGGCGACCATGGTTTCAATTTGCCAATATTCATATTTAAATTCAGTTGTTTTATAAAGATTTCTTTTTTAGTAAACTCCACTGTCATGTCCCTATCAATTCCTATAGAATGAAAGGATACTACTGTATTTAATTTTATTGAAAGTGGAAACATAGCTTTTTTATGATTTAGAAAAGTAATCATTATGCCATTGGATGTGAGAACATTAAAAGCTCCATCAAAAACCGAATGCACCATCCCTACTACAAGACCATCTTTATTTATTTGTGCGATTATCTTATCACACATCTGTACTATAAGCATAAAATCAAATCCTTTATGTACTTATTATGATATATTATTTAGCTTGGTTTTTCTTTAGGCACACTTTCTAAATATGACAAAAGCCTTTTGTTAGTATTTAATAAATAATAGAGAACCTTCTCCAATTATAGAAGAAGGTTCTTTTGTTACTTTTCTAGCATCTCTAATATTTTTAAGGCTATTTGGAAGTTAAGTCTATCATCATAATCTTCAAAATCAGTACCTGTTATATCTTTTATTCTCTGCATTCTATATATAATGGTGTTATAATGAGTGTACATTTCATCTGAAATCTTTTTCAAGTTCCCCCCATATTTAAAAAACATTCGCATAGTCTCTACTAGGTCCGTCCCTTTATCTTTATCGTACTTTACAAGGGGAGCCAAAACTTCTCTATAGAACTGTTTTAGTTCCGGTTGTAATTCTTCATAAGACAATATTCTATAAATTCCTAAATCATCATAATGAATTATTTTTTTGTCATACTTTCCTCTGATGCATTCTATTGCTCTATTGGCTTCTCTGTAACTTTTCCATAACTCATCTGTAAGGTTATAGTTTCTACCAATACCGATAGATATATGCTTATGAATAGATTCATATTCTGCATGTTTTATGATTTCATCTGTAAAGTTAATTAGTTCTCTTCTTAGCTTTTTAGCATCTGCATTATGTTCTGACCCATATAATGCTATAATTTTATTGCTCTTATTTCCACAGATAATTTTTTTATCTCTACTATTAGTAATTCGTTGAATAATACTTAATAGTTTAATATTTATTTGGTGTAAATGGTTACTAGTCTCTAAACCATATTTCTCAAAATCATAAACATTATCTATAGAAATCACTACAGCTGAGTGACTTAAATTACTATCAAAACCAAAATAAGATGCTCTTTCTAAAGCCTTAGTATGTCTGGATACGTCACTGGAAAACAAATCTTCAAAGAACTCTATCTTATATTTACTTTCAGTTTCAAAAACTGATAGCTTTTTAAGAAGATCTAAAGTTATTATAGGAGTAGCAGCTTCAATAACAGTGAGTTCCACAGATTTTACAGGCTTATGATCTTCCCATATATAAATGCACCCATAATCTCTTTCCTTCGTATATATAGGTATAGTGATTCTGTTAACTTCTTGCCCATCTATTATATCCTTAGTTCTTTCATGGGTTAGCTTTTGATTGTTTTCCCATCCATATTTTCTTCTTTTTATACTTTCTTCCTCCAGTATGTTTTCTATAAAACCCCTCTTATGCTCATTGCAAAATATAGCATTTGTTTCAAAAACATACTCCTTTATAGCTAAAGTGTTTTTTTCCATACTCTCATATAGTGCTCTAGCTATATCCTCTAAACTACCACCATTTAACATTACATTTAAAAGCTTATTATGAATCTTATCAATTTTTTTCAAAAGACTGGTTTGATTATTAACCACTTCTGTCAGTCCTTGAACAATAATGGTAGAATAAGATATTTCATAGGGGATTTCTATTAGTGGAAATCCTAATTTATTGGCTGTATCAATAACATTTTGAGGTATATGCTTTATATATCGCTTTGTTTTAATACCTAACCCCGCCAAGCTTTTTTTGTTTAATTGTATCACTATTTCCTCTAACTTTTCTAACTCATCTTTAATAGGATATGCAGTTGTCAGTAAGAATTCCCCTTCCTCCACCCAATCTACAATATCCGGAACCTCCATAACATTAATTTTGTTTATTACCCTATTAAGTCCTTGTTTCCCTGCTATTACCTTTGCTTCCTTCATTCCATCCATATCCAATAGTTCTCTTACTGTTATTCCCGATGATCTATACATGTTACATCATCCTCTCATCCACTGCAATCATCATCAGTAAGCAATTGATAATATGCTTTATACCTAAAAAGGTCAAATTATCAAAATGTACATAATTTTTAAAAATAATAAATGCTTGATTCTATTATAGCACTTTTCATTGTTACTTTTCTACAAAAACCTACAAATTTTATTTTTATTTAATTTATATACCAGCCTTCTTTTTTTGTGCCGTCTTAATAGCCTTGCTTATTCCTTCATACCCCGTACATCTACAAAGATTACTTTGTAGCCATTCTTTTATTGTGTCATCATCAGCATCGGGATGAGTTTCTAAAAGTGCATAAGCATTTAATAAAAAACCTGATGTACAATACCCACATTGAAACCCACCATACTCCACAAAGGCTTTTTGTATTTCTGTATTAGAAAGACCCTCTATTGTTGTAATATTCTTATCTATTGCTTCTATAGCTAACATCATACAGGACTTTACTGGTTTACCATCCAGTAATATAGTACAAGCACCACAATCCCCATTTTCACATCCTGGTTTCCCTCCCGTAAGTCCCAGCTTCTCTCTTAATACTCTTAGCAGTGTGTCGGAGTGTTTAATAATTACTTTTCTAGTTTCTCCATTAATACTTAAGTTTATAGCTTCATAGTCTTTGTAAGTTTTCACTATATCCCTCCCTCTAAATTCTTTAATGTATGAATGATAGATCTCTCCATTAGAAATTCTCTAAAATCCTTAGAGGCAAAAACATCATCTCGTGAATTGCTAGGCAGTTTATCTACTACCTTTTTTGCTCGCTCTTCAAAACTTAGATTTTTATCGTTTAGTATCTCTTCTATCTCTGGAGAACGAAATGGGAAGGCACATATTCCAGTAAAGGCAGCTTTTATTCTTTCTTCTTTTTTTAATGCAACTACATGTACTAGAGGATAGTCTATTTCCCCTTGTTTTTCCTTTCTTTCATGATAATAAGGAAGCTCTGTGTCTTTTTTAGGAATTTCTACTTGAAGAAGTATTTCTCCCTTTTGAAGTTTCAATCTTTTATCGAAAATTTCTCCTACAGACATACTTTTAAGTCCATTTTCTCCTGCTACAACCATCTTCGCTTCCGTTGTTAATAGAGGAAGAATTGCCTCTCTATAAGCTAAACGTCCACATATGTTCCCCCCTAGGGTCAGCCTGTTTCTAACAGTATGATCAGCTATTTTTCTTATAACATTATTTAGCAATGGAAAATTAGATCCCTCAATAATTTCATTTAATGTTAAGTTTGCTCCTAATAGAATAGCATCCTCTGTTTCTCGTAATAAGTTTCCTTCTGGAATAGCTTTGATATCAATAATAGCTCCTGTTTTTATCACATTTTTGCGGGCATTAGTGACAATTTCTGTTCCTCCACTATAGTATAATGGATTTTTACTTTCATTATTCAACTGATGAAAGAGTTTTACTGCTCCCTCATAGGTATCGGGTCGATAATATTCAAAATCATAGGAAATCATATAGTATTTTCCTCCTTTCTAGCTCTCCATAGATTCTCAGGTGTAAGAGGGAGTTCTTTAAGCTGCATTCCCATAGCCTTTGATAGCGCATTAATAACTGCTGCAGGGATTCCTATGATCCCCTGTTCTCCTAGCCCTCTAGCACCATAAGGTCCATCTCCCTGAGGTGTTTCTACAAAATCTACTAAGTACTCCGGCATTTCTCCATATCTCATGATTTTGAAAGATCTTAAATCATTATTTAACACTTGCCCTCTACTATTAAAAACATAGGCCTCATCTGTAGCTAAACTGAGTCCCATAGACATCGCCCCTACAACTTGACCTCTAGCTAAATCAGGATGAATTACTTTACCTACATCCATTACACAGGCGGATTTTAAGATTTTATAGGAATAATCTTTTAAGTCAAGCTCTACTTCAACAGCCTCAGCACCTAATGTCCATTCTAAAGCTGGCTTCCCCTCTCCTGTTTCCTTATCTATTCCTGTAATTCTTCGAGCAATATATCTTCCTCTTCCTATGATTTGTCCTCTAATGGCATTTCCATTTTCATAGACATACCCTAACACTACATCCTTTAAATCTAAACCTATATGTGGCTCATCTTTAATAAAAACTCGTTCTTCAGCTACATCTAAGTCTTCAGATGGACACCTTAACACAGCAGCAGCAGTTTCTTTTATTTGTGTTAAAGCGTCTTCTGCAGCTTCCATCACTGCCCTTCCCGCCATAAAAAGACTTCTACTGGCGGCAGTTGCCCAGTCATGGGGTGCAACTCTAGTATTTATATCCGTTACTATATGAATTTTTTCTAAATCCATTTTGAACTTTTCCGCAAGTATTTGTGCCAAGCCAGTACCAGTACCTTGACCGATTTCCACGATAGAACAGTTTAAATTTATACTGCCATCTTCATTAAAGGTCAATATAGCTCCAGCATCTGTATTGGTTGGCATAGCCGGTGCTTTCCACAAACATCCCATCCCTTTAGCTCTTACTTTATTTTCACCTAAAGGAATATAGGTGCCTTCTTCCCACTGAATAAGCTCCTTCACCCTGTCAATACACTTAGAAAGATCTCCTGTATTTTCATCCATCACACTATTTGTAGGAGAAGTATCACCAGCTTTTATTGCATTTTTCTTTCTTAATTCCGCAGAATCCATGCCCAATTTATCCGCCATGACATCTAGAGCTCTCTCTATAGCAAAGGCTAATTCCAAATGACCAAACCCTCTATATGCATTGGTAAAGGGATGATTGGTATAAACACAAAGAGAATCACAAGTAAGGTGGGGTACGTTATAAGGTCCTGTACAGGCTATAGCTGCTGCTCTACTGATATTGACAGAATAATCAGCATAAGCTCCTGTATCAAACATATAATGTAACTTCATGGCCATTATTTCTCCATCTTTTTTACATCCAAGCTTTACTTTCCCTTCAAAGCCAATGCGACCAGGAGAAGCCATCATATCTTGTTCCCTTGTATTCACTACCTTAACTGGCTTTCCCTCCACTGCTTTGGACAATAAATATGCTAGACCCTCTAGTTGAATTCCTGCCTTTCCTCCAAATCCACCCCCTAAAGGTGGTGCAGTGACTGTAATCTTGCCAGGTTCTATATTGAAAAAGCTACTCATTAAACTTCGTACTACGAATGGGGCTTGACTAGTTGATGTAATAATCACCTGACCATCTTCTTTTATTTCAGCTATAGCTGCCCTTGTTTCTAATGCAACATGATCTCCTTGTGGATAGGAAAAAGTATCTTCAATAATAAAATCTGATTCTTCAAAGCCTAAATCAATATCGCCCTTTCTAATTTTGGTTCTATTAGCTACATTTGAATCTCCCTCTGGGTAAATACCATCTATATGTTGATAGGTATCTAATTCTTCATGAACCAATGCTGCATCTTCATTCATTGCCTCTTCAATGCTTCTCACAGGACTTAGTTCTTCATAGGATATTTTAATAGCATCTAAGGCTTCTAAGGCTTCTCTCTCACTGTCAGCTATTACCGCTGCCACAGCTTCTCCATAATGCCTCACTTTACCTAGCGCTAGTGGATATTTATCTCCTAAATATAATCCTACAATATAAGGGATATCTTCCCCCGTTATAACTTTTCTAACACCTGGCTTTTCCATAGCTTCAGCAATATCTATAGATATAATCTTAGCATGGGCATGGGGGCTTGTTTTTAATGCAGTGTGTAACATACCCACTGTATTTATATCGTTTACATACTTCACCTTGCCCTTTACCTTATCCTTACTATCTTTTCTAGGCGGACTTTTACCTATAACTTTATATTGATCCATCATCCCACTCCTTTTTCGTACCAATTTTATGATAATTCATATATAATAAATACCATTTTAAAAAACAAATAAACCAATTATTTTTAAAAAATAATAACCCTTAGTTACAACCAAGAGTTATTAGCACATTATATTTGTTTTTTCACCAAATAATAACTAGTTATTGGTGACAGCATGTTATAAATTACCAAGAGTGTGAAAATGGTGGAGGAACTGTCTACATAGAAAAAATAGATTAAAAGATAAAAAGCACTTCTGCTTAAGGTCAATAAAAATACCCTAAAAACTAAATTTCCTAATATCTCCTCTTCACTTTCTGCATATTTTTTTGAAGAATATATTTGAACCCCATTTAGAGGCTTATTAAAAAAGGCATCCCCTAGACCAATGGATAAGCTAAATAACACAAAGGTTATAAAGCTGGGCTTAAATAACAGGGAAACTGAAAGTGCTAAAGCTATTACTCCAATGAAGGTTAGTTTTTTTCTTGTAAAGTGTTTTTGCATTTTAATGTAAAGTAAATATAATAAGATAGCTGCAATGGCAAAAGCTGAATTAAGATATCCCATCAACGCTTCACTTCGAGCGAAGGAATATAAAAAAACACTGTTTGCCATGATGATAAATTGTCCAAAGGGAGTATGGATTAGATGTGTACTCATGACTTTTCTTTGATCTTTGCAATGGAACATTTTTTTCAGATTAATCTTTGCCATATATTCAATATTCGTACTGGGCAGGGATAGAGAATTAAAAACTTGCACCCCCAGCAAAAACATCAAAACATAGACCATCTGTAAAAAGCCATACCTTTCAATAACAATCCCTGAAACAACTGGAGTAATAATAGAAGCTGCCTTGGTTGTCATACCCGAAATACTCATAAATCGATCAGTTTCATTCTTATCTAAATAATAAGCTTGAAACACATTCAGATTAAAATAAAACAAACCTTCTCCAAACCCAGCTAAAATACCAATATATATTGCATATTGGGAAATACTCTCCTCAAATATAGCAGTCAGAACAAATAGTGTTATAAAAGATATGGAAGATAGTAGATAGTTTAATTTCACACTCTTTAAAGCAATAATATTTGCTATATAGAAAGAAACAAAAGCAGCTATATAATTGAATAAATTAAAAATTGCCACTACCTTAATATCTCGTCCTGTTTTCCATAGATAAATATTTACAAATATTAAGACGAAGCTTTTGAAAATATAAAAAATAAGCTGCATAGCAATCATTTTTTTAGCATAATTGTTCAAGTTAGTCCCCCCATTTGTCACATAAATTCAGTATGTTAAATAGTATATCATAATGCCCTCTAGTGTCAATTTATGATAAAAACAAAACTCCTAGATTTATTAATTTGTAATTGTTTACAAATCTAGCATGCTCTAAAGGAGGATTTTTATAAATATTATATAATACAAAAGGGACATGCCTAGGCATGTCCCTTTTGAAATCACTTTAAATTTCTTTTATTCTGGTAGAACTAAGTTTAATACAATTCCTGAAACAGCTGCAACAACCATAGAACTGAATTCTATGCCAACGATTTCGAATGAAGCTCCACCAACACCTAGTACTAAGATAACACTTGCTACGATAAGGTTTCTAGTTTTAACAAAGTTAACTTTGTTTTCTACTACGGTTCTAACTCCAATTGCTGCAATCATACCATATAGTAGTACGGAGATACCACCGATAACAGCTGTAGGAATAGTAAGCACAGCCGCTTCTACTTTAGGGATGAAGGATAAACCAAGTGCCCATATAGCACCCATACTTACTACAAATGTTGCATAAATTCTAGTTAAAGCTAATACTCCAATGTTCTCTCCATAGGTTGTTAATGAAGGACCGCCTAAGAAGCCAGAAATCATTGATGCTACACCAGCACCATAAAAGGTAGATGGAATTCCTGGATCTTTTTTAATATCTTTTCCAATAGTACTACCAATAGCTAATACATCTCCAATATGTTCTAAAAGAGAAACTATTGCTGCTGGCATAACTAATGCGATTGCAGCTGTACCAAATTTAGGAAGTGTAAATCCTGGCATACCTACAAAACTTGCTTCTCCTATAACTCCAAAATCTACTAATCCAAAGGCTATAGCTGAAGCATATCCTACTGCTAAACCAATAACAATAGGTAATACTTTAATCATTCCTTTACCCCAAATATTTACAACTAATGCTGTACCTAATGTAATTAAAGCAACACCCCAATGCTCACTAGCCATACCAACACCAATTGGTGCTAAATATAAACCAATAACCATAATGATTGGTCCTGTAACAACAGCTGGGAAAACTTTAGATACTCTTTCAGGCCCCATTTTTTGTACTAGGAAACCCATAAGCAAATAAATAATACCTGCTCCAATAATACCACCTTGTGCATATCGAAGATCCATTCTCTCACCTACAAGAATAAGTGGACCTATAAAAGCAAAGGATGAGCCTAAGAACCCTGGAACTTTACCTTTTGTAAAGTAATGAAAAATTAAAGTACCTAAACCTACTGAAAATAATGTTGCAGAAACACTTAACCCTGTTAAAATCGGCACAAGTATACATGCACCAAACATCGCTAATGTATGCTGTAACCCTAAAAATACCTGTTGCTTCTTGCTAAAATTACCAGATAAATCAGATCCTGCCGAGTATTCATTTACATCCATGTTTTCTTCTTTAATTTCTGACATGTTGAATCCCCCTCTCGAATTTTAAAAATTGATGGAATATTTAGAAACTATCAGTTTCTATCCTCCCCTCTTTCTATTTTTTACATTTTTCCCTCACTTTATTTAATAAACTTATTTTATAAGATCATTTTATTACCTGTTTAAAGTGATGGGTAAATATATTTATGGCACAAGCTGCAATTACTGTTTTACAGCTTGTGCAAATAGAAACTCTAATTATTTTTTTGTCCTTTTATTGCTTTTACCACTCTTTCAGGCGTCAATGGAAGTTCATTCACTCTAATACCTGTAGCATTGTAGAAGGCACTTACAATGGCCGGTGCTGCTGGAATCATGGCTGGTTCCGCCATACCCCTAGCTCCAAAAGGTCCATCATGCTGTGAATTCTCTACAAATCCTACTGTCATATTAGGCATA
>JAFIFG010000055.1 GCA_020832135.1 Clostridiaceae bacterium
TGGGGTTTAAAATAGAGGGCACAAAAGAAAAATCTTGTTTAGTAAATGGTGAATTTGTTGATGAATACTATATGGCAAAATTATTTAATTAAATTTTAATAAGAATAGAACTAAGGTAGAGTAAACATCCACTTTATATAATAGAGCCTTAGCAGATATCGAGAAGAAGGTTTTTAGGGAAAGTCCGACATCGCTAAGCCTCGAAACGTTAGTTGACACCACAATGTCAGAGCAGGACGTTGGAGTCAATTGATTTATCTGATACTACTAAATATAGATATAATAAAGGTATTTATAGGAGGGATCGATTTGAAAATGTTAAGTCTGGATTGCTTTGATCAAGCGAGGCAAGCAATTATAAAATATGGAAGACCTTTAGAAAAAGCCATTTTAAGAAGCTATTTTAGTGAAGGTTCGGAGCAAGATATATTGAGTGAGTTAAAAAAGTTTCAAAATGAAGATGGTGGTTTTGGGCATGGAATAGAATCTGATTTTAGGTTGCCTCTTTCTTCGCCAATGGGCACTTCCGTAGGGATAAGACTTTTATCCTACTTAAATGAACTAGAAGAATCAAAAGAGATGATAAAATCGGCAATAGGCTACTTAGAGACATCATTTGATAAAAAAAGGAATGGGTGGTTTACTGTCACTAAAGAAGTAAATAATTTCCCTCATGCTTTTTGGTGGTACTTTAATGAAGAAGATAGCATGACAATAATAGATAGGAATTGGGGAAATCCAACTGCAGAGATACTCGCTTATCTTTATAAGTATAGGCATTATGTAAAAACTTTGGATATAGATAGCTTAGTAGAGTATGCAATCAATTACATAGAAAATAAACAAGAATTTAACTCTGAAAATGAACTTTTCTGCTATATAAAACTATATGGAGTATTACCTGAGGAATTACAAAAGAGACTGGAAAAAAGAATTAGCCTTGCTATAGAGCAAGTCATTGTATACGATGAGCAAGAATGGCACAAGTACGTTCCAATGCCAATTGAATTTGTAGAAAAGATAGATAGTAATAGATTTGGGATTTTAGAATCAAAGTTAAATGATAACCTAAACTTTATTATTGGACAACTGGAATTAAATGGACAAATCAATCCTCCTTGGGGTGAAAGCTATTATGAAGGTGATTTAAAAGAAGCATACAATGAATGGATAGGAGTATTAACTCTTAAAGCCTTGGTAACTTTAGATCGATTTGAAAGGATATCTGAATAGTTGGTTGTGGGATCAACTAACATGCCCATTCCTGCTAGGTGTACAAGAAGCACCGTGGGAGAGCAAGTCTCTGCATGCACCATCATGGAGCAGGGTCAGTACCAAACTTTCTCACTGGGTGCAAGTAGCGCAAGAGGTATTTCTTTAGGGTCCAGTTCGAAGGCATCGGTAATGGAAGAGACGTTAGTTGACACCACAATATCGGGACAGGATGTTGGGGACAATGATTTAATTGATGTAATGAACATCAGATGATAAATATGTAACCATATATGTAATGACTTAATAGCCCTTAAATGCTATTGTTGTATATGACATTGGCTAAAAACAATTAAGAGGGGTGTATTATATGTTTAGAATAGAAGCATACACTAGTGAAGCACAAATCCCGCTTAGGGTGCAAGAAGTACCGTCAAGAAGAGAGTCTCTGTATGCACCGGCAGGAAGCAGAGTTAGCACCACACCTTCTCACTGGGTGAAAGCACCGCCAAGGAGGTATTCCTCCGAGGTCCAGTTCGAAGGCGTCGGGAATGGCAGAAACGTTATGTGACATTTAAATGTATTACGAAGTAAATATTAAAGGGAGGCAATGATAATGAATGATGCGAAAGAGACTCTTTATGGCTCAATTTATGAAAATATTATTAAAGAAAATCTAAATAATACATTGGCATGCAAAAAATTAGCAGAAATTTTACACGATTTTCATATTATAGAAATTGAAAAAGATGTTAATAGATTCGATTTGAGTACTAATATTAATAAATTTTTAGCTGAAAAAGACAGATTTGGATTAAGCAGAAATTCTCTAAATAGTTATAAGATACAATTAAACATGTTTTTAGACTTTTTCAAGGATAGAAGAATTCAAGATATAAAAAGAGATGATATCAAAGAATTTTTATATCATCGTGAGGATAATTATAATATATCATCTACAAGCTCTTTAGAAACAATTAGAGCCATATTAAGAGTGTTTTTTGACTGGTTGGTTGATGAAAAGTTAATTGAACACAACCCAGTTAGTCGAGTAAAGGCCTATAAAATAAAAGAAGTAGAAATAGAACCATTAGAAGAACAGGAAATTGAAGAATTGAGGCATGCTTGCAAATCTTTTAGAGAACGAGCTGTTATTGAATTCATATTATCAACCGGCTGTAAATTAAATGAACTCAATAATATGAATATAAGTGATATAAATTGGCAAGAAGCAACTGTAGAAATAAAAGGAGACGGAAGAAAAAATAGAGTTGTTTTATTATCAAAAATTGCTATTAATCATATTCAACAATATTTGGATTCCAGACAAGATGGTACTAATTATTTAGTTGTAACAGAAAGAAGACCTTATAAAAGATTGAGTAATAGGGGGATACAAAGAGAGGTAGCGAAAATTTATAAAAGAACTAAAATAAAGAAAAATGTATCTCCACAGGCATTGAGGCACACTTTTGCAAAATAATGATTGACAAGGGCATTCCTATAGATAAAATACAGTCTTTATTAGGACATAATCAACATAGTAGTACTTCAGAAACATATGTTAAGTTAACTAAAAAGAATGTTCATCAGGTATTAAAGCAATTTTTTAATGATATTTAGACTATGTGTAAACGTCGCATAACAAAACATTTGCATAAAGGTGCTGGAAGCACGTTTAAGAGGAAAGGTCAGAGCACCACATCTCTTCACCGGGAGACAAGCTTGGCCAAGGGGATTGGTTCAGGAACGTT
>JAFIFG010000073.1 GCA_020832135.1 Clostridiaceae bacterium
TCCTCCTTGACCTTTTCTGTCATGGAATAGGGTCTGCCTAAACCATAATACTGGAAGTCAAAGGGATAATAATTATATTTTGTACTTTGGCTTTTAATAAAAGCTTCCTCCATATTACTTAAGAGACATATATTATTCCAATACACTGTATAAGTCAAAATTATTCCCTCCTCTTAAAGACTCTCCCTGACGAAGAAGCTGACGCATAGCTTCTATTCGGTGGTAGATATCCGTTAGTTGATTTGATAAAAATTTTTCTTCGCTTGTTCGTTCAATAATATGGCTCATCCCTCCATTTTTTAATACAATCCGTTTATTTCCATATAGGGCTAATAGAGGGTCATGGGTAACTACTAAAACAATTTTTTCCTGTTGTGTTAATAAGGACATGGCTTTAATCCTATCAATTCCTGCATTCTCAACCTCATCTATTAAAATAACAGGGGCACTACTGGTAAGGGCAACATCAGCAATCATCAAAGCTCTAGATTGTCCCCCACTGAGTTTAGTAAGTAATTGATGGGGTTGAATCTCTTCCCCTGCCAATGTATTAGCTGTTTCGAGAATTTCAGTTGGAGATACTGCAGAACTTTTATCTAGCTGTAATTGGTTACGAAGAGCTAAAAATTTCACCACTGGCATATCAAGAACATAATTCATATTTTGAGATAGATGAGCGATATAGCTACTCCTATATCCTTGATGGAAGCTATCATTAGGAACTGCTCCATCTACAAGAACGACCCTCTTGGTAATACCCTCCCCTTGATTAAGGGATTCAATATCTTCTATTAATTGAGTTTTTCCAGAGCCCGTTTTCCCTACAATAGTATATATATTTCCTCTTTCCAGACATAAAGACTGAATAGATTCTTTATTACCTTGCTTATCATATCCACCTAATATTTCAATCTTTTTTAACATGTTTTCGCCTCAACTTCCTCTTCTATAATCATTTTGTTAATAATTCCTTGCTGATAGCTTCGGCCTATTCGGATTTCACCAACACAATAGGAGCAGTTGGCAGCAGGCATAGAATAGCGTAATTGATCCTCCTCAAGACTGGTTACCGATTGGGCCTTTTTAGAAATAAACTGAACCAATCGTTGTACACCAAATCCGGAAAGACCATTTACTTCTAGGATAAAGGCACTTGGATTTAACTGAGACAGATGATAAATAAGAACTTCACGCTCAGCTTGAGATACTAAGTCAAATTTAGCAAGCACTAAAATATCTGCTGTAGAAACAAGGGGACCTAGCTTCTCAGGCCCCTTAATACTTCCCATGGAGTCGATAACACATATATTTAATGCTCTATTTATAAATGGAGCACAACGATTACATAAACCCGCTGTTTCAATGAATAGATGGGTAGATTCTTTATGTTTACCCCATTCAAAAATATCAATAATATTTGTTGCTAGATAATGATCAGGACATATATTTTGACTTAGACCTTGAATAACTGGAATATTTAAAGTCTTGTAATCTTCTTCATCATTACTTTGTATACAATCAATTTTACAGACTGCTGGGTAATGCTGCTGTTGAAGATAACGAACTACATGTTTCAATATACTAGTTTTTCCAGAGGCAGGTGCACCTCCAACAATAATTGTTATCATAAATTTTTACTCCTTTCCGTAGCTAATAATGAAATTCATTATTGATTATCCAATTAAATTATATTACAATCTAAAGGATAAAAATGTATCATCTGAGACAATTCAGATTATTTTTAAAAACTCAGGGTTTTTTTACAGGGGGAAGGAGTCCTTATGTACAATTTATTAAAAAAATGTTTCTTATTTCAACATTTAAGTCATGAAAAATTAAAGATACTTATGAAAAATGTCAAATATAGAACTACAACCTATAGGAAAGGACAATACATAGATAATTTCAATAAAGAGATTGGTATAGTTCTAAAGGGGAAAATAGAAGTGCAAAAAAATCTTGTAGAAGGGAAAAAGGTTATTATGAATAAGATGAAGGCCGGACATATTTTTGGCATTGCATATCTATTTCAAGAAAATGTAGAGAATGTTACCTGTCTAGTTGCTAATAGTGAATCATCAGTACTATTTATCGGAGAAAATGAGTTTGTGAATTTATTACAACTAGATAAAATACTCTTAAAAAATTATCTATGCTACGTAAGTCAACGAATCTACTTTTTAAATCAAAGAGTTGAGTGCTTCACCCATGAAAAAATAAGGGATAGAGTGATTGAGTTTATAGAGCAGTTAAAACACCAGCAAAATAGCCAAACACATGTAACTTTACTTTTTAATAAAAGCGAACTAGCTGACTACTTAGGCATTAGTAGAGCTTCCTTATACCGTATATTCAAGCATTTGGAGGAAGAAAAATATCTTAAGTTTCAAGGTAATAACATATTAATCCTATAGTAGGTCAACATGTAAAAGGAAAAAATTATATAAGACAAAAAAATAACAGAAAATTTCATAAAAACATTGACAAGAAGTGGCAACTTTAATATAATAATGATAATAATTATCAATATCAAAGGGGTGTGTGAAAGTGAAAGCATTAATATTAGGGGCGGATCGTCTAGGTAATATACCAAATACGTTAAAAGAATATGGCATTAAGGACTATACCCATTGGACGGGAAGAAAAAAGGGAATGAGGAATTTTCAAATTCCATCGGAAACAGATATGATTATCGTTTTTTATGATTTTATTGAGCACAATATAAGTAAAATTGTTAAGGAAAATGCCAAGCAAAATAATATTCCATGTGTTTTCTCTAGAAGAGCCTGTAGTGACCTTGCTAAACAACTTAATAATTGTAGGGGATGCAGTGTGCACAAGCCACAATAAAAAAGAAAAAAATTTTACCATTCAAGTGATAATGAAACTCAATATCAAAATAATCATATGTAAGACAGCGCTTAAAATTATGAGTGCAAAGCTAGGAGGGAGGATGAAGATGATTAACAGGAGGCATTGCTATTGTTTAAATGAAAGTAAGCATATGGACTTTATCAAGTGGATTGTAGAGTTATTAGGGCCAGTATTACTGGGAGTAAAGCCATCAGAGATCATTAGTTTTCCTGAAAAAGATGCCTTAAGTATTGAAAGAAGAGAAGAAGTTAAAAGAATATTCTCAGAGAGTACAAAGGTTGACTTTAAAGAGTTTAAAGCTAGTAATGGATGTAAAAAAATACTTTTTTATCATTGTGAAGCTCTAGAGAGGACACTGAAAGAATATAAAAATACAAAGTTTTTAAGGCAATATGGCTATCCTACAGAGTACAATTTACATAGTTATTTAAACCATATGATTGAGAAAATAGAAAAAAGAGGCATACCCCACGAAATTGGTATTTTTTTAGGTTATCCCCTAAAGGATGTAATAGGTTTTATGGGGCACCCCTCCTTAAAGCTAACAAAAATAAATGGATGGAGGGTATATGGGAATCCTAGATTATCTGATGAAAAATTCGTAAGGATTTCCGAGGCTAAAAAGCAAATCAAACACCTACTACAGACAACAGGATTAGAGGGAATTATGCAATCTGCTTAAATTTTGCTTAAATAAAATATTTATAAATAAAGGAGGATGTAACACTATGAAAAAAATATCAGTTATCTACTGGAGTGGAACAGGAAATACAGAGATGATGGCGGAGGCCATAGCTGAAGGAGCAAGAGAGGGTGGAGCAGAAGCAAAGTTAATGGAAGTAAGTAGTGCTCAACCTGAGGATGTTTTTAATGCAGATGCTGTTGCATTAGGTTGCCCTTCCATGGGGGCAGAAGTTTTAGAGGAAGCAGAAATGGAGCCTTTTATAGCCTCTCTAGAGAAACCAGAACTTAAGGATAAATTGGTAGCTCTTTTTGGTTCCTATGATTGGGGAGACGGAGAATGGATGAGGGACTGGGAAGAGAGAATGAAGCAATATGGTGCAAATTTACTAGAAGTAGGACTTATGGTTGAACTGACCCCTGGAGATGAGGAATTAGCAAAGTGTAGAGAGCTTGGGAAAAAGTTAGTATAATTAATAAAAGAAGTATAAACTACATAGCATGTAATTAAAAAGCACAGATTTGCTGTGGACTATAACTCTGCAAGTCTGTGTTTTTTCATCTATTTTAATTCTATGTAATAGGGAGAACTTAATTATAAAAATATTAACAAATATTTAAAAATATATGGAAATAAAAAGAACTATATGTTAATAGTATATCAATTACGTGATAATGATAATCATTACTGCTATCGTTTTACAAAATATGTTTTGAATATGACATGTTATGGTGGGGGTTAACTTTTATGGAAAAGTTTAAAAAGAGATTTGTGTGGCTCAATCCAGTGGCAGAAAAAATTGTAGATAGAGATTATAATGATCTATTAAAACAGATTGAAGCCAAAGGTTATATTGTTGTAGAAAGTAACAATCAAGCAGACATAATAAGAAATGCATATAAAGATTATATTGAAGGTACAAAATCCAAGCCAATAATAGATGCTAGGTGCCCAGCAGTTGTTGAATGTATTAAAAGAAACTACCCTGAAGCAATTGGTCATATAGCACCTATTCCTCCAATTCTGATTGCCTGTGCCCATGAATTATATGAAAAATACATAAAGAAAGGCACAGAGTTTACAACTTTAACTATTGTTACTCCATGCACAGAATTAGTAGATTATGGTAAAGGTATATTTTCTAAAAATGTTGAATTTGTGACTTGGCGAGAGTTTAAAAGAATTATTGATTATAAAATAGTGCACAAAAGATTATCTTCCTCTCCTATACCTCTTGGTTTTTTTGATGGTCTACCAATAAAAGTTAAAAAAGCAAGTGGAGAAGAAGGTATAGAGCAGGTAATAAAAAGCATTGCTTCTAATAGCATTTCTAATCATACTGAGCTTTGTGAATTATTACTATGCCAAAATGGATGCCATAATGGAGATGGTGTTTAAAAAATGAGGTGAAACTATTGAAAAAAATTATAGGATGGGTTATTCCAATTATTATTATGCTTATTTGGACAATAGGGTCAGCATTAGACCTATGGAATGCATATATTATCCCTTCACCTATAAGAGTTGCACAAGCAACACTCCGACTTATAGAGAGCGGCATGTTATTCAGACATATAGTTGTAAGTTTAAATAGAGTATTCACAGGTTTTGCTGTTGCTTTTTGTTTAGCTTTTCCACTGGGAATTATATTAGGAATGAAAACTAAGCTAATTCAGTTTTTCAATCCTATGCTAGAATTTATTCGACATGTGCCGCCTCTTGCTACTGTACCAATGTTGATATTATGGTTTGGTATTGGAGAAACGCCTAAAATAGTTATTATTGTGTTGGCTTCTTTTTTTCCTGTCTTTCTAAATACATTAAATGGTGTACTTTGTTGTGACAAAAAATTGTTGGAGGTTGGAGAGTCCTTTGGATTTACCAGTGGTGAAAAATTCTATAAAATTATCCTACCTGCTACATTACCATATATATTTGTGGGGATGAGATTAGGACTTGGTTACAGCTGGAGAGCTCTTATTGGAGCAGAGTTAGTAGCAGCTTCCTCAGGAATAGGCTATATGATATTAGATGCTCAACAACTTTCCCGTACTGATGTGGTTATAGTAGGAATTTTAGCTATAGGAATATTAGGTTCAGTTATTGACTTTTTACTTTTAAAGTTAACAGAACATCTTATAACATGGAAAGAAGGGGATAAGCAACGTGGCTGGAGTTAAAATATCTAACTTAAAAAAACAGTACATAGTAGATAAACAAAGGATTCATGCATTGAAAAATGTCAATTTAACTATTCCTGATGGTAGCTTTACTACTATTGTTGGAAAAAGCGGCTGTGGTAAAACTACTCTTTTAAGACTATTGTGTGGACTAGAAGAACCAACAGAAGGAGTAATAGAGTTTACTTGTAGGGAAGAATCTTGTAAGGAAATAAGTGGGAAGTCAGTTGGTATAGTTTTTCAAGAATCACGATTGATGCCATGGTTAACAGTAAAAGAAAATATGGCATTTCCTTTATTTAAAACTAAAAGCAAAAAACAAGCAGATAAAATAGTAGAAGAATATCTACATATTATGGGTTTGGGTAAGTTTAAGAATGCATATCCTTCACAGATTTCTGGTGGGATGGCTCAAAGAGCTGCTGTTGGTCGTACTTTATGCTATAATCCTGATATTATTTTGATGGATGAACCGTTTGCAGCTTTAGATTATTTTACTCGCAACAATCTCCAAGAGGAGATTGTTAAATTATTTCTTTCGCAAGGTAAGACGATAGTTTTTATTACACATAATGTTGAGGAAGCTGTTTACTTGGGAGAGAAAATAGTTGTGCTTAATGAAGGGCAGGTGATTATGGAACATAAGGTGCCTTTATCTTATCCAAGACAGAGTAATACCTTAGACTTTATAAATATTAAGGAAGAAATACTTAATACTATTATAGGTAATAGAGAAAAATTAAATGCATAATTATTTAGGGGGTTGAACAAATGAAAATTTTTATAAAAAATCAACGAGTGATTAGTATGATTATGATGAGTTTAATGACATTATTTATTTTAAGTGGTTGTACCAACAACAAAGTAACAAATGCTACTCCAGAAACATTAGATGAAATTAATATTACTTATGTAAAGGCACCTCTCAATGTGCCATCTATTGTACAAAAACATCAAGGGTTATTTGAAGAAGAGTTTGGTAAGGACAATATTGGTGTGAATTTACTAGAGATTACATCGGGTCCAGAACAAACTCAAGCATTAGCAGCAGGAGAATTAGATTTCTTAAATGCTGTAGGAGGAACATCTGCTATTTTAGCTGCAGCTAATGGTGTAGATCTGCAAGTAATAAGTGTTTATAGTCGAGCTCCAAAGGCATTTATGATTTTGACAAACTCTGATAAAATACAATCTGCTGCAGACTTAGAAGGGAAAAAGGTAGCAGGACCAAAGGGGACTGTATTACACCAACTACTTATAACCGCCTTAGATACTAATGGGTTGAGTGAAAGTGATGTGGAATATATTGCTATGGATATTCCTAGTGCATTATCCGCACTAATGAATGGTAGTATAGATGCGGCACTTTTAGCTGGTCCAGCAGCTTTACAAGCTATGGCAGCTGGTGCTGAAATAGTTACTACAGGTGAAGGGCTAGTAGAAGGAACTATTGTAGTTGCAGTAAGAGGAGAATTTCTAAGAGAGTATCCTGACTTAGTTAAAAGGTTTGCTAAAATTCAGAAAGAAAGTATAAAATTCATGCAAGACAATATAGAAGAGGCTTATAGAATAACAGCAGAAGAAACAGGTCTTACTATTGAAAACGTAAAAATGATGTATGAATGGTATGATTTTGACCCTACAATTAAACCATCCGACATTGAGGAACTTAAATTAACCCAGGAGTTTTTAAAGGAAAATGGCATGCTAGATAAAACTATTAATATTGAAGATTTAGTTACTGCAATAGAGTAGTGATTATTTAAAAATACACAAATAAAAGACCATAAATTTATTTAATGATTTTATGGTCTTTTATTTTATTTTCTCTTTAAAAGAATTGTTAAACCTAACAACTTAAAAAGCCTAAGGGGTTCCAAGGGGGTAATATAACACCGAACAATTTAGTAAGGCTAGTAAGTCCCAACAGAGCACACCTGTTTTAAGTATATTTTCAAGAGGATCCTTATGCTTAGTATTTATCTTGATATCTTTGTGGCTGGAATTTCTATGGCTACTACAGTTTTAGTATCTCAATATGCAGGAGCAGAAAACGAGAAAATGATTCAAAAAAACCATCATCAACTCCTTTCTTCTACTAAGAACGACAGCCATGATGGCATCCATTATTGGCATAATATATAACCAATCTATCCTAAGATTTATCAATGTACCGGAAGAAATTATAGCCGAAAAAATAAGCTTGCCAACAGCACTGAAACAAACCGTTATATCCATGGGAGGCTTAGCTTTAAAATCCATCATTAATACCTTGGGGACAACAGTAGTTGCCGCCTATGGTGTGGTAAGTAGAATCTATTATGAAAGTGGTAGATGGAAGGGTAAAAAGAAAAATAAGAGGAGTTTAATCGCAGAAAGGAAAGAGGTGACATCTTAAGTATATAATTAATACTTAGCATTATGCCCGTTTAAAAGTTCACAAAAATATTGACAACTTATAAATAATAAATTATAATAGTGATAACAATTATCATTTATTGTGTATTATCATTTCATCTTACATAATATAACACAGATTGTAAAGGAAAAAGCAAAACAAAGCAATATACCCTGTATATTTTCAAGAAGAGCTTGTAGTGATCTTGCAAAAAGACTAAATGATTGTAAGGAATGTCAAGGGTGTAAGATAGACTAATTTTTTTTGCTTACATAATGATAACGATATTCATTAACATAATGGTTAAGTTAGAATAAGGGTTTTAAACAGTAGATGATCAATAGAAAATCTAGAAGTAAGCTAAAGAAACCAAAGATTTATCACTAGAAAAATTAAAGAAATAATAATACTGGTGATAATTTTATATAAAAGATGTCTTTGGAATTAAAAAATCATAAATTATAGGGGGACTTTAAAGTGAAGAAAATTTTATCAATGGGCTTAGTATTAGCTTTATCAAGTGGGCTAGTTTTAAGTGGGTGTACAGCTACGGAGGAACCAAAGGAAGAAGTAGTTGCAGCAGAAGAGACAGTTGTAGAAGAAGTGGTTGATGCTACAGCAAGCTACGAGGATGGAAGATATAGAGGAATCTATGAGGACAGAGGGGTACAACAGGTAAGTATTCAATTTCATGTAGAAGACAATATACTTACAGACCTGAGCTATAGACATTTATTCCACGGTGGAAATGACTACCGTCAAATAGAAGAAGGTCATGAATTATATCCAGTGGTAGTGCAGCATCAGCAAATCCTAGAGTATTTAGAAGGAAAGCCAGTTGAGGCAATGTATGATCTTTATACACCAGGAGATATGGTAGAAGATATTGATGGTTTTACAGGAGCCACTATAAGAGGCAGTAAAATACTTTCTGCAATGCAAGACGGTCTGAATAGAGGACTGTATACACCTGCTGGAGACTTCAGTAGAGACCTTGGAGGATATGAAGATGGAAGATATAGAGGTGTATTTGGAGATAGAGGAGATCAACAGGTAAGTATTCAGTTTCACTTAGAAGATAATGTACTTACAGACTTAAGCTATAGACATTTATACCATTCTGGAAATGACTATCGTCAAATAGAAGAAGGTCATGAGTTATATCCAGTGGTAGTACAACATCAAGATATGTTAGACTACTTAGAGGGTAAGCCTCTTGAAGCAATCTTCGACCTTTATACACCAGGAGATTTTATAGAGGATATTGATGGATTTACAGGAGCCACCATTAGAGGAAATAAAGTACTATCTGCTATTAGAGATGGATTAAATAGAGGACTTTATACACCTGCTGGAGACTTTAGTAGAGACCTTGAAGCATACGAAGATGGAAGATATAGAGGAATATTTGGAGATAGAGGTGCACAACAGGTAAGCATCCAATTCCACCTAGAAGACAATCATATTAAAGATTTAAGCTATAGACATTTATATCATTCAGGAAATGATTATCGTCAAATAGAAGAAGGTCATGAATTATATCCAGTAGTAGTACAACATCAACATATTTTAGAGTATTTAGAAGGAAAGCCACTTGCGACTATTTTTGATCTTTATACTCCAGGAGACTTCGTAGAAGATATAGATAGTTTTACAGGAGCAACTATAAGAGGTAACAAAATACTTTCTGCAATAAAAGATGGTTTGAACAGAGGAATTTATTAAATGAATCACCATAGAATTAACCATCTAAGATAATAAGAAAATAGAGTAAGGCTTAATTTAAAGGTCTGATTTCGATATTCCATCGTAGTCAGACCTTTATTGTTTTAAATTCTTTAAATAGTGGTGAGATGATTATAAACTTTATTAACCAGAGTGATGCAGATTCTAAAAAACAAGAAAGATTAGTGATTATAGATGCAGGACATGGTGGTTCAGATCCAGGAGCCACATCACCTATAAAAGGGTTATTAGAAAGAGAAGTTGCATTAGATGTATCTCGGAAGCTTAATGTATTATTAAAGGAAACTGGTTTTAAAACTTATATGACAAGAGAAAATGATGTTGCAGTATCACTTAGGGATAGAGTGACAGTTGCAAATAAACTAGAAGCAGACTTATTCGTAAGTGTTCATGCTAATGCAGCTATGAATACAAGATTAGCTACTCAAGAGTATAGACAACTTGTGGCAGAAGCCATGTTTAGAGCAATTGCAACGTATTTTGAAGAAATAAATAAGTAAGTAATGATAAATAGACAGAGTTTTCCTTTGTCTATTATTTTTATAAAAAACCTAGATTGGGTAAAAAATTAGAATATATTGTGTTAGTATTAGCCATATGAATTATATTGTAATAAACATTAATTAAAATTACAAAATTCCATATAGAACACAAAGCATTTATGCAGAAGATGCCGTGAAAAAATGAGAAAGTATTAAATTCAACTAGACGTTTAAAGGGGTTTTATGGTTGAATATAGAATATTGTAATGTTCTAATAAAAAATCTTTGGTCGATAAGGAAGGTAGAGAAGTAAGGTGCCGAGTAAATAAGAAAAAGTTCACACGAAAATGGGTTGATAAGTTAAAGGAGCTCCTAGGGCAGTATGCTGAGGAAATAGAATAGCATAACTTAAATTTTAATAGTGCTCTATGGACTAAAACCATTTAGATTACCGAAGGGAGATAATCATATCATGGATAAAAGAAAAATAATTCGCTATGGAATTCTTTTGCTTGGTTTTTTACTGGCATATTTTCTTTACCATAGCGAATATTACATACGCCCCAATGAAGAAGACGTACAACAAGCCATCAGCAAGTTCATCGAAAGAGATATTGTTATTGAAGGTATGGAAAAAATAGATAATCGTCTAGCAGTCTACTACCATTTTGGTAGCAATGATTATATAGGTTTTACAGCACTACACAGAGGAATTAACGGTCTTTATCATATCCGTGGTGTTTCTTATGGCACTAGGAACCAAGTGATTAAATTTACACCTTTTGTATCAAGAAAGAAATCATACCTAGCACTAATGGGAACTAATTACGATGGGAAAATAGCCTCTATAGAGTTTAACACTTACTCTCAGGAGTCCTTTTTCGTCAATATAGAAGATCAGCCGAAGGAAATCCTTGTTATAGTGGAAACGGATTACCAAACTTTTTTGGAAAAAATGACCTTATATGATATTCATGGAACTGATATTACTGAAGAGATGAAAGACTACCTCACCACTACCGAATCCAGTAGTACCTCTAGAGCTAAAATGGAGCATTTTATGTTATATGTGTTTTGTGTTGGAATCATTGGAGTGGCTTTGCTTATTTTCTGGAATTGCCGTCACCCAAAGAAACCTCAGCTGGAAACATAATTAGGGAACAAATTCACAGGTGTACAATAAAATAGATTCCATTAATTAATGCAAGGATTTTGAATAGATGGGGGCAAAGTTATGGATTATATTCAATTAGGTGTAGTAATGTTGGTGTTTTTACTTGTATTTACGGGAATTATATGTATTTGGATGAAAATTGCCAACGAGATAGGTAAAAAATTAGGAATAGGAAAATTATTTTTGAACTTATGTAAAAACATAGATAGGGACAACGAATAGAGTATACCTATATCAATAAAGCATCATCTAATAGGTTAAAGGTATACTTGATGTGTTTTGCGAAAAAGATGAGATGGGAGTGCTTTACATGAAAAAAATATCCGCAATTACTCTTATTGGATTAGTACTGCTATTTCCTACTGCAAGAAATTGGTATGACAGAGTAACAGCCCCTGATAAAGTCCTTATGGTGGGAGAAAAAGTAGGTGTTTATGCCACTAAATTCGAAATAGAGGTTAGAGATCAAGAAAAGATAGCTCAGTATGAGAATATATTAGAGGAATTAGTCTTTGAAGAAAGTGAATGGGAGCCCGAAACTTATCCTGATTTCGTCCTTAAAATTGTATATAAGGAAGGATATTTTATAGGGTTTCATCATATATGGATTGAAGAACAAGGAGGATCTTTATTAATACCAAACGGTTCGGATAAGAATTTTGCAAAACTAACAGTTCAGCAAGTGGAAAAATTAAAAGAAATAGTTCACTAGGGATGGGTGGATAAGCTCTATAACAAATATTTTTTTTACTGTGAGTTTAGAAATATTTTATTATATGATTACTATACGAAGGGAGAGGCAAAGATGTGGGTTAGAAGTCAAAACAAAAAAATCCTGGGTAATTATGAATTATTTACGATTCCAACAACCATTGGTTCTAAAAAGGCATATATACATGGAATAAGAAGCCATACTGGATTTTTTGAGTCTAATACTGATAGTTTAGGTGAATATGCTTCCTTAGAAAAAGCAATTGAGGAATTAAATAATCTTCAAAATGCATTAAAAAATAACCAACATGACGTTTATGAGATAAAGTAAGTGATGGCATGAGTGCACATTATTTCTTTGGAGGCAACTTGTTAATGGTCTTTGATTTTTGCTTTTTTTACATAGCAGCAGAGAATAATGTTATAATTTAATAGGAATTTTTAATGAACAAGGAGTTGTACTACATGACATATTCTAATGATGACGTAATTGAAGGCTTTCATAGGGAATTGAAATATTTAAAGCTTTTATCCAAGCAATTTCCTACTATAGCTGCAGCCAGTACTGAGATTATTAATTTGCAGGCTATATTAAACCTTCCTAAGGGGACTGAACATTTTTTGACTGATATTCACGGAGAATATGAGTCTTTTAATCATGTACTGAAAAATGGATCTGGAAATATAAAGCGAAAGATCATAGAAGTTTTTGGTGGTACGTTAAGTGAGACGGAAATAAAAAGCCTTGCCACACTGATTTATTACCCAGAGCAAAAATTAGACATTATTCATAAGCAGGAAAAAAATATGAATGAATGGTATAAGATTACTATTTCTAGACTGGTGGAGGTATGTAGAAAGGCAGCCTTCAAATATACTAGGATGAAGGTTAGGAAGGCTCTGCCGAAGGACTTTGCATACATAATTGAGGAGCTTATGCACAGAGGTCCTAATGAATTAGATAAGGAAGAATATTATGATGAAATCATCAAAACCATTATTCGAATTGGAAGAGCCGATGAATTTATCATTGAAATGTCAAAGCTGATTCAAAGATTAGTCATAGATAGGCTTCATATTGTAGGAGATATATTTGATAGAGGACCTGGTGCCGATATTGTTATGGATACTCTCTTGGATTATCATTCCGTAGACATCCAATGGGGAAATCATGATGTATTGTGGATGGGAGCTGCAGCAGGAAGTGAAGCTTGTATTGCTACGGTTATTAGAGTATGCTCCAGATATGGTAATTTAGATACAATCGAAGATGGATATGGTATCAATTTGCTTCCTTTGGCTACTTTTGCTTTAGAATTTTATAAGGATGATGATTGCGCTGCATTTAAACCTAAAGTTAAAAGCCACATGGTTTACACAAAAAATGATTTGAAGCTTATTGCAAAGATGCATAAAGCTATATCTATTCTACAATTTAAATTGGAAGGCGAAATCATTAATAGACGACCACATTTTTCTATGGAAGACAGACTTCTCTTAAATAAAATTAATTATGAAGATGGAACAATTAACCTAGATGGAAAGATATATAAACTGAAGGATTGTCATTTTCCAACTATAGATCCTGAAAATCCTTATATGCTTACTATCGAAGAAAAAGAATTAATAGAAAAGTTAAAGGCATCCTTTTTAAACAGTGAAAAACTCCAGAAACATGTCAGGTTTCTTTACTCTAATGGTAGCATGTATTTAAAATTCAATTCGAACTTATTGTATCATGGTTGCATTCCAATGAATGAAGATGGTAGCTTGAAAAAGGTAAAAATAGGTTCTTCCGGGAAGTCCTATAGGGGTAAGGCTTATTTCGATAGACTGGAGATCTTAGTAAGGGAAGGCTATTTCCATAAAAACAATCCTGAAGTAAAGCTCTATGGTATGGATATTACTTGGTATTTATGGACTGGACCTGATTCTCCCCTCTTTGGGAAAGACAAGATGACCACCTTCGAAAGGTATTTTATAAGTGATAAGGAAGCCCATGTTGAGAAGAAAGATCCGTATTTTAAGCTAGAGGATAATGAGAAGATGTGTAGACTTATATTTGAGGAGTTTGGCCTGAACCCTGATGTGTCCCATATTATTAATGGCCATGTACCCGTAAAACTCAAAAAAGGTGAGAGTCCCATAAGGGCAAATGGAAAAATGTTAGTTATTGATGGAGGTTTTTCAAGAGCTTATCACGGTACTACAGGCATAGCAGGCTACACTCTGATTTATAATTCATATGGCCTTTTATTAGTATCCCATGAGCCATTTGAATCAACTCAGAAAGCCATTGAAGAGGAAAAGGATATCCATTCTACTACAATGGTTTTAGAAAGGGAAGTTGAAAGAAAAAGGGTCCGGGATACAGATGACGGTGAGAAGCTAGAATCTCAGATTAAGGACTTAGAAATGCTTTTAGATGCCTATAGATCAGGGTTAATTAAAGAGCAAAGGTAAAGCAACACACTTCATTTTTGAAGAAAAAATTCTAGGGAGCATTAGTATAGTTCAATCTTTATTTTTTATGTTTGCTATTATGGCAATGTTTGCTTCTCAAGGAATAGTTCTAACTGTGGAATCTTTAATTGTACTACCTATGATTTTGGCTTTCTCTCAGAATATGTTGCTTTTTCATGCTAGAAAATGGTGACCGAATGTGGCTTAAACTTTGAAAAAACTCAGCAAGTGATAATGGTATCGAGGAATGTTCCTGTTGTGTTGATTACCTATGATTCAGAGGATGTAGAGGTGCTGGTCACAAAGGTAGCTGATTATAACTAAGTATGAATGACTATCTTCGAAATATGACATAAAAGAAATTAGCCTAAAGAAGGAGTGTATATTTAAAATTTTTAATATACACTCCTTCTTTTTATGTTCTTTATAAAAAAACAGATAGTATCTGTAACCTTATGAATCCTTACTACATACACTAGTAAAATAAAAAATAATCAAAATCATTTGAAAATAATTATCAAATAATGTCTTTGATTGTAGACAAGTCAGAAACTAGTAAGGAGGACAAAGTATGTGTGGAATTGTAGGATGGATAAGTAAAGAAAGAAGTATAAAGGAAAGTGTAAAGATTATTGAAAATATGACATGTACACTTAATGAAAGAGGACCAGATGATGTTGGTTTCTATAGCTCAGAAAATGTACAACTAGGCCACAGACGATTAACAATTGTAGATCCAGAGGGTGGAGCACAGCCTATGATTAGGAAGATAGGGGATCGTAAATATGTAATCGTTTATAATGGTGAACTCTACAACACAGAAGAAGTAAGAAAAAAGCTTCAGAAGAAAGGATATCACTTTGAATCCTACTCAGATACAGAAGTTTTATTGATTTCTTATATAGAGTGGGGTGCCGACTGTTTTAAACATATTAATGGTATTTTTGCATTTGCTGTATGGGATGAAAGAGAAAAAACAATGTTTTTAGCTAGAGATCCCCTAGGAGTTAAGCCTTTGTTTTATAGTATTAAAAACAATAACCTTATTTTTGGATCTCAAATTAAAGCACTATTAGCCCATCCAATGATAGAGCCAATTATAAACTATGAAGGGGTTATGGAGATACTTGGCTTAGGACCTGCTAGATCACTGGGACATGGAATTTTTCAAGACATAAACGAAATACCTCCAGCCCACTATTTACTATATAAGGAGGGAACACCTAAATTAATTCAGTATTGGGAGTTAGAGGCTAAGCCCCATGAAGAAGATCTAAATACAACAATAGAGCATACTAGACACCTGCTGGTAGATGCAGTTGAAAGACAGCTGGTATCTGATGTGCCAGTATGTACCTTCCTATCAGGTGGATTAGATTCAAGTGCTATCTCTGCGGTTACATCAAACTTCTTCAAAAGAGAGGGAAGAGGTCAGCTAGAAACATTCTCTATAGATTATAAAGATAATGATAAGTATTTTGAGGCAAATGAATTTCAACCAAACTCCGATCAAGTATGGGCAGAAAAGATGGCAGAATTTATTGGGAGCAATCATAACACTGTGATTCTCGAGAATATACAACTGGTAGAAGCTTTGAAAGATGCGATAAAGGTCAACGATTTACCAGGTATGGCAGATATTGATTCCTCTTTATATTTATTTTGTAAAGAAGTTAGAAAAAAAGCCACAGTAGCACTTTCTGGAGAATGTGCCGATGAAATTTTTGGTGGATATCCTTGGTTTACAAGACCTGAAGATATCAACACAAATACCTTTCCGTGGTCAAAGTCAACAAAAGAAAGAAAAGAAATCATCAATAAAGACTTTCAAAATTATCCTATAGAAGAATATGTGACACAAAAGTATCAAGATGCAATTAAGCAGGCTCCAAAGCTTAATGGAGAATCCAAAGAGGAAGCTAGAATGAGGGAACTATTTTATCTGAATATTAAGTGGTTTATGATCACTTTACTGAATAGAAAGGATCGAATGAGTATGGGAAATAGCTTGGAAGTAAGGGTTCCTTTTGCTGACTATAGACTTGTAGAATATGCTTTTAATATTCCGAATCATATGAAGTTTTATGAGGGTAGGGAAAAAGGATTGTTAAGAGAGGCACTTAGAGGAATTCTACCTGATGAGATAATAGAAAGGAAGAAAAGTCCATATCCTAAAACTCATCATATAGATTATACTAAGGCAGTCCAAGGCTGGATGTGGGAAATTTTGTCTAATAAAAATGCTCCTATATTTGAATTGATAAATCGTGAAAAGGTTACTGAAATTGTTGAGACAGGTGGAAAATCATTTAAAAAGCCATGGTATGGGCAGTTAATGACAGGTCCACAGTTAATTGCATACTTTATTCAAATTAACACTTGGATGGAAGAGTATCAAGTAAAAATTAGAAAATAGAATTTTATTTTGGATAAGCTAAACTCCCTGTATACAGGGAGTTTACATGTTTTTAATGGAATTAATAAAGAAGTCTCTTGAATTGAGGAATGATTACAAATTAAATTTCTGTTCCCCAAATTGCCACAGATTGATTAACTAAAGCAAATTTTCTGCCATCCCATTTCAGGGTTGTTAGAACATATCCCAGAGCATCAGCAGCAAATCTACCAGAAATCCTTTGATATGCTAGTAATTCATATACACCGTCGGAGTCAAAGTCTATGGGGTAGAGACCACTTAGTGGATTGACAAATCCTTTTATTGGGGATTTAAGCTTGCCCTCGGTATCGTATATTTCATTTAGGTAATCCTGTTCTCTAGTGGAAATATCAATTATATATTTAATACCCTCAGTGACATTTGTTACTTCTACCTTGTAATAATCCTTATAAATAACGTGATATTGATAAGCTTCGTTAAACACATTGTAATCAAATATTAATTTAGGTGAATTACACACATAAGAATAGATGTAGTAGAACATAATTCCTCCACTTCCTCCTGATGCGATACTGATCAATATATCTTTGACCCCATCCCCAGTAAAATCCCCTAGAAACAATGTGGGATTAAATCCAGCATCAGATTCGAGAGGAACATAATTTACTATACCTGTCCTACCATCCTGAATTACAAGGGTAATCTTTTGTATAAATGGACTGTCTATAGTCTTTACACCTGTAAGATAGACATTATCTGGTATGCCATCACCATTTACATCTCCCCGTGCAGAAGAGACAATCATAGGATTCATTTGACCTAAGTTAAAATACGGGTTATACAACATGAATTTTCCTCCAAACGAATTTAGTTTTTAAATTATATGCTGATGGGAATCAACTGTGCTGAACTTAATTAATTTTGTTCCTACTTAAGTTAGATACCTAGAATCCAAGGTCTATTCTATTCAACATTCATGGTATTCTTCAGCATCTTCTTTAGTTTTATGAACTGTACCCCGTGGATGCTCAGGTGGTGCATAAATAGAGTACAATTTAAGTGGTGTACAACCTGTATTGATCAGATTGTGCCATTTGCCAGCAGGGATAAATATCGCATAGTCATCATAGACTTTTGCTTGAAAATGCAACTTGTCTTTTCTATCTCCCATTTTAACAATTCCTTGGCCTTCTTCAATACGTATGAATTGGTCATGGTCGTCATGAACTTCTAAACCTATGTCGTCTCCAACATTGATACTCATTAAGGTAAGTTGTAAATATTCTCCTGTCCATAAAGCAATACGATAATAATCATTCTGTTTAGTAGCCTCCTCAATATTAACTACATAGGGTTTTGGTCCATAATCCTTTAATTTAATAAACTGTTTTGGAGGGTGGGGGTAATGTGTTGGTCTTTTAACCCAGTAAGGATAAGGATAGGGGTAATACATTGGTGCATTAATATAGTAAGGAGATGGATATGGTTTATAAACATTATACACATTGATCATTCCCTTCATAGTCTTTATTAATATCATATGTTTTATGTCTGGAAAAGGTGTATTGATTTACAAGAGAGATATGTCCCTAGGATGGTACATTACTGGAGGAGACAAAATTAGAAATTGAGATATTGCCAGGTAATGCTATCTGTAAAAATTGCAATCAAATTTTTAATCTCATTGAGCATAATAAAAAATGTCTAGACTGCGGAAGTGAAGGCTGGGAGTTATTGTCTGGAAAAGAGTTTATGATTAAGGAATTCATAGCCTGCTAAAACAATAGTTTGGAGGGAATTTTTAATTCTATATCCAACAGGGAAAAAGTATGGTATAATAATATGAAACACAAACGCTTGCCCAAGCGCAGATTAATATTTGTTTACAGATATTAATCACAAATAAAAACAGTTTTGAATCAATAGATTCAAAACTGTTTTTTCGTTACCAATGTGGAATGTTACAGTAAGATGTATAGGTTACCCATTATAAGTTATTAGCTATCCTAATAAGCTCATCAGCCACTAAAGAGCCTACAACAGCTAAATCTTCTACATGTAATTGATCAACAGCTGAAGTATCATAAAGAATCGTAGCGGTGGCATCGAATTCCTCATCTCCTAACCATAAAATTAAAATCACAGGAAGATTTGGCAATACATTGATTTCAAAACCTATATCGCCAAAAGGATATTTTTTTCCTCCCAGCTTAACAGCAGAGCTTGAGAAAAGCTCCCCTTTATAACCAAAAAAATCCACTAATTTATTGATACCTTGACGAGCAAATCCGTCATAGGCATGACCAACACCCTCTAATTCCCTAAAGGGCACCCATTTCTTTGTAAGAAGACTCTTGTTACATCGATGAAGATAACTGATGATTAAAATTTTTAAATAAAAGCTCTCATCATCGATAAGTGTATTTTCTTGATGCGACACTTTTAATTGAATGATCCCCGTTGGATAAGAAATCAGATATTCTTTATTTAAGCAAGTTAAAGTAAATTGCTTTTTTTCAGTATCGTATAGAGCTCCACTTTTTATTGCCATTTCTTCAGGATCATGTTTTGCAAATTCTAAACATAAATTCTCATAGCAAAGCTTGTAGTTATTTATTTTACCTTCACCCATAATAAAATTCCCCCTTTATTGTTAATGTTATATCATACTATGTCTTTATTTGCAAATAGTTTGAAAATTTTCTTATTCTACGTATTAATATTTAAAGAGTACCATCTAAGTGTGGAAAGGGTATAATAAATTGGCAGAAGTAGACACTAAAAGAGATTGATTTCTGTGGGTATAGGGTATAGAAAATAGATAACTAGAAATATAATAGAATGCCTATGATTTTTGATTTTGCAAAAGAAAAAACCAAGATACAAGTATATAAAAAAGGAGAAAAAGAGATACGATGAAAAAGGGAAAAGAAATAATAGAAACAGGATGGAACATAGACAACAGTTATGCCCGTCTGCCAAAATTATTTTTCACCAGCCTCACCCCAAACACTGTACCCTCACCGAAGTTGATCATTCTTAATTACCCCTTGGCAACATCCCTGGGATTTAATGTTGAGGGACTACAAAGTAAAGATAGCATAGAGGTGCTTGCTGGCAACCAGGTGCCTGAAGGTTCTCTGCCGCTTGCACAAGCTTATGCAGGACATCAATTTGGACATTTTACAATGCTAGGGGACGGCCGTGCTTTGTTGATTGGCGAACAGATCACGCCTTTAGAGAACCGATTTGATATTCAGCTTAAGGGTTCAGGTCCAACAGCATATTCCCGCGGAGGTGATGGTAGAGCAACACTTGGACCGATGTTGCGGGAATACATCATCAGCGAAGCAATGCATGCACTTGGTATTGCTACCACTCGTAGTCTAGCAGTAGTGACAACCGGAGAGCCAGTAATCCGGGAAACTGACCTACCTGGTGCAATTTTAACCCGTGTGGCTACCAGTCATTTGCGTGTAGGCACCTTTCAATATGCTGCAAAATGGGGGACTGTTGAGGATCTTCAGGTGCTGGCTGATTATACATTACAACGACATTTTCCAGAGGTTGATGCTGTTGAGAATCGCTACCTTTTGCTACTTCAAGAAGTGATTAAACGACAGGCCCTGCTGATTGCCAGATGGCAACTGGTTGGTTTTATTCATGGAGTGATGAACACCGACAACATGACTATTAGCGGAGAAACCATTGATTATGGTCCTTGTGCCTTCATGGATGCCTATGACCCAGCAACGGTCTTTAGTTCTATTGACCGTCAAGGTCGCTATGCCTATGGCAATCAGCCACATATTGCCGGGTGGAATTTGGCTCGATTTGCTGAAACCCTTTTGCCGTTGTTGCATGAGGATCAAGAGCAGGCTGTCAAACTGGCCCAGGATGCGATTTCGGATTTTACTGATTTGTATCACCGTCACTGGCTGACGGGAATGAGGGCTAAGCTGGGAATTTTTAATGAAGAGGTACAGGATGAATCCCTGATTCAAGACCTCCTCAGTATGATGGAGGAGAATCATGCTGACTACACCAATACCTTCCGGGCATTAACTTTAGATACACCGGAGGATACAGTTCTATTTGGTACCACAGAATTTACTCAGTGGCTTGAACTGTGGCAGGCAAGACTAAGCAGGCAACAGGAATCAAAAGCATCCTCCCATCAGTTGATGCGGGCCTCCAACCCTGGGATTATCCCACGCAACCACAGGGTAGAAGCTGCATTAGAAGCCGCAGTAAAGCAAGGAGACTACAGTGTGATGGCGCGGCTTCTTGATGTTCTTTCAAGCCCCTATGCATACTCTCCGCAACAGGCTGATTACTGTGCACCACCTACACCATCAAACCGTCCTTACAGAACATTTTGCGGTACCTAATATAGAAACATTATGAATCTTTACATAAGAAGGGCCTCGCTAGTTGGCCCTTTTTTGATTACAGATATTTTTTAAAGTAACAGTTTTACATGTAAGTATAGTTACCTTGGTTTACCCAAACTTCCTGAAGGTCTTCTAATATGATGTATCATCCACTTCTATAACTGTCACTTTTTCTTGCAATGGACATAATATAGTATCGAAAAAGGGAGGAGGTGTAAATCAATGGCTGAAATTGTAAATGATAGAGGAGGATATACACTAGATTTTATCATGGTGCCCAGTGAATACATTGGAGAATTCAATGATTTTATGGTACAGTATGGAGATAAGTCGGATTATGATATTTACAGACAAATAGTAGATACAAAGAGTGAACTTTCTCAAGATCTATTAAACCAACATATTAAAAATCTTGATTCACTATCTCAAATGAATGGTTTTGTAACGGATGCAACAAAACAAAGAATTGCAGCGGTTAAGGAGATATTAACTGCCGATACTGGGTCTTCAAATTCTCAAGCCAATGTAGAAACTCAATTTTTCGGTGGCACCAGTTTATTACTATGGTTCCTTATCTTAGCAGGTATATGGCGTAGACCATTTAGAGGGTTCCGTGGTGGCTTTGGAGGACCATTTTACTAGAACTATAAAAAATTCACCTACTTAGATAGGTGAATTTTTTACTTATAGAACCAAAACTAGGATTATATCATAATGTAATAGTAAGACATTAGTAGCAGAACGACAAAAGTGTTTTAAAGGAATAAGAAGGTTAACTACAATGTAATGAATTGCAAAATAATAAGAAAGGAGAAATAGCTAGTGGGAGAGAAGTCATCACTCTATTCATATATCCCCATATTATTGATAATTCTCATATTCAGTAGAAAAGAAAGATACAGTGGATATAAAGCAACATCAGATACACCTTCTATGGATACAGCTCTTTCTATTCAGAAGGCAATGAGAAATCCTGATATTAAAAGAGTTCTTCGATCTGTTTGTACACATTTAGATGAGGCACAACAAATACCTATCCATAAACTTACAGGTGTGTTGGAGGTAGTGGATACAATACAACAACTTCTAGATAGTTCCTATAGAATTCAAGTATTACCTAGCACAATATCTTCTGATAAAGTTGGAAAACAATTAGCAATTATAAAGACATTAAAAGACCATGCTCATGAAGAAGATAAAAATTTATTGGAGGCTGTCGAAAGTGCAATAGCTACTGCGGAAAAAATAAAAAAAGTAATGCAAGGAATAAATGCATCTGAAGGTTTTAACAAAGCTATAGATATTTCTGAACCATTGCCTTATGAAAATAAACACTGTGATATTGATGAAGTAAAGGAAAGCATAGAAATTGTTGAAGCGGACAATTCAGTTGAAAATTAAGATGATTTGCTATAAACAAAAATTAAAAGGCTGCCTCGTAAAAGCGTCAATCAAATGAATGATTGACGCTACACATTTTTTATTATTCCTATATTCTGTCTTAATAAATAACATTATATTCTTTTAAATCCTTCAAGAAGGATCAATTACATTTTTATCTTTGTCCCTGACTTCATCGAAGATAGCTGATGTATTTGCTGCGAGTGTCTTAAAGCATTTCACTTAGTTTAAACGAGATACAGGGATAATATGCTTCAATCTAAAGATATAAGGGGATATCCTGTATATTAGGTGAATAAAGAATGTAAGGATAAAATTCTTAGAAATTATGCTATAATAAAATAACAGAAATTATTCAGAGATAGAGGTGATGACTTGTATACAGGCAATCAGTTTGTTTTTTTGTTTTTTGTATATGGACTAGCTTTTTTTACAATGGGGATAGCTGCTTTTCTTCAAAACAACGATAAAAATAGTAATTTTCCTCTTTTGAAAGCTATAAATTATTTGGGTTTGTTTGGTATCATTCATGGGTTAACTGAATGGAACATTATGCTGAGGATTACTAGGATGTATCCAGAACATCATTTTAATCTTTTGATTTTAGGTACCTTTACTAATAGTTTATCCTTCGTTTTTTTATGGATATTCGGTGTGAAATTGTTGGAAAATAAAGGTAAAACTAAATTATTACTTAAAGGATTACCTTGGTTAATTTTTGCTGGGTGGTTGATCATTTTCATCATAGCTTATATTAGATATCAAACAACATCCCTTCATTGGATATTGATAGAGGATATTTTGAGTAGGTATCTTTTAGGTTTGCCCGGTGCCCTAATCTCTGCTTTTGCACTTTATAAAAATGCCAAACATGTGGAACGTCTAAATATATATAGAACATCCCTGAAGTTGAAGGGAATGGCTATTGCCTTTGGTCTTTATGGCATATTAGCAGGTGTTGTTGTTAAAAATAGAGATTTTTTTCCAGCCAATGTCATTAACAGAGAAAACTTTTTAAGTATTTTTGGTTTTCCCGTAGAACTTGGTCGTGCTATATTAGCAATAATTATTACAGTGTTATTTCTTGGCGTTGTTAAAATTTTTCAATGGGAAACCAATAAAAAAATAGAGCGTTTAACAAAGCATCAGATTATAAGTGATGAGAGAAAGAACATGGGACAAGAACTTCATGATGTGGTTATTCAAAATCTTTTCGCCACGGGCTTACAGGTAGAAAATGTAATGGAAATGCAAACTAATTCGGAATGTATTAAAGAATTACAAGGTATTAAAAGTAATCTTAATGATACTATTCTTGAGGTTAGAGAATTCATTAGACAGGTGTCAGATTCTAGAATTCAAATTGAGGACCTGAAGCTTGAAATCACTAAATTAATTAATAATTTTCAAAAAAACTGTAATATACCTATTGATTTACAATACGATGTAAATGAAGTGACATTAGGCCTATTATCTCAAGAGAAAATTACACAAATATATTATATTATTCAAGAGGCATTATGTAATGCAATAAAGCATTCACAAGCAACTGAGTTAACTATTGATATTAGCACAACACTTGATGCTGTTGTTGCAAAATTTAAAGACAATGGTTGTGGTTTTGATACACAGCAAGTATTTGGAGGAAGTCATTATGGTTTGATTTCCATGAGGGAAC
The DNA here is from genome assembly GCA_020832135.1 of Clostridiaceae bacterium. Lineage (GTDB taxonomy): Bacteria > Bacillota > Clostridia > Peptostreptococcales > Natronincolaceae > JAFIFG01. The sequence continues at coordinate 24,582 of JAFIFG010000073.1, forward strand.
GAGCTATGAAAGTTAATGGGATTTTAGATATACAAAGTGATGATAAAGGAACATTAGTATCTATTACTATCCCTTGGGAGGAATCACAGGATGCAGAAGAAAAATATTAACATATTGTTAGTAGATGACCATGCAATTGTTCGTTATGGCATACGGTCATTAATAGAAAGAAATGATGGATTAAGGGTGTGTGGGGAAGCGGAAAGTTTACAAGAAGCTTATCAAAAGGTATCTGAGCTGGAACCTGATGTTATATTATTAGATATTAAGCTGCCAGACGGTGATGGTGCAGCGGGCTGTAGGGAAATTAAAAAAATATATCCAGCTGTAAAGATCATCATATTAACCGCATTTGCCGAAGATTCTATTGTGATGGAGGCAGTAACTGCTGGAGCTGAAGGATACCTGTTAAAGAATATTGATAGTAAAAATATAATTACAGCTATTCGAGATGTGGTAATGGGTAAATCTATATTAGATCCTAAAATAGTAGGTAAGGTATTTAATTTAGTAAAGAACAATGAGACAAAAGATCCTGGCTTGACACCACAAGAAAAAAATATACTTGAATTAATCAGTCAAGGAAAAACAAATAAACATATAGGAAAAGAACTATTTATATCAGAAAAGACAGTAAGAAATTATCTTAGCAAAGCATTTCGAAAAATAAATGTTAGCAATCGAACAGAGGCGGCTATCTATTGGTCAAAACATAAAAAGATATAGAAATATATTTAATTAATTATAAATAGTTTGTTCTCCTCTTAATAAGGTATAAGAAATATATAAGGTAACCTGTTGTGCTAGTTAAAATTTACAAATAGAAAAACTCCAGCGAATTATGTTAACCTATCTTTGATAACCACGACGAAATCAAGATAGGAGGATAACATATGCCGGAGCTTACTAAGAAATATTCTATCAAAGAAATTGGTGATTTAAAAGACTTTATTACTGTCACCTATGTCCTAATTGACGATATTTATCAGGAAATTACTCCAACACATATTAAAGAACGCAGAAATATCAACGAGTCTATCCTAAGCGATAGTGAAATAATTACCATTAGTATTGTCGGGGAACTACTCACTATTGACTCAGAAAAAGCATGGTTAGGATTTTGTAAAAAGAACCTAAACGATTTATTTCCAAGATTTAGTCATAGGACTCGCTTTAACAGAACCCGTAGGGCATTGCATTCGGTAATTGATGCAATCCGTAAAGAACTAACTTCCATGCTAAGGTTTCGAGATGAATCCGTTAGGATCGTAGATAGTATCCCCATTCCCGTATGTAAGTTTGGTAGAGCACGCTTTCATAAATCTTTTAAAACTGACTCATCTTATGGGTACTGTGCTTCTAAGAAAGAAACCTACTATGGATTTAAACTACATGCTATCACTACGATTGAAGGATTTATCACTGACTTTATTCTTACACCAGCTAATATTGATGATCGAGAAGCTGTATGGGAATTAGTAGATACCTATAACTCCATAACAATCATAGGTGATAAGGGTTACACTAGTAAGCATTTGCCCTCGCAGCTACAATCAGAAAAGGGAATTCATCTAATATTTATGAAAAGGGATAACTGCAAAGATCCCTATCCTAAATGGCTTCGCCAACATATTTTTAAAC
>JAFIFG010000080.1 GCA_020832135.1 Clostridiaceae bacterium
ACCTCCGGTAATTATTTCTCTTAATACTTTCTTTGATACTGTGCTCATAAAAAATACTCCTTCCTGGTTTGGTTTTATTTGTTAATTCTTACCAGAAAGGAGCATTTATTTTCACTTAAGCACAAATTATTTTACACTACCTGATTTAAATATTATCTATGAGTTGAATTCTATGGAGGCAATAAAATCCTCTGTTATAGCTGGAAAAGGTATTTCTTTTATCCCGGAGTTATCTATCAAGAGGGAATTAAAGGATGGTGTCTTGAAAAAAATAGACATTGAAGGTGTGGAAGTTGTTTCTGATTTTCATATTGCCTACAGAAAAGATCATAAACCGCTACCTCATGAAGTGGAATTTATAAAATTTATTAAGTCTTCTAAAAGAGGTTTTTGTTAACAAAGCACACTTTTCACGAAAGTGTGCTTTTAAATGTATTCCTTTAATAATTTATTTAAGAAATTTATGTTCAAGTAGGCTTCTATTTTATTAAAGGTATCCATGTTTTTTATTGCCTTATCTGGATTATGATATTCTAGCCATGCATAGGCACACCATGATAAAGCCCTTAAATAAAGATAGGGTGTATACAAATGTACTCGCTCTTGGATATTTCTATTATCTCCACCTAAAGCTTTTGTATAGGTTTCAAAAAAACCTTGCTTTTCTTCTTTATTTAAAATGGTATTCCCCTTCCATAAGGTAGTGGTCACTGCTAAGAATTGTGTAAGGTCTTGAGTAGGATCACTTATTACTGGCTTTTCCCAATCAATTAAATAACTATTTTCGTTGCCAATAATAAAGTTATGTGAATTTACCTCAGTATTGTTAATAACATGCCATTTGTTTTCTATAAAGTACTTTTCCTTATGTCGATTTTTCTCTGACCACTGTAAAAATTTATAGAAGAAGTCTTTCAATTCTTTATTAACAATAGGAGAGGTCAAATAATCCTGTAATAATCTCTTACCCTCTACTACTCTGTCACTAAATATATGTTCTTCTACAATAAAATTACTGGTATCTATATGGTTCAAATTTAAAGAATGGATCTTGCCGAAAATGTTAGCAGCTTTTTTTAAATCCTGATCATATTGTAATGGTTTTCCCTCTAAAAACTCCATTACTAAAATACCGTATTCCAAATATTTTTTACTACCATCTACTATATATACCTTTGGGGTTACACCGCTTACCTCCAAGGTCTTCAAAGCATCATATTCATACTGGATTTGATTTTCTAATTCTAATTGACTGCCAGTATTTACTCTAAAAACGTACTTGTTTTCTCCATCATCAAGGGTAAAGTTTATATTGTACTCCCCCTGAGCTAGAAAATTTACTGTAAAGTTCCTTTTTAGTTTTAATTGTTGTAATGCTGTTGTATCTAGTAGATACAATTTGATTCTATCCTTTAATTTGTCTTTTAATAACATTTTTATCACTCCAGCATTTTTCGATAAATTTTATAGTATTTAAGGGTGGTATTTTATCTAAGAAAATACCTTCATCTATTTTTTTCTTAAAGGCCCTTAAGTCTTCTTTTGTATCTATATCTCTGTGTTTCGTTGTTAATTCTACTCTTAAATCCAAGTTATTTATAATATCTATCGTTCCTTCAAGTACCGATTTGTTTCCCCATTTTAAATTAGCCTCAAACAACATCTTATATAGTTTCTTCATTCCAATTAAATAATAACCTCCATCAAAGGTAGGTCCTAGACATATGTCACTATAGCTCAGTTGCTCAAAGGCATGCAGTATGTCGTTGGGTTGTATCTCTGGTATATCGGAGCCCATCAGTATTACTTCTGTATAATTTTTCTCGAATACATATTGAAAGGCATTGGCCATTCTTTCCCCTAGATTATTACCTTTCTGTGGAAAGCATCTTATGTTGCTAGGAACAATATCTTCTATTAAACCAATAGAGTCCTCCGGTGTATAGGTTAAGAATATATCCACGTCATGATGAATCCTTTTAAATATTTGAAATAAATCCAACAAAAAGCACTCATGTATATTGGCACACTCTTCTCCAGATAGCACTTCCATTAATCTTGTTTTTGTTTTTCCTGGAATAGGTATTCTTGTCATTAAGATTAGTGCTTTCATTATCTAGCCTCCCTATAAATTTTACACAGTTTTGAAGGTGCTACTCCAAAAGTATAGAGAATTTTCATTTTATGCATTAATAGTAGAGTTTTTACTTGCCCACCTCGCTTAAAACGTCTTGCAGAGGTTCCAATAGGTGTACTTAACATTTTCATTTTCCCTACTTTTTTTAACCTTCTTCCTAACTCCCAATCCTCCATAATTTCAATTTCTGGATATCCACCCATTGCATGAAAAATAGAAGCCTTTATAAAAATTCCTTGATCTCCATAGTATAGTCCAAGGTACTTAGCTCTCCAATTGGAGGTAATAGTGACAAATTTCATGAAAAAGGTGTAATGGTCATAGAAATATAAAGGCAAACCTCCACCAATGTAATTTCCCTGCATGGTCTTTTCAATCTCCATCAGTGTGTTATTACTTAAAGCAGCATCCGCATGTACAAACCACAATATATCTCCCTTTGCTACTTTTGCACCTTTATTCATTTGCTTTCCTCTACCCTTTTCACCCCTTAGGACAGTGGCATATTTTGATGCTATTTCAACAGTTCTATCTGTACTTCCACCATCTACTACAATAATCTCTTTTTCACCCTTCAAGCTCTGTACCTCTTTTAATAGCTTTTCAATTGTTTTTTCCTCATTCATAACTGGTATAATTACTGAAACCATAAAATCACCAACCTTATCTACCTTTTTCTAAGCCTCGTAAAATACCATACTATCAGTATTCATGTTTAATGAAACCTCTTCTCCGATATCAAAAGTTTCTTTTGCTCTACTGATACATCTTATCTCTATGCCTTTTACTAAAATGGTATAATAAATTCTATCTCCTGCATACCGTCTAAGGATAATCTTGCCTTTTGCACCTGTAAATTGATTCTTAGATGCAATTTCTATTTCTTCCGGGCGAATCATGACTTTTGAGTTTAATGTGTTTTTAAGATTCACCTTGAAATCACCCAAATTGCTTATAAAAACACCATCTTCTACTTTCCCCATAATATAATTTGTTTCTCCAAAAAAGTTTGCCACCTCTTCTGAAATAGGCTTCTTATATAATTCCATAGGTGTGCCAAACTGTTTTATTTCCCCCTCAAGCATAACCGCAATTTTATCAGAGGTCATTAAAGCCTCTTCTTTATCGTGGGTTACTAAAACTGTAGTTATATTTAATTTTTTCTGTATCCTACAGACAAATTCCCTCATAGTTTCTCTTAATCGTAAATCTAGATTAGAAAAGGGTTCATCTAATAA
>JAFIFG010000081.1 GCA_020832135.1 Clostridiaceae bacterium
TTTCGAGTTTTTAAAACTATATGTACAATCAAATAAATACTATATTTTTTATAGTCGACACACCTACAACTAATAATTTGTGGTAAGTGTGTCGACTTCAAATATGCCAGTCTCTTTTAAAAGCTTTAGAATTCTATCCAAATCCTATAGTGCTGGTTGAGGCTCATGCTTTTCTACTGCTTCTAGGTTTAAAGTCTTTTCTAATTTAATTCTCTTTTCTTCAATTCTTTCTAACATCATATCTGTTAGTTTTAGTGGATTTTCTTCAACGAAGAACTTAGCTCCAGTCATATCTTCTATTCTGTTAGTTAATATATCAACAACCTCAGGAGAACCAGTTACTGGAGGTGTTATGCCTAAGAATACGTCAATTCCACTTGATACTACATAAGTTCCAATAGCTACAGCTTTTTCTGACATCCACTCAGGAGCTACACCTACTACTGGTAAATCACTGTTATCTACACCTAAATGATCTGCCACTGCACTAACAAGTCTTATGATACGAGTATTATCCACACAAGAACCTAAATGAATTATTGGCGGGATATCTACTAATTCACATACGGCTTGAAGCCCCTTACCAGCTAACTTAATAGCATCCTTGCTTAATAATCCTGCCTTAGCAGCTGCTTGAGCAGCACAACCAGTAGTTACAACGATAACATCGTTTGCAATTAACTTTTTCATGATTTCTATATGGCTATATTCATGTTTAGTTTTTATGTTGTTACAACCAACGATACCAGCAGCTCCTCTTAATACTCCTGCCTTAAGAACATCTGCCAATGGCTTCACTGTTCCTTGAGGATCTATATGAGAATTCACAACTCTATCTAGTTGTTTAACAACAGCTTCATTTGAATATCCTGTAATAGCTTGACTTTTTGAGTTTGGTATAAATACCTTTTCTTGCTTTCTATTCTTATAGTTTTCAATAGCTTCTCTTACAATTTTCTTAGCTGATTCTAAAGCAACCTCTTCATTGAATTCTATGTGGGTTGCACCTTCAACCTTAGCCTTTGGAGATGTGGTGATAAACTTAGTATGGTAGCAATCTGTTATTGGTGCTAGCGACGGGAAGATACACTGCACATCTACAATAACAGCCTCTATCGCTCCAGTTAATACTGCTAATTCCTGTTGATAGAAGGTTCCAGCTATCTTTACACCATGTCTCATGGTTACTTCATTACCAGTACAGCACATTCCTCCTAAGTTAATACCTTCAGCTCCTACTTCTTCAGCTAATTTGATCATCTCTGGATCTTGAGCCGCAGCTACTATCATCTCTGATAGGCAAGGGTCATGTCCATGAAGTAAAATGTTTACTTGTTTTTCTTCCAAAACTCCTAAGTTTGCTTCTGTCATTCTTGGAGTTGAAGTTCCGAATACGATATCACTAAGTTCTGTTCCTAACATAGATCCCCCCCATCCATTGGATAGAGATGTTCTCATGGCTATACGAAGCATACTTTCAGCGTCAGCTGTACATCCTACACTGGTGGAGTGCATAACGGTTGCAATTTCTCTATCAATTGCTCTAGGCGTAATTCCAAGATCTTCCCAAATTTTCTGTCTTGGTGCTGGAGCTCTATTTGGAAATCTTAATGTTCCAAAAGGCTTACCAAATTCATTTAATGCTATCTCTGCTACTTCATGGGCTACATCATAAATATCTCTACCTTCTGTTGGTACTTCCCACTCTTGTGCTAATGCGATTAATTTCTTTTCATCCTTTACTTGGTAATTCCCATCTCTACTGGCCATATGTAAAACATGAGCTACGTCTCTAGCATGATCGGAGTGGGCTGAAGTTCCCGCAGCTACCATTCTTGCGAAGTTTCTAGCTACGATTGTATCAGCTGTAGCACCACAAATACCTCTTTGGGCACCTTTTCCTTCTACAGGACTTACTCTACAAGGACCCATAGCACAAATTCTACAACATACTCCCTTTTCTCCAAAGCCACAGCGTGCCTTCATAGCTTTGTCTCTGTCCCACATTGTTTCTATGCCTTCTTTTCTTGCCTTCTCAATCAACTGGTCATCAATAGCATTAAGAGAAACCATTTTTTCTTCACTCATTCTTAACTCCCCCTATTAAATATATTTTAAAAAAAACACATAACAAATGACATATTTAGAAGTATACATATTAGTTCCTTATAAATAGTTGTTATGTGTCAATACAACAAATCTGTCAACTTTATCATTTCCTTAAAATCATTAAGTCTAATTCACTAAAATGAATATCCCTATTTGCAACAGATTGTAATAATAATTCCTTATTCAACTTACTATTGGATAAGCTATTAAATTTGTTAATTATGTAACAATAATTATTAAAAAAATACTTTGTCTACTTAATAACCTTTCTTAGAAAAAATTACTTTTTTGGTAATATATTTAAAATTTACCAATTTAACTTTCTAAAGTTAGTGTACCATAAAAAAAAAAATATTTCAATTAATAATTTTAACTTTTGTATTATTAATCAATATTATAAATTATCTTTATTTTTTGTTGAAATACTTCAATTTTTTCAAGTTTGCAAATCATTTTATTTATTATTATGAATTATTATATAATTTAGTTATTTCCACTATATATTCATACTACCATTCTTGAAATCTTATGTGTATATAATTTTAATTTCTATATAGTTAAAAAAATAACCTACTATGGAAAATAGTAGTATAAATTCAATAAAAGAACAAAAGCACTAAAAAGCTTTTGTTCTTTTATCTTTTATATTTATCAACTTTTTATTTGAATACATCTACTAAATTATTAAATAAATCTTTATGCTCTTTAATTTTCCCTTCATTACCTAATACACATAGATAATTTTGTGCCATAACATCTTTTATTAAATCTTTTAGCTTGCTTATATCCTCTGAATTTGTGTTTAAGACCTCATCTCTTTCTCTCTGTATATCTTCTTGTGCTATGTTACTTATATAGTTGGTGGTAGCTTGTTCACCCTTCATAGAAGGTGTCAAAGGAGCATCCATCTTACTGATAGTACCAATAATGTATTTTGTCATTTCCCTTTCATCAGGTGAAAATTCTTTTAGAAATTCAGGGGCTTCATCATATGCCTGTAAGGTTTTTGTAAGATTAGGATCTCTATAGGAAGTAAAGAATATATTCCCATTTCTACTAAATCCCGCCATAGCACCATATGCTCCTCCTGTAATTCTTATTCTGTGCCACAGATAACTTAAACTCATAATACTTTTAAGTACTTGAAGGTGACCTGTGTAGTGATACCCTAATTTTCTAAAGTTATAGGCTTTAGCCACATATTGTATCTTGCTAGAAGTTAATAATCCTTCATTCTTAGGCTGTAGCTCCAACTGATAGGTTTCCTTTTTAAGCTTTTCACCTTTTAATGGCTTAAGTAGTGTATCAAGGGAGACTTTAAACTTTTTATAATTTTTCCCCTCTGTTGTTAAGCTAACTAGTAAATTCTCTTTATTAAAAACTAATGCTGCAACCTTTTGAAGATTATCTTTAATTTCTTCTATCTTGTTGTCAAACTCCTCTTCCAGTTCTACTATAAATTCATAGAAATCAATACCTGTAACAAGTTGCTTATATTTTCCTATAGGAGAAACATAAGAAATAGCACGTCTAGCTGTAACTATATGTCCATCCTGAACCATAGCCATCTCCAATCTAGATTTTATCTCTCTAATAATTTCCCTTAAGCGCTTTGTTTCACTGAATTTGCTATTACTTAAAAGCTCAGCTATTAATTCTAGTAGTTTTGGCATGTGTTCCACAAGAGAGCTAGAGCCTACGATAAGCTTAGGGAAGTATTCCGTGTCACTATCCTTTACAGAATAGGCCTCCACTTTAAAATCAATTCCTCCTGTATATATGTTTATCTCATTTGATAAATCTTCATAGGAGTAATTTTCTGTACTTACTTTTCCAAGCACAAGACCTAATAAACCTACATAGGGTATAAACTGTTGTGGTACTGTATCAACATCGAAAAACAAGTTAATATAAGCAATTTCGTTGGTAAAGACATCATGATGTAACACAGTAATATCCTTTTCTTTTTTCTCAGTTAAAGGTAGTTCCTCCGCTTTTTTCGTAATATCTTCTAGCGACAATAATGGAATTTTATTTAAATCCTCAGTAGAATTTGGTTCTTCTTGATATTCTTTTAACTCTATTGTATTTTTCACTAGAGTTTCAATTTCTTTAGGAGACAATTGTTCTTTATAATTCTTTAGTTTTTGTATTACTTCTTCTTCTTTCGCTTGAGCCAGACCTTTTTTAGGCTTTACGATTAGAATAGAACGATGATTGTTACTTAATAAATACTCTTCTATGAGTTTTTCGAAATAGCTACTGGTTAAAGCTGTTTTTATTTTTTGTAAAATAGCTTCATAGCTAAGGTGTAGAGTTGGATCTTCATCATAAAGCCAACTCTCCATGCTCTTCATACAATAGATTAAACCCTTAGGATAACTACCGTAATCAGCTTCTCTTAATTTAAATTCTCGTATATTGATAGCTGCCTCTATTAGCTTTTTATCTATTCCTGTATGTACTAAGTCTTTTAAGGTATCTACTACTATTTTTTCAAATCTTTCCTTTTCTTCTTCATTGGTATTTTTCACCACTATGCTAAATACAGGCTGTAGAATACTATGGTCATAGGACCCAAATACATCCTGCCCCAAGTCTGCCTCCAATAATGCTTTTTTTAGCGGAGCTGCTGGTGTTTCCAATAGTAGATAACTTAATATATCAAAGGCTAAATGCAGTTCTGGATTTGTTGACTTGCCAGTAACAAAGTTCAAGCTTAAAAATGTTTTATTAGTGTCCTTTTCTTGATTAGAAATAGGATACTCTACGATTGCTTGCACCGGCTGTTCAAAGGGTTGTTGTTCATTAATTTCAGAATTTACCTGTAATGTATCATACTCACTTAAGTATTCTTCATCTATAAAACTTAAGTGCTCTAGTATATCTCCATCTCCATATAAATAGATGTAACTATTGGATGGGTGATACAACTTTTTATGAAAGTCAATAAACTGTTCCTGCGTAAGTTCTGGAATTACCTCTGGGTCCCCACCAGAATCATATTTATATGTGTTATCAGGAAAGAGAGATTCATGAATTTTTCTAAATAATACTTGTTCTGGGGATGAAAATGCACCCTTCATCTCATTATATACTACACCTTTATAACTTATTTCTTCATCTGGACTTTCTAGTTCATAATGCCAGCCCTCCTGCATTAAGATTTTAGAGTTTTTATAAATATTAGGATGGAAAACTGCATCTAAATATACATCCATTAAGTTTACAAAATCTTTATCATTTCTACTGGCAACAGGGTACATAGTCTTATCAGAAAACGTCATAGCATTTAAAAAGGTATTTAAAGAGCCCTTTGCTAATTCTACAAAAGGATCCTTTGCAGGGAATTTTCTAGAACCGCATAGTACAGCATGCTCTATAATATGAGCTATTCCTGTACTATCTTCTGGAGGGGTTCTAAAACTAATAGAAAACACTTTATTATCATCATCATTTTCTATGTGAAGTAATCTAGCACCACTTTTTTCATGTTGAAATATTCTTGACATGGATTTCATTTCTTTTATTTCCTTTTCCTCAGTAAGCTTAAATCCATGATATATCTTACCTATTTGAAACGTCATATATATTACTCCCTTCAATTTTTATTATAGACTCCTATTTATTGAATTTTACCCATTTTTCAAGTTTTGCATTCTTAATTAGCTTTAATTTTTATGAATTTCTCTAGAAAAATTATACCCTCTTTTTATATTGATTAAATCCCTTAGAATAGATGCAGCAGCTGGTGTAACACCTGATGCTCCTCCTATAACTGTCAAATCTCCTAAGGTATTTGAAGTATATTTTACAGCCTTGTTTTTATCATCTACATTATATAATGTATCTCGATAGTCTATTTTCTCTAGTTTTACTGACATTTTTACAATGTTCTTGTCTTTTATAGTTTTTCCAATAAGTTTATATTTTTTTCCTTCCTTTTTTGCTTTATTTATTTCATCTACTGTTATATTAGTTACTCCCTCTACATATATATCTTTTAAAGTTTTTTCTTCATCCATCAGTACATTGGTAAGAATTAATAGTTTTGTAGCTGTATCCCAGCCTTGAATATCTAAAGTAGGATCTGTTTCTGCTATACCTAACTGTTGAGCTACTTTTAGAGCCGTCTCAAAGGAAATCTGTTTTTCCTCCATTTCCTTTAATATAAAATTGGTAGTTCCATTTAATATGCCTCTAATGGAAGTAATGTTTGCTCCTGCCATATCTATCATTCCACTGTTTATAGTGGGTAAAGCTCCTCCAGTTGTACAACCTATACCCAGTTGTACCTTATTATTAACAGCTAAGGTGTTTAACTCCTTATAGGCCAGCATGACAGGGCCTTTATTAGCGGTGATGACATGTATGCCTTGTTGCAGACATTTTTTTACATGTGTTAAGGCTGGTTCTCCTGTCTCTTTATTGGTAGGTGTTGTTTCAACTATCATCTCTACACCTTTTTTCTCTATTAAATAATCAAAATCTATATTCTCTGAACCACCCTTTGGATATAGGGATAAATTTGATTCGCTCTTTGTAAATGTCATTAAGTCTTGCAAGTCTATACCCTCTGAATCATGGATACCTCCGCTACTTTTAAGTATGTAAATGAGTTGAATATCTATTCCTTCCTTTAGCAAATCCTGCCTTTTGTCTATTAATAGCTGTACAAAAGCTCTACCTACACCTCCAAGACCTATTATTCCAACCCTCATTTTTTAACCCTCCTTCTATATACACTTATCATAGTTTTCATATATTTATCTTAACATACAGAAAATACCACTGCTAGTGGAAGCAAAAATAAAAACCTCATCTTTTAAAATGAGGTTATCTATTTCCAATTTATTTACTAGTTTTTTCTCCAAGACTTTAAATAATTTCTTAATTCTTTCACAGTACCAGAAAACACAAACACCTTCATAACTACACCCCCATACAATATGCTTGTCCCCATAACATTTCTTGCTTTATTAGCATTTGTACTATTATATTTTGGAGAGGATGAAGATATGACTGGTATTTTAAAATTATACTAAATTTATATTTGATTGCAATTCAGGGTGAGCTTATATAATATCAAAGTAAATTCTATGTTTTTAATATTTTTTCATGTTTAATGCTCCCTTAAACCTACACTCTGCTGCTCCTCTTTACCGCTCCATATCCATACAAGAGAAAAACCAATTATAAAAATTACTATAAGTGAGGATTTAAAGTAATAAGGTATCAAAGCTCTGGCTGAACCTAGTATTAATCCTGCAAAAAAATATGAAATAATATTTCGATATTTTTCATACATTTTATTTAATAGTTTTGCTAAAAGTGCTATGCCTAAAGCACTTCCCATACCAAACATAGCTAAATTAAATAATTCTAGTTCCTTTATATAGTAAAGAATACTATCATATATTCCCAGTACAATCAATGCAGAGCTTCCTGGAATACCAGGTATAATCATGGCGGCACTTGAAATAGCCCCTCCAACAATTAAGAGAGCCAAGCTCACATCTTCATCCACCATGGTGAGTCCTATCGGTTCTCCACTCATATAAAACCCTATGGTTGCTCCTAAAAGCAAAAAAAGTATACTTTTAAGGTTTGTTTTTTTATTACCCTTCAAGACAGCTCTAGTAGAAGCCAACAGACAACCCATTAAGAAGATGGCTGTCTCATCTCGAAACTCTTCAAAAAACAAAGCAAATAAAGTGCCACTAATAAAAATCCCTACAATAGCACCTAATATTAATGGAATGTATGGTTTTATATTTAACCTTACTAAATCCTTTAAAATATTTTCATAAATACCAAATATAACAAAAACTGTACCACCACTCATGCCTGGTAATACAATAATAGAACCTAATATAATTCCTTGAACAATTGACCTCATATGTTCCTCCGATTTTCTTATAAATATTGCTTGCTCTAATATATTACCATAATTTTCCTTGAAATAAAATTTTTCTACAACCATGTACTGTCTAAAGGTTTGCCTAATATTATTCTTTTAAATCTCTATTAACAACTATTTTTTTCTTCCACCTGCCAGTTTGGTAGTATAATAGAGTTAAAACTAATCCTATCACCCAACCTGCTGGCGATGCTAACCAAACACCATCCGTGGCTAAGTATCTTGAAAAAACCATGCAAAAGGAACCCTAATTAACCATAAAAATACAATGGATATACCCATAGGAATGAGGGTATCCCCTGCTCCTTTCAAGACACCATTGATAACAAACATAGCTGCCATTACAATATAAAAACCGCTCATGATCTCTAAGTATCTAGCACGAATTTCGATAACATTTTGATTGGTATTAAATAAACGAATAAAACTTTCCCCAAAAACCATAACAGCACCTGTAATAACTAAGGAGGTGGTCCCTGCCATAATTAGTGTGGCTCTATAACCTTTTTTAACTCTATCCAAATACCTAACACCTATGTTTTGACCTGTAAAGGTGGAAATTGCTCCACTAAAATTCATAATAGGCATAACGGCAAAGGAGTCAATTCTTCCTCCAGCAATATATGCTGCTATTGTATCAGTGCCAAATTTGTTAACTATTGATTGTAATGCCATCAGCCCCAGGGAAAACAGTGCTTGTTGTACTACCGCAGGTATACCTATCTTTGTACTTAGTAAAAATATATCTTTATAGAACTTCATTTCCTTCCACTTTAATTGTATAGGTAAATTACCTTTTTAAAGGTAATTTAGTCCAAAGTCAAAGGTGCAATCCTCAGCAATGATAGTAGCCCAAGCTGCTCCTGCTATCCCCCATTTAAAAACTAAAATAAATAGCAGGTCTAAAATAATGTTAACAACACTTGCTATAATAAGGAAATATAATGGGGTTTTAGAGTCACCTAAGCCCCTTACAATAGTACTTGTAGCATTATAGCCAAATAATAATATCATTCCGAAAAACATAATATTTAAATATATCACAGCTTCAGGAAGTATTTCTGGTGGTGTGTTTAAAAATAGCAATATCCTTTTACTGAATATAAGTCCCATAAAAGTAATAATAATGGAGGATATAAATAAAAAAATATAGGAAAACTTACTCCTACAGATGCTAATGCATCTTTTCCTAAAGTTCTTCCAACAATAATACTATCTACTGTATTATAAAGCTGTTGAAACACATTTCCTATTAACATAGGCAGGGCAAAGTAAAATATACTCTTCATTTCATTTCCTTTAGTTAAATCTATCATATTTTTCTCCATTTTTATTCTAAATTGTTAGGAACCTAGTTTTATTTACAAAATTTGCCAAGTAAATATTTAAGTATTTAGGCTAATTTTGCTTAATATCTATTGTAATATATTTGTTTGCCTATGAAAATAATAAGATTAAGGAGGGATTCTCATGGCTGAAAATAGACATAAAGAAATAAAAATGAATAACGTTATAGAAAATCATCAAACCGCCTCATGGGCAAATATTAAAAGTTTAAAGCCTATCTCTCGTGTTCCTATACCTGATGAAGTTGAAGTGAAAAATGCTAAAGAATGGGTAGATACAAATCAAAAATAAATAGTATTAAAATAATTTTGTTTTAAGTAGAAAAGGGACTAATAGGAAAGTCCCTTTTCTATTTATTAACTTATTCATATTTTATTTCTGCTAAACGTCTATAGGTGTCATATCTATCCTTTGCATTTTTTTCAGCCGCCGTAAACAGTTCTTCAGCAATATCTGGGAAGGTATTTTTAATTTGTGAATACCTAATTTCTCCTTCAATAAATTCTCTAAATGACTCTTTTGGTTCTTTGGAATCCAATACAAATGGATTTTTGCCTTCTTCTTTCAAGTCCGGTACAAATCTGTAAAGGTGCCAGTACCCTGCTTCTACAGCCTTTTTTTCCTGGGCTACTGTTGTACCCATACCGGTTTTGATACCATGACTAATACATGGAGCATAGCATATGATTAAAGAAGGACCTTTATAATTTTCTGCTTCTGTAATAACTTTTATGGTATGATTCATATTGGCACCCATGGAAATCTGTGCAACGTAAACATACCCATAACTCATGGCCATCAAACCTAAATCTTTTTTACGAATCTTTTTACCTGATGCAGCAAATTTAGCTACTGCAGCAGTAGGAGTTGCTTTTGAGGATTGTCCACCTGTATTAGAATAAATTTCTGTATCCATTACTAATAGATTGACATCTTCCCCGGATGCAAGGACATGATCCACTCCACCATAGCCTATATCATATGCCCATCCATCTCCACCAACAATCCATACAGATTTTTTAACAAGATGGTCTTTCTTTTCTAATATTTCTTTAATGATTGGATGATCATGATGTTGATGTTCTTTTAATAAGCTTAAAAGCTTTTCTGTGGCTTGTTTTGATTTTTCTCCATCATCCATAGCCTCTAGCCAATCTTTACAGGCCTTCTTGCAATCTTCATCTAAGTCTGTATTTAGTACTTGTACCATAAGATCTGCTAATCGTTCTCTAATTTGTTTTGAAGCTAAATGCATCCCAAATCCAAACTCAGCATTGTCTTCAAATAATGAGTTAGCCCAAGAAGGTCCTTTGCCTTGTGCATTGGTTGTATAGGCGGTAGATGGTGCACTAGCTCCCCAAATGGAAGAACATCCTGTTGCATTAGCAATCATCATTCTATCTCCGTATAATTGAGTTACAAGTTTAACATATGCTGTTTCACCACATCCAGCACATGCTCCTGAGAACTCTAGCAACGGTTGTGCAAATTGACTTCCCTTTACAGTATTTTTCGTCATTAAATCATCTTTATAGGTTAAATTGTTAACTGCAAATTCCCAATTATCCTTTTGTCTGTCGGTTTCTTTCTCTGCATCCACCATGACTAATGCTTTTTTAGGTGCTGGACATATATCAGCACAATTTCCACAACCTGTACAATCTAATGGTGTCACCTGTATACGGTACTGGTAGTTTTCTAATCCTTTACCTATTGCTTTCTTAGTCTCAAATGTTTCTGGTTTGTTTTTCATTTCCTCTTCATCTAGCAAGAATGGTCTCAATACCGCATGAGGACAAATATAGGAGCATTGGTTACATTGAATACAGTTATCCGTTTGCCATTGGGGCACCATGATGGCTATACCACGTTTTTCATAGGCGGTTGTTCCCATCGGGAAGGTTCCATCCTCCATACCTTTAAATGCACTGGTTGGTAGTTCATCACCTTCATGTCTCGCCATAGGTCTTTGAATGTTTTTAACGAAGTCTGGTTCATCCTTTAAATCTTTTCTATCTTCATCTCCAAGTGTTTTCCAATGACTAGGTGCATTTACCTTAACTAATCCTTCTACACCCTTATCTACAGCGGCATGGTTCATCTGAACAATTTTATCACCTTTTTTACCATATGTATCCTGTATAGCTTCTTTCAAGTAACTAACAGCTTCCTCTATCGGGATTACATCCGCCAGTTTAAAGAAGGCTGCCTGCATGATCATATTAATTCTTCCGCCTAAACCAATTTTTTCTGCAATACTTACAGCATCAATTACATAAAATTTAATATTTTTCTCTGCTATAAAGCGTTTTATGGATGCTGGTATTTTATCCTCTAACTCCTCTGGAGACCACGGACAATTTAGTACAAATGTGCCATTTTCCTTTAAGCCCTTTAATAAATCATAATGATTTAGATAGGATTTATTATGACAAGCAATAAAGTCAGCATTATATACTAAGTAGGGAGATTTTATAGGTTTTTTACCAAATCTCAAGTGTGATATAGTGGTTCCCCCTGACTTCTTACTGTCATAGGAGAAGTATCCCTGTGCATATAAATTGGTTTTATCACCAATAATTTTGATTGCGGTTTTATTCGCACCTACTGTTCCATCAGACCCTAAGCCCCAAAACTTACATCTGATTGTTCCCTCAGCAGAAGTTTCAATGATATCCTCTTCAGGCAAAGATGTATTGCTGACATCATCCACTATACCTATAGTAAAGTGGTTCTTTGGTGTATCCTTCTTTAAATTATTAAATACTGCTAATATTTGTGATGGTGTAGTATCCTTTGAACCAAGACCATATCTACCACCAACAATAAGTGGATTTTCTTGCTTACCATAAAATAAACTTTGAACATCTTCATATAGTGGTTCCCCTAGAGCTCCCGGCTCTTTTGTTCTATCTAATACTGCTATTCTCTTTGCAGTTTTAGGAAATACATTTAAGAAATATTTTTCTGAAAAAGGTCTATACAGTCTTACCTTAATAATCCCTACTTTTTCACCTTGTGCTATTAAATAATCTACTGTTTCTTCGATGGCATCACAAGCTGATCCCATTGCTACTATAACTCTATCTGCATCCTTTGCACCATAGTAATCGAATGGATGATATTCTCTACCTGTTATTTTTTTGATTTCCTGCATATAGTTTTCTACTATATCTGGAACTGCATCATAAAAAGGGTTAGCTACTTCTCTACCTTGGAAATATATATCGGGATTTTGTGCTGTTCCTCTTGTAACAGGATGTTCAGGGTTTAGGGCTCTATCTCTAAACTGTCTTACTGCTTCATAGTCTAAAAGTTTTGCGAAATCATCATAATCGATAACTTCTACTTTTTGATACTCATGGGATGTTCTAAAACCATCAAAAAAATGTAGAAAGGGTACCCTAGACTTAATGGCTGCTAAATGAGCTATTCCTCCTAAGTCCATTATTTCCTGCACACTACTAGTGGCCAATGATGCAAACCCTGTTTGTCTAGCTGCCATAACATCTTGATGATCTCCAAAAATTGATAATGCATGTGCAGCTAATGCCCTTGCACTTACATGAAATACTGCCGGCAATAATTCTCCAGCCATCTTATACATATTGGGCAACATTAATAGTAACCCTTGAGAAGCTGTATAAGTCGTGGTCAGTGCTCCAGCCTGCAAAGAGCCATGTACTGATCCCGAAGCACCAGCTTCTGATTGTAACTCAGCCACCTTTACGGTTTGTCCAAATATATTCTTCTTTCCATGGGCTGCCCATTCATCTACACCCTCTGCCATTGGAGAAGAGGGAGTAATAGGATAAATAGCCGCTACCTCCGTAAATGCATAAGAAACATATGCTGCAGCTTCATTACCATCCATTGTTTTCATTTTTTTAGACATAACTTTCCTCCTTCACTTATGTAAATTTCATTTTCATTGATACTAGTTTCAAGTCATTGCTCAAGTTATATTATTTAACTTTATTGCCAGTATCATACATAAAAATACATAATAAAAAACAACCCTGTATTACAAATTAGTAATCATTACACCTCCGTACCGAGGTCTTGAAATTCCTTCTAGTACTTAAACTAATCAAAAGAACCTCCCACTGGTTTATGTATTACACATATACCTGTAGAAGGTTCCATCATTTTTTTATGTTTTATTTATTTTATGTTTTATTTATTTTCTATTTAATATAGTATTTAATACAACACCTACTATAGCAGCAAGACTTAAGTCTGCTATTTGTACTCCTTCTGCTATTTTGATGCCTAGTGATAGCCCTAGATATTCTGAACCTAGTCCAATAATTAATATAGATGCCATGATTACTATATTTCGAGAATTGAATTTCACTTTACTTGACTTAATTGTTTTTATTCCGATTAATGCTATCATGCTGAATAGCATTAAACTTATTCCCCCCATGACTGCAACCGGTATTGTACTTAAAAAGCCACCGACTTTAGCAACAAAACCTAGAATGATAGCAAATACAGCAGCAATTCTCAATACTGATGGATCATAGTTTTTTGTTATTGCTAAAACACCTGTATTTTCACCATAGGTTGTGTTAGGAGGTCCTCCTATAAATCCTGCGAATAATGTTGCTATACCATCTCCTAATAAAGTACGGTTTAAACCTGGATCTTCAATAAAGTTTTTTCCTACTACTTCACCATTTGTTGTTATATCACCTATATGTTCCATAAAAACTGCCAATACTACTGGTGCGATAACTAGTATAGCTCCTAACTCAAATTTTGGTAATGAGAAATTTGGAACTGCAATGAATTGAGCTTCTGCAATAACACCTGTATCTATAAGTCCTATACTAAGGGAAACAATATATCCTAAGGTTACTGCTATTAAAATTGCTAGTTGTTTAATAAATCCTCTTCCCCTTAAAGTTATTGCTAAGGCTGTAGTAAGTGTTAGAACTGCTATGAAGAAATGATCAGATGCCATTCCATATGCTACAGGTACAAGGTTTAATCCTATTACCATAATCATAGGTCCTACTACTTGAGCTGGTAAAAATTTTTTAATATTTTCCACACCAATTTTTTTAATAATTAACGAAGCAAATACATATATTAATCCTGCAACCATAATACCGCCTTGTGCATATGCTAGGTTGCCACTGTACATTTGACTTACTGTAATAATCACTGGGATAAAGGCAAAGGAAGAGCCTAGAAATACAGGTATTTTCCCTTTAGTCACAAGGTGAAAAAGCAGTGTTCCTACTCCAGCAGATATTAATGCAATAGAAGGATCAAACCCTGTTAATATAGGTACCAAAACTGTAGCACCAAACATTGCTATTAAGTGTTGTATTGCTAATATAACTTTTTTTGTTGTGTTCAATAACCCTTCTGTGTTTTTCATTCCTACATTTGATTTTGTCATTGTGTTTTCTGTCATAAGAAATCCTCCTTTTGTTTTAGTTGTCAAAGGAGAAAATTATCTTTCTCCCTTTTCAGTCTCACTGGACCGAATTAAAGGTAGTTATAAATTAAAAAACCTCTTACCTACTGGCAAGAAGTTATTATTAGCATAAACTCATAACAAAAATACGTTACGAATTTCTATAACATTCTTACCAGCCTCTCTGGACTGACTTAAAGAGTAGTTTTTAATTTTACCTGAAACATAGTATAACACCTTTGTTCCTTAATATCAATGTTTTTGAATGAATTAATTGAAAAAGATTCTTGTTTATATGTTTCTAATTTTCTGTCAAATTCATATTATAAGATTAATAGACTTATTTTATATGAATCTATTGTTACTATTTCATAATTACAAAGGAGGTCATGGCTATTTTTATTGTTAAAGAGTTTTATCATATAAATGAATTAATTGAGCTTACTCAAAATCTTGTAAGAATCCCCAGCCACAAAGATGTACCAACCCAAGAAAAAGAAGTGGCTGAATTTATCTATAAATTTTGTCAGAAAAATAGAATAGAGGTGGAATTTCAGGAGATTGTTGATGAACGCAAGAATGTTATTGCCTATATTCGAGGAAAGGGAACAGGAAATTCCCTTATACTAAATGGTCACTTGGATACAGTTGAGCCTTATAATATGACAATAGATCCCTTTGCTGCTGAAGTTAAAGATGACTATATTTGGGGTAGGGGTACAGTGGATATGAAGGGGGCACTTGCCTGTATGCTAATGACTATGGTGGCATTGAAAAGAGCTGATATTGTTCCTGATGGAGATATTATATTTACTGGGGTAATTGGCGAGGAAGGAAAAAGTGAAGGGACAGAACATATTGTGAAAATGGGATTGAAAACATCTGCTGCCATCGTTGCAGAACCATCTAATTATGAATATGCAGTAGGTCATAGGGGACTTGAATGGTTTGATATTACTATAAAAGGAAAATCTTCCCACAGTGGCATGCCTGAAAAAGGTATAAATGCAATAGAAAAGGCAATGATATTTATTCAACGAGTGAAGGAGGAATTGTACCCCAAATTTCATGAGAGGTATAATGAATTTATGGGAGAATCCCTTATGAACTTTGGTACTATCCATGGTGGCACAGGACAAAGTACTGTAGCAGATAGCTGTCTCATAAGAATTGACAGAAGGTATGTACCAGGGGAAACAGTAGAGTCGGTTATGGGGGAATACCAAGAAATTATTGATCAATTGAAAAAAGAGGATCCCACCTTTCATGCAGAAATTAAACAAACACCAGAAAGTGTCCTACAATTAAATCACCCTCCCTTAATCACATCTATGAATGAACCTATAGTTTCAGCAGTACGGGAATCTATTAAAGAAGTCATAAAAAAAGAACCTACTATAAAAACAGGTATGGGTTGGACGGATGCAGCGTTATTAAAAACCTATTTAGAAATCCCTACCGTTGTATTTGGACCAGGTGATCTGGCCCTTGCCCATACAGAGGATGAAAGGGTTCTTATTGAAGACTTAGTAAATTGTGTGGAAATTTATGCAAGGATCATCGATAAATTTTGTATTAAAGATAAAATTATAGAATAGGCAAATCGCCTCCATCTCTAGAGAAGGAGGCGATCTTATGGTTATTTATCTACTTTTCTATTGGCTCCCCAGAGTTTTCATATTCAATCCAGGATCCATCATAATTTCTTGCATTTTCATATCCTAATAGTTCTGTTAATACAAATAACGAGTGAGCTGAACGTACAGCTGCTCTACAATGTGGCATGATGGCTTCCTTATCCTCTGTAATACCAGCATCAGCATATAGCTGTCTTAACTCCTCTGCATTTTTAAAGGTTCCATCTGCATTTAATGCTTTATTCCATTCAATCCATACAGCTCCTGGAATTCTTCCGTCCTTCCATTCACCTTCAGAACGTGTATCTAATACTACTAATTTATCATTCTCAAAACTTTCTTTAATCATTGCTAAATCAGCAATGATCATTTCATTAGCTTCTTTTGCTACATAAGTGGTGGCATTTAGGCTATCTGCTGTGAATTCTGTACTGAAGCCTGCATCTCTCCATGCACTTACTCCACCTTCTAATAACCTTACATCCTCATGGCCATATGTCTTCATGCTCCACCATAAACGACTTGCCCACATTCCATTATCGTCATCATATACTACAACGGTATCTGTGTTAGATATTCCTGCACTGCCTAATAATGTCTCAATAGCTTCTTTATTAGGTAACATGTTGCTAACACCATCTATCTGTGCAAATTGATCTCCTCTAGAAATCTTTATGGCCCCTGGTATATATCCTCCAGGTAATGTAGCATCCCTAAAGTCAACGATAATAACATCTTCCATTTGTTCCAATTCTTCTGCTGTTACTAAGCTTTCTGGTCTTGCATAACCTCTATCATTGGCTTCTATCTCTTCTACACCTGCTACTTCTTCCTCTGCTTCAGTTGTAACTTCAATTTCATCTTGTTCACTACTTGCTTGATCTGTACATCCAACAAGAGCAAACATTAATATCCCTACTAGCAACAATGCAAATATTTTATTTTGTTTTGACATGCTTAACTCCCCCTTTTAGATAATTGGTTGTTTGTTAATTATTTATCTAATAGGTTAATTATATCACACTATTTGGTAATGTTTTCATAAGTGTTTATTATGTACATAACAGTATCTTATGACCACGTATTTACGTACCCATTAAAATATTTTCGATAATATTCCTTCATTCTCTAAAATAAGTTCCATCACCATTTCGCATACACCACCGGTAACTTTCGTGCATCTATGCATATGTTCTTTTGAACCAAATTTATAATCTTTTATTAGTATCCTACAACAGGCGCTACCATACTCTTTCCTAAATCTGTCATGAAGTTCCTTAGATAATTTCATAATTTTTTTATTGTTACCACCCGGCTTTTTTCTTCCATAGACTAAGCCTAATGCTACTTGTCCTCCCGTTAAGGCGCCACAGCTACAACCTGCTCCTCCCATGCCGACAGGAAACCCAGATACCATTTTTACATATTCCTGTGGCATATCACACTGCATTACTTCATTTACAGAGGCCAGTATAGCTTCGGAGCATAAATACTTACCTTTACTATAATAATTCTCTGCTAATTCTCTTGCCCTTTTAATTTGCTCTTCTTTATTGTTTTTCATCTATAATCCTCCTCAAATAGTTTATTAAGAGTTCTTACTATTTTTAGTATAGCATAGTATGTTAAAGTGTTATCATTGCAAATCTCTATAGCTTTTAAAGTACATATTTACATTTTAAATCCATTTTAAATATAACTTTTTATTTAAATAACAAATGAAAGTTGCCTGCGATTACAGACAACCTTCATTATATAAAAAATTGGGGGGATATTTTTATAACTCTACACCTTTCTTTTTTTGTATCCATCCTGGCATCAAAGAAAGAACAACAAAGAATATAGCACCTACTCCTAGATAAATCAATGTTTTTCCCATTCCTTCTCCACTAACGATAGAACCACTCATAAAAGTGAAGGCAATCGCAGCTGGTAACATGCAAATCCAAGATACTAATACATAGGTTCCAAACTTTATCTTGGTTAAACCATAGGCAAAGTTTTGAAGATTAAAAGGAAATACTGGTACTAATCTTGTAATCATTAACATTCTCCAACCTTGCTTTTCTACCCCTTCATCTATCTTCTTAAATTGATCGTTTCCTTGTACCCAACCTTCCACCATACTTCTAGCAGCATATCTAGCTACTAAAAATGCAGCAGAAGCGCCTATAGTTGAACCTATAGATGCATATACGGCTCCCATAACAGGCCCAAAAGCAAATCCAGCTAAAAGAGCTACAGGTAAACCTGGTAGAAAGAAAAGACAAGCAGCGATATATAACAAGACATAAATGACAGGACCAAGTGCACCATAGCCATTAATCCATTTTTGCAAATTTTGTATGTTTTCCATGCTAATATATTCAGCTACTCCAAAATGTCTCATTAAGAAAACTGCTACTGCCAACACTGCTACTACTACCAGTAATTTAGCATTATTCTTCTTTTTTGCTTCTGGAGCTTTATTTTTTGTATTTGACATATAATCACCTCACCAGATTATTGGCAGGGGGAGAAATCCCCCTGCAATTTGTTAGACTTCTATAGTTCACCTATTTCTATTGGTAATTCTTCATAATAGCTCCACTCAATCCATGATCCATCATAGTTCATAACATTTTCGTATCCCAGTAGTTCACTTAATACAAAAGTACTTAATGCAGATCTTACACCTGACTGACAGTAAGCAATAACAGTCTTATCCTTCGTTACTCCATTTGATTCAAATAATTCCTTTAGTTCATCATAACTTTTAAATGTAGCATCAACATCACTATTTAAAGCCTCAATGTATTCTACCCAAATACTTCCTGGGATTCTACCCGCTCTAAAGGCACCTGATAATAAGTTTTCACCTGTAAATTCATCATATCCTCTAGTGTCTAATATAATTACATTTGGATCCTCTAAGGCTGCTTTTACATCTTCTAAAGTAGCTAATTGACTCTCATCAATCTCATTTGTAAATTTAAACTCCGTAGGTGTAACCTGCGTTCTTGCCAAAGTTGTTGGTAGACCTGCTGCTTGCCAGCCTACAATGCCACCGTCAAGAAGCAATACGTTTTCATGTCCAAACATCTTTAACTGCCATACAAATCTAGCACCATCATGGTTTTTATCATGAGATGAAACAATAATAGTTGTATCCTTGTCTATCCCTAAGCTTCCTAATAACTCACCCATCTTTTCTCTTGTTGATCTCATTCCACCATATTCATATTCATTATCATCTGCACTATAGTCAGGTCTCCATACATTTACTGATCCTTCAATGTGTCCCAGTGCATATTCTGCAGCATTTCTAACATCAACTACTACAACATTATCTTTAGTGTCTAACAGTTCCTTTGCTCTTAGTGCACTTATAATCAGTTCATCATTATGATACTCTTGATATTTATTCTCCATAGCTAGCAGATCCTCCTGTGCCATTACTTGTGGTGCTCTAGAGTTCAAGTAATACATTCCTCCTCCACCAATTACCAATACTACAGCCAATACAATACCTACTATTTTTTTCATCATCCTTTTCCTCCTTCATGATAAGTCAACTTAACACTTTTCATAGCTTTTAAAGCCTTCTATCTATTAACCAACAGGTTACAATGATTAACTATAACCTTTGGAAACAGAGTCTTTTATATTGTTCGTTGTATTCTTTCTCTACCTCCTTCATTGCTCTAAGCTTAATTTGTCACTTCACAATCAATCTTTGTTAATCTATTTACAATATCATTATATAATAAAAACTGGCTGTTAAATAATAAACGTTGTTTATGGTGTATAATAAAACCTTATCATAGTTAATTTTATAACAATTTATAGATGACTTTGCTTGTGCAATTTTAAGTTAATGGTTCCAATTTCAATGCATACACATATGAGTGGATTTTTTGTTAGTATAAGAAAAGCTTATATGTTATAATAAATTATTAGGAAGATAGGTCTTCGAAATTTAAGAATAATAGGTGATGTTATGAACTTACAGTATTTAAAAGCTTTTTTTGTTACAGTGAAATTAAATAGTATTTCTAAAGCAGCCAAGGTGCTACACTTAACCCAACCTGGTTTAAGTATGCAGTTGCAATCATTAGAAAAGGAGTTACAGGCTAGTCTCCTAAATAGAAGTAATAAAGGTGTGGAATTAACAGAAGCAGGCAAGATTGTTTTTGATTATGCCAATACAATTCTTTCCCTACAGGAAAACATTGAAAGGGATTTAACCAATCTTACTACCGATAAGAAACAACTACTTATCGGATCTTGTAAAGCTGTGGGAGAGTATGCCCTGCCGTGTAGTATATACATTTACAAACAAGACAATAAAGATGTAAATATCAACTTAGAAATCACCAATACAAATGATGTATTAGAGAATCTAGTAGATCGGACCATCAATATTGGTATTATCCATGGTTGTCTTAACTGTATCGATGGTAAGAACTTAGTAACAGAAAAAGTGACTAGTAATCCTTTAGTACTTGTTACTTCTTTACCTTTAATGAAAAATAGTATTTCCTTGACAGAATTAAAGCATCTTCCTCTTATTTTTAGAGAAGATGGTTCAGGTACAAGACAGTGTATTTTAGATACACTGGAGGGTCATGGTGTAATTTTAGATGATTTAAGAGGGTGTAAATAAGTTTGTGTCTAAAGGAAAGTACTATATCCTTTCTGACAAGAGATAACTGTTAAGAATAGATTATATTTTATTGCTTTTACTATTGCCAAGATTATAGATTTTATACATAAAATCGTATAGTTTTGGCAATAATTTTTAAAATGGGGGGATTTTGAGCTTAATCGAATAAACAATCGCAATTCCTCTTGAATTTCTAGGCTGTATTTTATTTTAAGACTATTTTTCTTAGTTGCTCACAAATATCCTGTTCAGTATATTCATGTAGATGGCCGTAGTCATCTACTACTCTAGAGCCGTAGGTATTTATGAGCTCTTCTTTTTGGCTATCAGAGATAGAAACTCTGTGATTGCTTAAGTATTTTTCTAAGTATTTTTTTGTAAGAAGCATGTATAAACCTCCATTTTTAGCGATTGAAAACGCCTGTATTGAAATTACTTGGCAGGTTCTGATAACCTATCTTCAAAGAAAATCATTAGCTGATTAAGAACGATGTCCCAATTCCTGTAGCTTAAGGTCCATTTCTTCATGATGTTTTGACTTGCCAAGAAAAGCATTTTTTCCAAAGCTTGATCCGATGGGAAAACGGACTTTGTCTTTGTTACTTTCCTAAATTGACGATGGAGCCCTTCGATTATATTTGTAGTGTACATAATCTTTCTAACCTCCGATGGAAACTTGAAAAATGGTGATAAAACGTCCCAGTTAGCATCCCAACTTTTAATGGCATATGGATATTTCTTGCCCCATTTCTTTTCTAGCTCCATGAGTTTTTCATGGCCTACTTTTTCATTAACCGCAGTATATACTTCTTTAAAGTCTTTAGCAAATTCCTTTCTATCCTTGTAATTTACATACTTGAATGAGTATCTAAGTTGATGGATTACACACCTTTGAATGTCTGATTTAGGAAAGGATGCTTGGATGGCTTCTTTCATTCCTGCTAAGCCATCTACACTAAAGATCAATACATCTTGAACCCCTCGATTCTTAAGGTCGTTTAATATCCCTAACCAGAACTTTGAAGACTCACTTTCACCTATCCAGATGCCTAGAATATCCTTCATACCCTCCATGGTTATCCCTAGAACTACATAAGCAGCTTTGTTCTTAATTTGGCCATCCTCCCGAACCTTGTAGTGTATTGCATCCATAAATACGAATGGATATATAGCTTCCAGGGCTCTGTTTTGCCACTCCTTTATCTGGGGTAGAACCTTATCTGTTATCTTGCTAACCATTTCGGCTGATATTTCTATTCCGTAGATATCCTGTATTTGATCATGTATGTCCCTAGTAGACATTCCCCTTGCATAAAGGGATATAACCTTCTCTTCAATCCCTGAGATGTCTCTTTTGTTTTTTGGTACAACTACAGGTTCAAATTCCCCATTCCGATCCCTTGGAACCTCTATTTCCATTTCTCCATACTTACTTTTAACTGTCTTTTCGCTATACCCATTTCTTCGATTATCTGTATTTTTATTTTTCCTATCACCTTTTCCATAACCTAAGTCAGACTCTATCTCTGCTTCTAACATCTCCTGCAAGGTATCTTTGAATAACTCTTTCAAGTATGATTGTAAATCTTCTGCTGTTTTTAAATCACCTCCGGTAATTATTTCTCTTAATACTTTCTTTGATACTGTGCTCATAAAAAATACTCCTTCCTGGTTTGGTTTTATTTGTTAATTCTTACCAGAAAGGAGCATTTATTTTCACTTAAGCACAAATTATTTTACACTACC
>JAFIFG010000098.1 GCA_020832135.1 Clostridiaceae bacterium
TGTAGCAATTCCTTCACCAGCCTTTCGTCTTCATAGATATTAACATTGTGATCCTGAGCCTTTTGTACTATATTTTCAGCTACTGTTCCTTGTCCTGAAGCAGTTATCTTAGGAACACTATCTTTTTCTACATCATATTGAAGAGCTACAGCCTTTTTAAACTTCTGTTTTTTCATTTTGTCACACCTCTATACCTTGACGTCCAACATGTTTTTTGTTTTTCCCTGTAGTTCTTCTATTTCGTCTGTTAGACTTAAAATATGCTGATCCTCTTCTACCCTGAAGGAAAAATCCTTTAGTTCATAGCCCATCTCCTCCAGCATGGTCTCCATTTTCTTAGTATAGCTCTCCATTAATGTGCGATCTTCATGCCGATTTAATCCCATTTTCATCACTACTTTTTTATAGTTCACCCCTACATAAACATTGACATTTCCCATATTGTTGGTGTCAAAGTTTAAGAGGATAGACATATCCCTCGGATCAATTTTTCTACTGCCTTTCTTATCCTTCATAACATAGATCTGCAGGTTCTTAAATTCATCACCCATCATAATAGGCAGCTGCAGTACAGTATCTTCTTTGTTTAAATGGATTTGTGTTTCTAGAGAATCCAGTAGCTTTTCTCCACTATTTTTTATAGAATTCCTCATTCCTTCCTCCAACAGACCTGCCTTTGACTCTAGTTCTTGTAGTGCTTTAGCCAAGGCTTCATAGGGACGAGTACTTTCCAACTTCCCTTGTTTTAAATCTTTAGATAGAACCTGTAGTTGCTCCTTTATGTTAGAGGCAATTTCTTGAATTTCTTTCCTAGGGTGTTTGTCAATGGTTTTTAATATATCCTTTACCTGACTTCCTATTTGCTGCTGATTGCTTAAGAAGAAAGATAGTCCTTGGACTTCTTTTAATGTAACTGGCATAGCATTTTTAAGAAGTACCGATAAAATACTATCTTTTTGCTGATGGCTTACCTGTTCCATACTTTCCATCAAGTTCTTTATCTTTTCTGAAGTTATTTCTCCCCGCACTTGTTCTTCTTTCTTATCCTCCATCAAATCTACAATTTCCTGTAGAGATAACTTCTCTAGCGACTTGCCTTTATCTACGATTTTACTAAGTGTCTCTGTCGTCAGACCTGCAGTTATTTTTTCTATAGCTCTTTCCAATTGATAGAGTTTTTGTAGTTCTGCTTTGTTTAATGGTATATTATTTTGTAGAGAAGCCTTGTTTGTTGCTTCTTCCTCTAATAATTGTTGACTTAATCCTAGTGCCTCAAGAGTCATAGGTAACTGGTTTTTTATTTGATATGCTATGGTATTTGCTTCTATATTTTTTATGCTCTGTAAAAACTCAAGCCTTTTAAACCCTAGGGTCATCTGATTGTTAGATTTAATGGTTTCTTGCTGTGGCTTCATAACTTTTTCAGCAAGCTTTTCTAGCTCTAGATTTTCTATATCTACCTTTTCCTCTATAGCTTCCTTTACTCTATTGGTTGATAAATTGTTCTTTATATTGTCTATATGGCTGTTGATCTCATATAATTGCATGATATTGGCTTTGTTAACAGGAATATTGTTTTTCACCAATGCAGTCGCAGCTTCTAAATCTTTTTCTTCTCCTACGATCCCTAATTTCTGAGCATTTTGTTTAATAAAGTCTTTGATCACATCTATAGCCTTGTCGCCCATCACCTTAGATGTCTTTATAGATGCTTCACCTTTTTGTGGAAGCTCTTGCTCTAATTTTTCCGTCAGCTCCCTTGCTTCTTGTTCTAATTTCCCTATGGTTTCCTTGTTTTGTATGCTATCTCTTTGTTCCTCTAGTCCTTGAATCTCATCCTTCGTCTTAATGAATCGATGACTTGTGGCTAAAGCTCTGATGGTCATAGGTAGTTGATTATTTATTTGAAAGCCTATAGTATCCAATTTCAAGTCCTTAAGTTCATTTAACACCTTAGCTAGCCTTATACTTTTATCCATGACTGTTTGTGGATTTGCCTCTAATTTGTCTATTGATAATGAGTCCTTTAATAATCTTTTAGTATCTGCTATCTGTAGCAATGTCTTTAGATTAATATCTCTTCCTTGCTTTATTAATTCCAGTAGTTTTTTATCATCTAGCTTTTCTAAATTTTCTAGGTCTTCTACTATTGCTTTTCCTTTATCTATCGTTTCTGTGTCTGTGGTATCCAGCGAGCTTACTTCCTTGGCTTTTTTCATCAGCTCTACAATGTCTTCCTTTTCTACTTCTATACCACTTCTCATTAAGTTAGCTGTCTTTTCATAATCTAAAGTATCCTTTAACTCCCCTATAGCTTCTTTGATTGCTTGTAGCCTCTCTATATTGTCCTTCGTCAATTCCACACCGGTTTTTATAAATTCCTTTGAAAGATTTACAACTTCATCTGTGGCTTTGATGTTGGAAGCTTCTAGCAATCCCTTAATATCTTCCTCCATTAATTTCAAGTCCCCTTCGCTTATTTTAGAGGGTTGATAGGAGGAACCTTCATATATACTAGCTACAGCTGATGTAATTTTAGCATCGCCACTTACAGCTCCCTTTGTAACAGCATTTTTTAGCTTATATAAATAATCTACTGTAGTATCTATTTTATTTTTCACAGCTTCTATAATGGTTTCATCCTTTATTTGCTGTAGGTCATCTATTTTATTAAAAAAGGTATGTATCCTATTAATATTTTTTCTTGTGGTATCAAGTCCTGCTTTATGGAGGGCCTTAATAGCATCAGTAATATCTTTTCCCATCTTATTTCCATAAAGTTTTTTTGCTACTTTTTCTGCTTCTTCTTGAGACATTTCCTTCTTTTTAGTAAAGAATTTCAAAAAGGAAAACCCTTCTTTTTCATCCTTTACTTTTTGCATCATATCAGTTACTTTTTGAAGGGATTCCTTCTCCATATCTATATTGTTCTCCATCAATTTTACAGCAGTTTTATAGTCTAGCCCCTCTATAATATGTTCCAGTTGGTTTTTAGATGCCATAAACCCTTCAATGACTCCTTTAGAAATCTTTACACCATGATCTTTAAGGGATGTTACTGCTGCTTTACTATCTTCATGAACAGGGATGTCCATTTTTTTTAAAATTTCTACTATTTCTTTATCTTTTTCCACTTTTTCCATACCTTTAGTTAATTCTTCTATAACATCACTTAATTTAGATTGAAGTATTTGTTTTTTATCTATGATTACAGTTTCACCTATTTTTGCTTCTATAGGCTTTCTCAACTCCGCCTCCATTACTTTCCCTTCACCAATACGAAGCTTTATGCTGTTTTTGTTTTTATCTAATAAGGTTCCTCTAATTTTAAAAGAAGTTCTGGTTTCCTCATAGTACTTTTGTGAAATAGTAAAACGTGACGCCTGATAAATTCCGTTGCTCATGGCTTTTCACCACCTTTTCTTTTCTAGTTATGTTATCGACATATATCGCTTTTTTCTTTAAAGTGATTTATTTTCATTGCAAAATAAATGATTATTGCCGATAATATATGTATAGAATGTTTTTTGCTTTAAAGTAAAATTGGAGGATATCATATGAGTAGAATAGATGCTATAAATATAACTGACAATCTAAATAGAGTTGAACCACAAAATAGAAGAGTAACCGTAAAAAAAGAACAATTTGCCTCAAAGTTTGAGAACATTAAGTCCCAGCATGTAAGAAGTCATCTTGAGGGTTTATATGATAAGATTGTGGATCAAGGGGAAAAAATTAGTGAAAAGCAACATTTAAGTGAAATAGTGAAGTATAGAAAGCTTGTACAGGAATTTTTAGATGTGGCGGTAAAAAATTCACATCAATTCTCAAAGCAAAATTTCCTAGACCGCCGTGGTCGTCATCGGGTTTATTGTATTGTAAAAAGTGTGGATAGAGAGCTAGATGAGTTGACTAAAGACTTTTTGAACCAAGAGGGGGATGGTATCAACATCCTAGGCAGACTAGATGACATCAAAGGAATGCTTTTGGATATTTTTATGTAATGAAAAACAACAACTGCCTTAGAATGAGTAGGCCAACTGCTACTTTAAAAAACGATGCTTATTAAGTGTTTTGAAAATTGATTTGAATTAGAAAAATCAAATCAATTTTATTGAAAGGGCGAGATATTATATGTTAAAATTTGGAAAACACTGCTTGCATTTTTCGCTAACTACTACCAAAAGAGAATTTCTAAAGTTGACGTAGAATTGAGGTGAAAGTTTTCTTCAAAACCATGTATATCATTATTTTTCAATAGATTTTCCAGTTATATTTATGATTATACGGTAGTATCTTACTCAACTCTTTTTTCTAATTACTAGGAGGGCTTATATTGAACTATAAATATCTAAGGTTCTTGAAGTATGCAGTAATTAACGGTGGACTCTTATTTATGCTTTCCATATATAGTATATTTAGTAGATATTACTTCAATATCATTATGATTATAATAATTGGAACTATATTTATACTAAATAATATTTTTAAGATATACGGACCACCTTATTTTCTTATACCCTCATTAAGAAAGTTGCCTGAGTATGAATATCTTAGAAAACAGAACACAAACATAATAAATTGGTTTTATATTATTATGGTATTAATGAGCATTAATAGACTTAATACTGCTGAAGGTTTATCTCATTCAGGAACTTTTAATATGAAAAGTTTTTTATTAATTATTATCATTAACCTTTTAGCATACTTTGAGCAAAAAAATATATTGAAATCTAATACGTACTTATATGATAAGAAAATAAAGTAGTTGCATCACTGAATTATGATGCAACTACTTTATTTTAACTAATCACTCTAAACTACTCTCCATAATCCATCACTAGTTCTTACAGCGGTTATAGAGGGGGAACCATAAGGAACCCAACCTTCTTCGGTATTTCCATTCATGATAGTTGATAAAAATTGTTTTCTTGTTGTAACTTTTACTCCTGTAAATCCTGAGTCATACATGTCTATCACGGAATTATAAAGGTCTCTTTGATTAACTAGGTCACACCTAATGCTATCATGACTTTTAAGAGTTAGCCATGCCGCAAAACCTAAGAGTTTTTTATAAGCTGCTAAAAATATAGTGCTCCAATAATCTAAATCATCACCAATAGGCTTAGCATTATCTAGGCAATCAATCTTTTCCTGCATTTCATTTTTTAAAT
Source organism: Clostridiaceae bacterium (assembly GCA_020832135.1). Lineage (GTDB taxonomy): Bacteria > Bacillota > Clostridia > Peptostreptococcales > Natronincolaceae > JAFIFG01. Next base: position 5,175 of record JAFIFG010000098.1, read on the forward strand.
TTACTGCATCTCTTCTATTAATGAATTTCTCAACACTAATGATTGTTGACATTAAAACCCGTTGCCAAAACCTTATAAAACTCTATAAGTCTGTTTAATTCCCTGTTCAACCTATCCTATTTTGAATAACCGAAGTTAATCTACTCTAGTTTGATATAACAGTCCGAGGGCGTAAATTCGGATACAACGAATCCTACA
>JAFIFG010000102.1 GCA_020832135.1 Clostridiaceae bacterium
TTAAATAACTTTACATGAATATTGCACATAGCTCCACCTTCTTTATATAGCAATGATATTACTGTTTCTATTATGCAGTCTAATATTATTTCTTCCTTGACATCCATTTTCATTATAACTGATTTTTAAGAAAATGACAAAAATTCTAAAGTTGCACCTATCCTTAAAGATAAAAAGGACATAGTCTTAGATTTCTAAGACTATACCCTTTCAAAATAGTTATTTTTCTTTACAACTGAACCTGAGAAAGTATTTGTTTTTCTACAATTTCTACCTTAGATTCTAATTCCTTTACTTTGTTTGAAACTTCTTCAACAAAGGCTTCATCTTTAATAGAGCCTAGATTAATTTTCACATTATATAATGCGGATAAAACGGCAGTTCTAGCCATCATTGCCGCTACTGCACCATCAGTTACAGCATTTTGGTTGCCCTTTACAACAACCTTTTCAATGCTTTCCATCATGGCAAAAGCTTTTTGAGCAACTTCTAATGGCACTGAAGCAGCTTTTTTTGTTGCTTCTTGAATAGCATTTTTTCTGTCTTCTATTTCCACTTCTGTTTCTTTAGGTAGTTTGAAGGCTTGCATTACTTGATCATAGGAGTCAGCATCTTTATCGATATCTTTAATCAGTTCTTTCCTTGCATCCACAAAAGCTTTAGCTACTTCCTTCATCTCTTCTTCTACCTCTACATATTTTTTCTTGCCTACCGTTAAATTCGCCACCATTTCGGTTAAAGCAGCAGCTGTAGCAGCACTTAAAGCAGCTATACTTCCACCACCCGGCACTGGATCATTGGAGGCTGTTTTTTCTAAAAACTCTGTTACCGTCATATTTCCTAGCATTTTTTTCTCCCCCTCTTCTATTGAAATAATCTCTTTAATGGTTTCTTCTTTATTGATATGAATTCCTTCAAAAGTCGCTATTTTTCTTTGTCAAATACTAACATACCATTTTTTACAACTTTTTCTACAGTGCTTACTCCAATATGATACGGAATATACTTGTAGGATGGGAATTCAAGAATGATAATATCACCTTTTTTACCCACATCAATACTACCAATGGTATCTGCTCTATCTACAGCAGCTGCACCGTTAATGGTTAGCGCTGTAACTGCTTCTTCTGTTGACATCCCCATATAGAGGGTCGCCAATGCAAATATTAATGGAATTGATTCTGTGAAACAACTTCCAGGATTTAAATCTGTCGCTAAAGCAACGGCACAATTATTTTCTATCATATATCGAGCTCTTGCAAAATCCTCCTTTAAGCTAAAGGCAGTTCCGGGAAGCAATGTAGTGATTACTCCCGCTTCAGCCATGGCTCTAATACCTTCATCAGAAGCCTGTAGAAGATGATCGGCAGAAACAGCTCCTAATTCCGCTGCCAGTTCAGCTCCACCTAATTGTACAATTTCATCAGCATGCAGTTTTAACTTAAAGCCCATTTCTTTGGCCTTTGTTAGTAATCTTCTTGATTGTTCTACTGAAAATACATTCTGTTCACAGAAGATATCACAAAACTCAGCTAATTTTCTTTCTGCCACCTCAGGCATAACCTTTTCAATAAAGAAATTTACCAATACCTCTTCTTTACCTTTGTATTCTTTAGGTACTGCATGTGCACCTAAAAATGTACTTATTACATCTACCACATGGGCTTCATTGACTTCCTTTGCCACTTCTAATTGTTTAATTTCTGTTTCATGGTCTAAACCATAACCACTCTTTCCTTCTACAGTAGTTACACCAAAGCTCAGCATGGAGTCTAATCGTGCCATGGCACTTTTGAAAAGTTCTTCTTTGGCTGCCTCTTTCGTAGCCTTTACACTACTTAGTATACCGCCACCTCTTTCCATGATGGACATGTAACTATCTCCACGAAGTCTCCAGGAAAACTCCTCTGCTCTATAACCACCAAATACAACATGGGTATGGGAATCAACAAAACCTGGTAACACAGCTTTACCGGTAGCATCGATTACTTCATAGTTCTCTTCAGGGAAACTTTTCAATATTTCTTCTGTTGGGCCCACAGCCTTTATGATGCCATTCTCTACTACAACAGTACCCTTTTCTATGATATGTAGGTCTGACATCTCTTTACCTTTTTTTGCTTGAAACCCACTGCAGGTAACTAGTTCCGCAGCATTTTTTATTAATATATTGCCTTTTGTCATCATCATCACTACTCCATTAATCTAGCTTCTAATACTTGGTCCATCGTGAAATCCTCTAATCCAAGGTAATAAGCCGCTGTGTCAACAAGAGCCTCCATCGGAACAGAACCTACAACTTCACTTCCTACTACATTAACACCGTATCTCTTTGCTTCTATTCTAATCAGTTCAAAAACTCTATATAAAGCAGTTTTTGTATAATCCGTCATATTCATAGAAACTTGAACAATCCCTCTGTCCTTTAGTTCTACACCCATACCTTTGCAATATCTTAGTCCTCCACCAAGATGTCTTACGTTTTTAGCAATGGCATCAGCAATTTCTAATTTATTTGTATCTAAGTTTACATTGTATGCTACTAGAGGCATTCTAGCTGCTACACCGGTTACTCCAGCAGTAGGATGTACTTCTTTTGGTCCAAAGTCTGGATGCCATTCTGGTTGTTGTAGTTTTTCTGCCATAGCTTCAAATTGACCTTTTCTTACCTTTGCTAAGTTTTCTCTTTCTGGAGTAGCGGCTGCTTTTTCATATAGATAAATAGGTAAATTATACTTTTCAGCGGCTTCTTTAGCTACTTCTTTAGCTAACTCTACTGCCTCCGTCATGCTAATATTTTTAATAGGAATAAAAGGAACAACATCAGTTGCACCCATTCTTGGGTGTTGTCCTTCGTGTTTTGTCATGTCAATTACTTCTATAGCTGTTCCAATAGCTTCTATTACTGCATTTTTCACAGCTTCTGGCTCCCCTACTACTGTTACCACCGCTCTGTTGTGATCTTCATCTCTACTGTAGTCTAAAAGCTTTACGCCTTCTTTACCTCTAAATGCACTAACAATTTTTTCTATTTTTTCTAGGTCTCTACCTTCACTAAAATTTGGCACACATTGAACAATCTTTTTCTTTTCGCTCATGATGATCCTCCTTTTTTATGTATCAAATATTTCAATACAGCAGGGAAAATTTGCTCCCTGCTATATACAGTTTTCTATTATTTTTTATTTTCAAAAGCCTTTGCAACTAAACCTTTTACCAAATCTTCTCTAGGAATAAATGGTAGTGTGATATGATCAGTGTCACTAAATTCTTGGTTATACTCTATACTGGTTGAAATAGAATTTTCATTTCTAGCCCATGCACGTCGTGCAACACCACCCATAACATCCCAAGGCATAGCCGACTTTAAGATATTATCTACTCTTTCACTTCCATCTAACACCATACCAAATCCACCATTGATGGATTTGCCGATACCTACTCCGCCACCATTGTGTAATGCAATTAAACTCATACCTCTAGCGGCATTTCCTGCAAAACATTGAGTAGCCATATCTGCCATAACATTACTGCCATCTTTAATATTAGATGTTTCTCTGAAGGGTGAATCTGTACCACTTACGTCATGGTGGTCTCTACCTAACATTACAGGTCCAATTTCACCATTTCTAACCATTTCATTGAATCTAAGGGCTATTCTTGTTCTACCCATAGCATCTTGATACAAAATTCTTGCCTGAGTTCCAACAACCATTTGATTTTTCTCAGCATCTCTGATCCATACATAGTTGTCTCTGTCTTGACCTCTTCTATTTGGATCAATTAAATCCATAGCTGCCTTATCGGTTTTGATTAGGTCTTCATGCTTACCACTTAAGCAAACCCATCTGAATGGTCCATAACCATAATCAAATAATTCAGGTCCCATAATATCCTCTACATAGGATGGGAAGATAAAACCATCCTTTTCATCTATACCATTTTTTGAAATTTCCTTCACACCTGCATCATAAACAGATTTCATGAAGGCATTACCATAGTCAAAGAAATAAGTTCCTCTGTCTACTAAAACTTTAATTAATTCAAAGTGGGTTTTTAAGGTTTCATCTACTAACTCTTCAAACTTCTGTCTGTTATTCTTTAATAAATCTGTTCTTTCTTCAAAAGTAATACCTTGTGGACAATATCCACCTTCATAAACCGCATGACAAGAGGTTTGGTCAGATAGTAAAGGAATTTCAATATGATGGTCTACAGCATATTGTAATAAATCTACTACATTACCATGGTATGCTATAGAGATAGGTTCTTTCTTCTCTATATATTCTTTAGCTACCCTAAATACTTCTTCTAAATCAGCAGAAACCAAGCTTACCCAGCCTTGTTCATATCTTGTTTGAATTCTAGAGTAATCTACTTCAGCAACAATTCCAACTCCATTGGCAATTTCCACCGCCTTTGGTTGAGCACCACTCATGCCGCCTAGACCTGAGGTTACAAATAATACACCTTTTAAGTCTTCATCGTCCCCTAATCCCAGCTTCTTTCTGCCAGCATTTAATAGGGTATTGAAAGTTCCATGAACAATACCTTGAGGTCCAATGTACATCCAACCTCCTGCTGTCATTTGTCCATAGTTGGCAACTCCCATTTGTTCAGCAATATCCCAATCCTTTGGATTGTCAAACATACCTATCATTAAAGCATTGGTAATGATTACTCTTGGAGCATCTGGTTTAGATTTAAATAATCCTAATGGATGCCCAGATTCAAGTACTAAAGTCTGTTCATTGGTCATAACTTCAAGATATTTTTTAATCAATCTATATTGCATCCAGTTTTGACATACCTTGCCTGTTTCTCCATAGGTTACTAGCTCATAAGGATAGAGAGAAATGTCAAAGTCTAAATTGTTATCCATCATTACTTGGAAAGCTTTTCCTTCAATACAATTTCCCTTATATTCATCAATAGATTTTGCCTTAATATTACCATCTGGTCTAAAACGATAACCATAGATTCTTCCCTTGGTTACTAATTCCTCTAAAAATTCTGGTGCTAAAGCCTCGTGTAATTCTTCTGGAATATATCTTAGAGCATTTTTTAAAGCTGTTTCTGTCTGTGAAGGTGTAAGCTTGAAACCCCTGTCAGGAGCTCTTCTTATTCCTTCAATAAATTCAGGATATTTGGGTAAAACACTATCTAACTTAATCATCATTGCATTAGAAATATCGATATTGTTTGTCATCTAATTACACCCCTTTTCTTAAATTTCTGAAGTTAATAATGACTCTGTTTTATTATGGTTCATTATATGTGCTTCTCTTTTAAGTAAATTATATAGGTGCTCCGTCACTAGAACGTCTATTTTTTTTAAAATATTAAATTCCCATTATAATTTTGTTTTTTCTACAATATTATTATTCAAATATTTCGTTAGATCTATCCTACTTCTTTTCATTCTTTTACTCTTATGGTCATCTACAACTTCTAGTATTGGTCTAGTGGGCCAACTTTCATTCTGATCCACTACTATGGCTGTTTCTCCTGACTGTAATTTTACAACGGTACCTTTTGGGTAAATACATATATTTTTTAAAAATATTTTAACCAGTTGATAATCAAATTGATGATTTCCCATAGATATTAAATATTCAATGGCTTTATGGGGAGGCATACCTTGCCTATAAACTCTATGGGCAGTCAAAGCATCATATACATCACAGATAGCTACA
>JAFIFG010000108.1 GCA_020832135.1 Clostridiaceae bacterium
AATTTTATATGTGGCCTTTACGAGACCTAAGGATAAGCTGATTATCGTTGGATCTTTACGAAAAATTGATAGGCTGGTTAAAAACTGGAACCAAGCAGACAATATCTATTCATTAATGAATGCCAAAAGTTATTTAGATTGGATAGGTGCTGCACTGATCAAACATCCCCAGGGAGAGATTTTAAGAGAATTAGGTGATTTTGAATTTAATGATTTGAAATATAAGGCTGAGGATTCTAAATGGACAGTCAATATTCTAGGTAGGCAAGCTGTTGTATTAGAAGAACATGAAAAGCGATTAAAGGAAGTAGAATATAGGGAAAAATTGACCCATTTTAATAGAGAGGACTTTTCTCCAAATGACTATACGGCGTATCAAGAAGAAATTAATAATAGGCTCAATTGGCAGTATCCTCATCCCCAGGCAACTGTGATTCCCTCTAAGCTCTCGGTGTCGGATATTAAAAAAGCCAACATGGGAGAGATGGATTCTATTGTACATCAAATCCCAACCCTTGTTAAAACCCCAAAGTTTATGGAGGGTAAAAAGGCTCTTACTGCGGCGGAAAGAGGGACAATTATTCACTTTGTACTTCAGCATTTAGCATTAAATCAAGTTGGAAGTGAAGAGGAGATCAGCCAACAGATAGACTTGATGGTGGTCCGGGAGTTGATTACCGAAGAAGAAGCTAAGGTTGTTAATGTACAAAAAATAGTAAATTATTTTAAGAGTCAAATTGGAACTCGAATGCTTGGGGCAAAGAAGGTATATCGAGAATCACCATTCATTATTGAAAAATCCGCCAGTGATGTCATCGATGGGTTATCTGAAAATCTAGAGGAAAAGCTACTTGTTCAGGGTGTAATAGACTGCTATTTTGAAGAGGTGGATGGTTTGGTATTGGTGGACTATAAAAATGACATTGTCCTTAATGGAGATACCGCAAGCATAATGGCAAGATATGATGTGCAACTAACGATGTATGCAGAAGCCCTAGAGCGTATTACAGGAAAACAGGTAAAGGAAACCTATTTATACTTATTTGATGTGGATCAAGCAATCTGGTAATATGTCAAGAAAAGATTTTTAATGAAAACAAACAAAAGATTTAAAGAAGGGTAACACAAATAGAACCTAAGGTTTTCAAGAAAAAAACAGGTTAAAGATTTAGAAGTATTTTATTTTATCTCTCCAACTTTATCGCTGGAGTAGATTTGATTTTTAGTCAGCAAGCCAAAAATCAAACGAACTAATTTACGAGATGTAAGTGCGAGTGCTCTTTTATGACAGTGGGTGGTCACCTCACCATACTTCTTAAGGTAGAATTCTTTGTAATCAGGAATATTGTTTTTAACACTATTGGCAGCTTCTATGATGTAATATCTAAGATACTTATTACCAGTCTTAGTCATTCTAGTATTATCAGAAGAATAATTACCAGACTGATTTACTCTCCATGTGAGACCAGCATATTTAGCTAAGGCATCATGAGAGTCAAAAGAAGTAATTGTACCTATTTCGGCAAGGATACCACTAGCAAGGACTGGACCTATGCCAGGAATAGAAGTAAGAGACTGATACTCAGTAGTGTTAATACCCTTAATTGCCTTTACAATGGCTTTATCAATAGTTTTGATTTCACTATCAAAGGCTTTGATAACATTAAAAGAAGAAGCAATAGAAGTGTTTAAGGGCTCATACAATACTTTATCTAAGCGATAAGAATCTCTGGCAGCCTTTTGTAATACCTTAGCGGTTTCATAAGGATTACTAAAACGATTTTTGCCTTTAGCAGATACAAATGCTACAAGGTCCTCAATAGATGAATAAGTAATGTCATCTAAAGAAAGGAATTCAGTTAAAACAGCAGCAGAAGTAGCTCCGTAAGTGTTAGAAAAGGGTTGATTATCCTTATCTAAAACTGCTAATTCACTAAACTTCAGATAAATATTAGAAACCATATAAGCCTTCTCTCTGGTGATACATTCAACTAGATGAAGTCTATGCCTAGAAAGTCTTTGTAAAGCAAGGAACTGAGCTCCCCGCCAGGGTTCGGATGTGATTCTACCACATCTAGCAAAGTCAGCTATAACAAAAGCATCGAGGGGGTCAGTTTTATCCATATCAATAAAGGACTTCCTGTAGTTAGCAACAGACTTAGGATTAAGACAATATACAAGAGGCTTAAACAATAGAAGCTCTTCACTGGATGAAAGAAAGTTAGCAATATGTGTACTGTAAAAAGAAGTGGATTCTAGGGCAATAACAACATATTTTAGGCTATTAGAAACTAAACAGTTTAGGATGCTATCTGAAATAGATTCAGCACCAGGCTGGTTATTCAGAGCCGTTAGATTAAGAAGCTTATTCCCTTGAAAATCCAGAGCACATAAAACGTTAGTTTTGGAACTAACATCAATACCAACAAATAAAGTAGACATATGGTTGTTCTTCACAAGATCACCACCTTTCATTGAGGAGTATTTTGAACAATTAGTAAAAGAGATATCCTAATCTTAGCTACTGACTGCAACCTCGCATTATTAGCATTCATCTTTGAAAAATACCTTGCTGTGGGCTAGTCAAAGAGATGCAGCATCTGAGTAAGCAGAATATGATAACTAAGTCAGGAAGCAAGCTTACTAGGCAATAACCGGTAAGGCTTTGCAAGGGGTGAAAGAATTATCCTTGGCTAATTATTCTAAGTCTATTTTAGCATTAGGATATCTCAATTAAAAATTGAAATAAAGAAAAAAATAAATATGCTTAGACCAATAAAAACTGGGTCTAAACATATTATACGAGGGGTGAAACGATGAAGATATTACACACGTCTGACTGGCATTTGGGCAAAAGCTTAGAGGGAAATAGTCGTCTGGCAGAACAGGAACGATTTTTAGAGGAGCTCATTACCATTGTAAATGAAAATGAAATCGATTTGATTTTAGTTGCTGGAGATATTTATGACACCAGTAACCCACCAGCCCAGGCAGAAAGACTTTTTTATGACAGTGTCAAAAAGCTTTCTGCAAATGGAGAAAGGCATGTGATTATCGTTGCTGGTAACCATGATAATCCATAACGACTAGTAGCGGCCAATCCTCTAGCCCATGATCATGGGGTTGTATTACTAGGTAAGCCTAAAAGTGCAATAGAGACAGGAAAATATGGAACATTTGAAATTGTAGAAGCTGGAGAAGGGTTTTTAGAAATAGATCTTAAGGGAGAAAGAGTTGTGATCTTGACACTTCCTTACCCCAGTGAACAAAGACTTAATGAGCTGCTTTCAGAGGAATTAGCGGAGGATGCTAGACGGAAATCTTATTCAGCCCGGATTGGAGAAATTTTTAGCAACCTATCTGAAAAACATAGGGAGGACACCATTAATTTAGCCATATCTCACCTCTTTGTCATGGGGGGGGAGGAGGTTGGATCTGAGAGACCCATCCAGCTGGGAGGCTCCTTAACAGTGGATGCGAATCATCTACCACAAAGAGCTCATTATGTGGCCCTTGGACATCTTCATAAACCACAAAAGGTGATAGGTAGCGGTAAGATAAAAGCATATTACTCTGGGTCTCCTATTGAGTATAGTAAAAAAGAGGTGCATTATAGCAAAAGTGTTTACGTAGTAGAAGTTAATGTGGGCTTAGATACCAAGGTAGAAGAAGTTTATTTGAAAAATTACAAGCCAATAGAGGTTTGGAAATGTAAGGGGATCAAAGAAGCACTGATACGATGTGAAGAGGATGGAGAGC